>NZ_JBXWSH010000021.1:0-69596 GCF_059613325.1 Ruegeria sp. BHSA191
TCGAGGCGACCTCGGCGGATGAGGCGCTGGCACTGACCGCCAGTTTGAATGACATCTCGCTGATCTTGTCCGATATTCGGCTGGAGGGCACTGCCACCGGCATTGATCTGATCGAACGACTTGCTCTACCAATTCCGGTGATCCTGATGACCTCGTTGCCCTATGATGACCCGCTGCACCGTCAAGCTCTTGCCAAGGCGCCGGTCCTGCGCAAACCCTTCACCCGCGCGCAATTGTCCGCGCTGATCCGAACCGAGGCCGCCTCATGACGCAACCCCTGGTGACCATTCTGGACGACGAGCCGGAAATCCGCCGGATTCTGACCGAAGCGCTTGAAGACGCTGGATTTCGAACCCAGAGCTTTGCCCGCGCCCGCGAATTCGAAGCGTCTCTGAAACGGGTCACGCCGGATGTGTGCCTCGTGGACCTGTCGCTGCCCGACACCGACGGATTGGCGCTGGTGCACCGGCTGGCGCTTGAACAGGGTGCGGCGGTCATCATCATTTCGGGTCGGGCACAGGTGCAGGACCGGGTGACGGGGCTGGAGTTGGGGGCCGATGACTACATCACCAAACCCTTTGACCCAGCTGAGGTGGTGGCCCGCATCCGCGCCCGTCTGCGTGCGCCCAGATCCCAGGTGCAGCAATCGCAGGTGGCCAGGTTCCATGGCTGGACGGCGTGTTTCGACCGCTATGTTCTGCTGACTGATACCGGTGAGGAAGCCGCATTCAGCCATGCCGAGGGCGAAGTTCTGCGGCTGTTCCTGGAAAGCCCCAAACGCCTGATCAGTCGAGCGCAGATGCAGGAGGCTTTGGGCGGGGCTGCGGGCGAAAGCTTTGACCGGGCGATGGACGTGCGCATATCGCGGCTGCGTACCAAACTGGGAGAAGACCCCAAGAACCCGCGCCTGATCAAGACCATCTACGGCGCCGGTTACATCTTTCTGGGCGACGTCGAGTGGCGGTGATAGAGTTTCGGAGCGAACGGCCCGACAGGTCTTGGTCACCCGATGCTTTGACGAAAACCCGCATTGGCACTGGTATTTTCGAGTTCAGCCCCTAACTGAAGGCTTCTGTGCGTCGTGGCACGGCTTTGCCGGTCGGCGCTTTGACAACTTGCAAATCCGGTTCTGACACGCAACAAGGCGTCAGAACGTTTGGAGACCCTGATGATCGGAAAGACCTGGGCCAAGTGGCGCTCCGGCCATATCGGCCGGCTGGTGGGCGATAGTCTGCGGGCGCAGTGGCGGCTTTATGCCATCGCAATGGTCGCCATGGCGATCGTGGCCGCGACGACAGCCGGAACCGCGTGGATGATGGAAAGCATCGTGGACGCGATGACCACCCCCGAAATGCAATCGCAGGTTTATTGGATTGCGCTCGGGGTCGTTGCGCTGTTTTTCACCAAGGCGGTGGCCTCCTATGCTCAGGCCGTGTTTCTGGCACGCGCCGGTAACCGCATCATCGCCGAGCAGCAGGAAAAGCTGTACGACAAGCTTATCACCCGCGGGGTCGGTTTTTTTGCCAAGACCGAGTCGTCTAGTCTTTTGATGCGCGTGACCAATGGGGCCCAGGCCGCGCGGCGTCTTGTGGATGTCATCGTCACCAGTTTCGTTCGAGACGCCCTGACGCTGGTCGGCCTGGTCTTTGTGATGGTCTACCAGCAACCGGTTCTGTCGGTTATGTTCTTTGTGGTGGGGCCATTGGCCCTGTGGGGCGTGAGGGCGCTTTTGAAAAGCGTGCGCGTCATCATGGAATCCGAGCTGAAATCGCTGGCAGAGATCATCAAGGTGCTTCAGGAAACTTCGGCCGGCATCAAGGTGATCAAGGTTTTTGCGCTCGAGGACATGATGGTCGACCGGATGCACGGCGCCATTCGCTCGGTCGAACGCCGCGCCAACTCGATCGCCAAGCTGCAGGCGATCGCAAGCCCCTTGATGGAGCTTTTGGCCGGATTGGCGGTGGCGGGCGTTCTCGTGGTTTCGACGATGGGACTCGCCGGCAGCGAGCCGCCATCGGCGGGTCAGTTGATGTCGTTCATCACGGCTCTTCTGATGGCCTACGAGCCGGCCAAACGGCTGTCGCGCATGCGTGTGGCGATCGAAACCACATTGGTGCCGATCGGTATGATGTTTCAGTTGCTGGATCAGGAAGACCCGATGCGCGAAAAGCCGGGGGCAATCGACCTTGCTCCGGGGCCCGGTGAAATTCGCCTGAAGGACGTCACGTTCGGGTATCGCGGTTCGCACCCGGTCATCCGAAAGCTGAGCGCTACCTTCGAGGCTGGCAAGACGACCGCGCTGGTGGGGCAATCCGGCGGCGGAAAATCGACCATCTTCGGCCTGATCATGCGGTTCTACGATCCCAAAAGTGGTACCGTTGAAATCGACGGGCAGAACTTGCAGGATGTCAGTTTTGCATCGTTGCGGCGCAAAATCTCGTTTGTAGGCCAGGACACTTTCCTGTTTTCGACATCCGTGATGGAGAATTTGCGCTTTGCCCGACCGGATGCCACCGACGAAGAGGTCATCGAGGCGGCGCGTGCTGCGCATGCGCATGACTTCATCATGGCGCTGCCCAAAGGTTATGATACGCAGGTTGGCGAAAACGGAGCCTTCCTGTCGGGTGGGCAAAAACAGCGCCTGGCCATCGCCCGGGCCATTCTGCGCAAGGCCGAGATCCTGTTGCTGGACGAAGCCACCAGTGCTTTGGATGCGGATTCCGAATCCCTGGTCAAGGACGCCTTGGACAGATTGACCGAAAACGTCACCACGATCGTCATCGCGCACCGGCTGTCGACGGTGCTGGGCGCGGACAAAATCATGGTGGTGCAAGACGGGCAGGTGGTCGAACAAGGCAATCTGGATGAATTGCTGGAAATGAACGGCAGATTCCGGGGTTTGTTCGACCAACAGTTCAAGACGTCCTCCAATTGACGCAGTTGGCGTGCCCTAGTCCCTGAACGCGCGGTTCTTGATCTTCAGAACCGGCTGCAACAGATACTCCAGGACGGTTTTCCGCCCGGACAGAATGTCGACCTCGGCGATCATACCCGGAATGATCTCGACAGGGTTCCCTGCCGCGTCCAGCAGCTTGTCTTCGGTCCGCACCTCGACCACGAAAACCTCTTCGTCGTTGCGCTCGGATCGGGTGATCGTGTCGGCACCGATGCGGATGATTTCACCGTCAAGTGCGCCATAGCGCGCGAAATCATAGGCCGTTATCTTGACCCTGACCTTCTGGCCTGCACGCAGAAAGGCAATGTCCTCGGGCCGGACGTAGGCTTCGACCAGCAGGCTGTCATCCAAGGGGACGATCTCGACCAACTCCTCTCCGCTGCGGGCCAAGCCGCCCAGTGTGCTGCGGTGCAATCGGTTGACGATTCCTTTGATCGGTGCTCGGACCTGCGCCCGCGAGGCTCTGTTTTCCAGCGCGGGCAGCGTCGGCTCCAGTGCGGCCAATTCGGCCGTGACCAAGGCAAGGTCGGTCAAGGCCGACGTGCGAAACCGGCTGCGGGCGGCCTTGATCCGATCATCGATTTCGCTCAACCCGGTGTTCAGCCGCAATGTGGCCGCCTCGGCTCTGACCTTGCGCCCTTTCCATTCGGCTTCGCTGCGGCGCAGGGCCATCAAGGTCGTCGCCGGCTCCATCTGGCGTTTAACCAGGGGTTCGATCAGGGCACGTTCCTCCGCCAGGACCTTGAGCGTTTCTTCCGCCGTGACCTTGTCGACCAAACCTTCTTCATACTCGCGCTGGCGTTGTTCGCGTTGTCGCTCCAGAATCGCGATCTCATCGGCCAATTCCGCCTGCCGCCCCAGATACAAGGCCGTCTCGGACTGGACGACTTCGGGCGCCTGCCGGACCAGATCGTCCTCAAACCTCAGATCGGTTCCATCGATCTCGGCCTGTAGCCTTTGTGCCTTTGCCATCAACCCAAAGGCCTTTTGCCGTTCGCGGTCCAGGTCGCTGTCAAGTTGCGTGGCGTCGAATTCCATCAACAGCTCATTCTTGTCGACGACCTGACCCTCGCGAACATGCAGGGCCAACAGAACGCCGGGTTCGGTGGCCTCGATGACTTGAACATCGGCCGACGGTACAATGCGCCCATCGGCGCGTACGACATCATCCAGTTCGGTGGTATACGCCCAGACACCCGCAACCAGGATGCAGCTCAAGGTCACCAGCAGCAGAACCGAACCTCGCGCGCCCGGGCGGCCGCGCAGTTCCCGCTCAAGGGAAGCAAAATCAGGATGCCGCGACATTCAGATGCCTCCGTGTACTGCGGGCGCGATGGGTCAGTATCGACTTGGGGCCGTCGGCGGCGATCCTGCCGTTCTCGATGACGATCACCCGCTCCACCATCTCTAGAAGGCTGGTTCTGTGGGTGACGACGATGGTCGTGGTTCCTTTTGTGGCCGTCTTGAGGCGCTGGATAATCTCGGCTTCTGACTTTACGTCCATTGCGCTTGTCGGTTCATCCAGGATCAGGACCGGTGGTCGCCCGATCAAGGCCCGTGCCAGGGCGATGGTCTGTCTCTGACCCCCTGACAGACCTTCGCCGCGCTCTGCCAGTTGCAGGTCGTAGCCGCTGGGGTGTCGGTTCACGAAATCTTCGACTCCGGCGATGTGGCCGGCGCGGATCAGGTCTTCCTCGCTGGGCCGATAGGCGCCGCTGACTATGTTGTCACGCACGGATCCTGAAAACAGCCATATGTCCTGCAGAACCGATCCAATGCTTCTCCGCAGGTCGCCCGGGTCAATCTGCCGGATGTCGATATTGTCCAGAAGAACCGACCCCGATCGCGGCTGGTACAGTCCCAGAAGCAACCGGGCAATTGTGCTCTTGCCCGAGCCGATCTGCCCAAGAATTGCGACCTTTTCCCCGGGTTCGATGGTGAAGGTCACGTTTCGCAGCGTATCTTCTTCCTGACCGGGATAGGCGAAGCAGACATTATTGAAGGAAACGCGGCCTGCAAAGCCGGGCCGGCTGATCCAGGTTTGTCCTGCTGGCTGTTCGCAGTCTGCCGACATCAGAGATTGCAGGTTGCGATAGGCGCTGCGCGCCTGATTGACCCGCGTCAGTGTTTGCGCAACCTGCCCCAGCGGGGCCAAGGCCCGACCGGTCAACATGACCGATGCAACGAGGGCACCCATGCTGGCGTGACCGTCGGCAATCAGGAATACCCCGTAGAAGACGATGAGAACCTGCGCGGCCTGTTGCACGAATCCGGTCAGGTTAAGCGCGAACTGGGTGATCGCCCGGCTCTTGATCCCGTTTTGCGAATGCCGCTCGACCGCCTCTTCCCAGCGCTTGCGCATCCGGTTCGAGGCCGTCGTGGTCTTGATCGTCTCTAGACCGGCCAGAGTTTCCACCAATACTGATTGCTTGGACTGCCCTTCGTCAAAATTCCGTGCCGCGAGCCGGGAAAGAAAGGGTTGCACCACCAAGCCCGCCAGCAGGACCGCAGGCACCGCCAGCGCCGGAATGGCCGCCAATTGACCGCCCACCAGGTAGATCGCGAAAATGAACAACGCGATGAAGGGCAGGTCGACGACGGCAACCAGCGTGGCTGACGTAAAGAACTCGCGCAGGGTTTCGAATTCGCGGACGGTGCTCGCCATGGCGCCAATCGACCCGGGGCGCGATTGCATCCGGATGTTCAGAATCTGGTTGAAGATCCGTCGCCCCATCAGCATGTCGGCCCTCTGGCCGGCCCTGTCGATGAACCCGGCCCGCAAGATCTTGAGGATGAAATCAAACAGCAACGCAAGACCGACGCCGACCGTCAGCGCGACAAGGGATTCCGTCGCCTCGTTGGGAAGTACCCGGTCGTAGACGACCATGATGAAGACCGATGTGGCCAGACCCAGAAAGTTGGTCATGGCGGCAGCCAGAGCGACTTGCGCATAGGACCAGCGGTTCGCCATCAGGGCCGACCAGAACCAGTGACCGTCGTCCCTGGTGTCCGGCTTCGGACCGTCCCTGTGGGCCTTACGGAACAATATGGCATAACCGGAATAAAGCGAGGCAACCGTCTCTTGGGGCATTTCCGAAACGCCATTGTCCAGTTCAGGGTCAAAGATCAACAGGTCTCCGCCGTGACCCCGTCCATGATAGACGACCGCCTTGTCGCCCTGCATCAAAAGAACAGCAGGTGCCAGCACATCGTCGAAGTCTTCCAGTCGACGTGCACCAAAACCGGCCTGCAGGCCGGCATCCTGAGCGAGAGCCAATGTCTCTTTGACGTTCAACCCCTTTTCCGGGTTGTGCTGGGCCGCAATGACCCGCGATGGCGTCAGTGGCCGCCCCAATTCGGCTGCGACGTGCAGAAGGCAACGCTCCAGTGCTTTGAAGTTCGGCTTTGTGGGTTCCGGGCGCTCCGAGGTCATGGCATGCCGTTCCAGTTTTCCAGTTGGATATCAAACAGGTCGAGGATGTCGCCGGTCAGGCTGATGGCGGCGTAATTGGTCAGGAAAAAGTTCTGCTCGGCGAGGATCATCCGCTCCTGCGCGGCGACCAGATCGCGTTGTGCATCCAGAATTTCGATCAGGCTGCTGCGGCCGATCTTGAACTGCTCTTGCATCGCCGAAACATTCTGGATGTTTGCCTGAACGGCGCGGCGCGCCTCTTTCAGTCGTTCCGCACCGGCTTTCTGGTCTGACCGAATGAAGCCAAGTTCGCGGCCGATTTCGCGGATCAGCGTTTCCCGCTCGAATTCCGCCTGCTTGATGCGCGCCGAGGCAGCGGCGATTTCGGCTCGCCGTTTGCCGGTGCTGTCAATCTCGTAATTGACGGACAGGTCCACTCCGAAATTCGCGTCATGATTGTCGTCCTGGTTGGCGAAGGCGGATACGCGGATATCCGGTTGGCGCCTGCCCAAGGCCGCCGACTGCTCGGCCCTAGCGGCAAGAAGCGCCGCATCCGTGCGTCGAACCTGTGGGCTGTTCAGCACGATCTGGCTGTCGCTTCTGTTCAATACGGGCGCGGGAAGCGGAGCGGGTAAAGCACCGGGGTCATAGCCGAATATCTCCCGGAAACGGGCGATGGACCGATCAGCCTGCGCCTGCGCGTTGGCCAGTTTCGTGCGGGCATCTGCGATCCTGGACCGGGCGGTCAGAAGGTCGGCAGTCGATCCGGCTCCGATGTCGGTCCTCTCGGAAATCTGCCGTTCGATCTGTTCGTGCGCCGCTACATTCTGCCGAGCAATGTCAACAAGCTCGCGCCGGTTCAGAACCGAAACATAGGCCTCGATTGCGGCCAATGCGGTCGCGGAAGCCGTCTGCAATTGGCTGCCGCGGCTTTCCAAAATCCTGGCCCGAGCAGCGGCCAGATTGCCAGAGGCCGCGCCGCCGTCATAGACTAATTGAGAGACGCGTAGATAGGGCGATAGGTCAGAAACATTCGAATCCACGCGCTCGGAACGCGCATTCAATCCCAAGGACAGCTGCGGCAGAAATGCACCTTCGGCGACGTCCCGGTTCGCGCGTGCCAGGTCGATTTCCGTATTTGACTTCGCAAGCGTCGGACTGGATTCCACCGCCTGGCGGATGCGGCGGCCGAACTCGCTGCTGGTCAGTCGCTCAGACGGTTCGGTAGCGCCCGCTCCGGCCGTGCCGGCCGAGAAGGCCATTTCGACTGGCGCCAGATCCGGCACGGGTTCGCACGCGGAGACAAGAGCCAAAAGAATGCAGCCAAGTACTTTCTGCGCAGACCGTTCAAACAAATGCATGGGAAGCCTCGTTTTCGGCCTTGGATTGTGCCGTAGCGAGCGCAGTGAGGAACCCGTCCAGTTCCGACGGCTGGGAGGTTGCGCAAGCGGATTGAGTTCGGCCGGCGGCCATCTGCAACTTGCCCAACCATTCAAAATGAGCGAGCGAAACCCGATGGCTGTATGCGATCTGCATTGCGCCACTCGTCATCATCAGCGAGGTTTCGGGGGGTGACAACTCGGCCAAACGCGTGAAATCGATGCCGCAAAGAGGCAAATCCAGGCTCAGCGGCACACCTGATTGCAAGGGTGCAAACAGCTTGAGCTCGGCAAGGACGGCGCAGGCGGACTCAGCCGCTCTCTGCTCCGCCACATAGTGTCGCATGAAGTCGACGACTGTCCCAAGCTCTTGCGAGGGCGCCTTGTCGGACGTGAAAAACGGCAGTCCTGTCGAATCTGGTGTGACAAGGCCCGTCGTTTCGTCCACAAGCAAGGTAAAGGTGCTCTCGTGCCCGGCTTGCCGACGGTCGGCCGGCGCCGCGAAAAAGGGGTGACACCGCAGGACAGACGGCACATAGGGTGCCAACCATCGGCCGTCGTTTGCGACGAAGAGGTTTGGTTCCCCTTCCAAGACAGACATGATGCTGACCGGTCGCAGCGATTCGCCGTTGGAGAGAAACCCGATCGGGAATGAAGCTGCGACGATCGGGATTTCTGAGGCAACGACCTCGCAAACTGCCATGGTTCGGGCGAAATCATAGGATGTGAACCGATGCCAAGAGCATTTGGAATGTCTCTGTGTGGTCACTGCGACCCGGTCGTTCTGAACCATTTTCCCTCTCGATGCTCGCTATGGGCAACACCCCCTTGGGGATGTTGCATGTTCCTTCGCTGGATCAGGCGGTCGCGCCGGTGGGATCCGTGTGCAGGATGTTGTCGCTGCTGAGGCTTCCGAGATCGCCAACCCCCTGAAAGTGCGCGATCATGTCGACAGAGGCCGTTCCCGAGGCGGTATAGTCCACCTTGGCCAGCACGCTGTCGGTTCCGTCGGTGGCCATCAGATAGATCTCATCGCCAGACTGAGCGCCACCCAAGCCTTCGGCTGCGGTCGTCAAGGTTCCCACATCGAGATCGGCCAGTTGGGTGTTCAGTCCGACAAAGCCAGTGTTCGCGCCAAGAGAACCTCCCAGCCCCAAAATCTCGATATCTGTCCCGCTTCCGCGCAAGGTCGAAGCATCAAGCCCGCTGAAGAGCAATGCATCGGTCACATCCGTCGCCGGACCAATATTGAAGCCGGTGATTGTATCCGTGCCGTTGATCGCGGGGTTCGCTTCAAACACGACCAGATCGCGCCCGGCGCCCGTCAGGTTAATTGCGTCGTCGCCGCCGCCGCCTCGAACGACGTCGTCCACATTCGAGGTCGACAGGATATCGGCGCCATCGGTTCCCATTTGCCATTTGGCTGGTCCGCCATTCGGTGTCGTTATTGCCAGAGCGATGGGCTGAGAAGGATCTTGCACCGTGATCGTGAAGGTGAACAGCGGTTGCGACAGGTCGGTGAAGGTCAGGGCCGTACCGGCAAAGTTGACGGCGCCCGGACCGGGTGAATAAGTGAGCTCCGAAAAGAGTTCGGGGTTTGGAACCGTCGATCCGGCGTTGAAGGTGACGACCGTCGGGTCGAAGGTCGCGTCGACATTGTAATCGATGCCGCTGGAGATATCGCGGTCTGCGTCGGCGTAGACGGCCAGTGTGACTTCGGACCCGGTTCGGCCGAATTCGGCGATCGTGTAAGCCGAGGGCACATGCGCAAAAACCTGGTCACTGACGGGCACGGGGTCAGGCCCTGTTGCGACGCTTGCCGTAGCCTGAACGTCGATGGCGTCGCCGCCGTCGAGCCCTGCGAAAGTCGCGGCTGGTACTGAGATGCTCCATGACCCGTCTGCTGCGACGGTCGCGGCCCCCACCGCGTTGGAGTTGACGGTCACATCCACCGACTGGCCGGGGGCGAGGCCATACGATGTTCCGCTGATCACAGTGCCGTTCGCTTGCGCGTCGACCAGAGCGATGCTGTCGTTTGTGCCCACCGGGTCCAGCAAAAGGATCGGACGGAAATCGGTCGCGAAATTCGCGGGCGTGGCCGAGGCCGGGTTCCCTGCAGCGTCTGCGACCGTGGCCGTGATCGTGTAGTTTCCGCCATCCGACAGACCTGAAAGGTCCGACGCAGGAATCGTCGCTGTCCAGCTTCCACCATTGGCGGTGGCCGTGTAGGTCTGACCGTTCAACGATACAGTGACCGTCTGCCCGTCTTCGGCTGTGGTCGAACCCGAAACCGGCAGGTCTGAACCTCTCTCGACGACATCAAGTGTCGCGCCCACAAGTAGCGGGTCCACCGTGATCGTCGGCGCCGAATAGTCGGTTGCGAAGCCGGTGGTCGCGCTTTGGGTGTTTCCGGCTGGATCGGTTACTGTCGCGGTAACGTTGTACGCTTCGGCGTCCTGCAACGAGGAGATGTCCACACTGGTCGCCACGAAGCTCCAGGCGCCGCCGCTGACGGTTGCGGAGCCGGTCGCGTCGACCGTGCCATCGGCCCGGGCGATGCTGATGGATACGATCGATCCGTCCGGCGCATCCGTCGTTCCGTTGACCGAAAGACCGCCAGCCCGTTCGGTTGCATTCATCACCGCTCCGGTCGAAATGCCCGAAATCGCCAGCGTCGGGGCCGTGAAATCCGTGTCGAAACTGGTAGATGCCTGAGTAGCGGGGTTGCCGGCAGCATCCGAGACGTCCGCCGTGACAGAGATCGTGGACCCGTCGGCGAGCGCGGCCAGGTCAGCCATCGGAACGGTCACTGCCCAGCTTCCACCGGTTGCGGACGCGGAATAACTCTGTCCGTTCAGGTTGACGGTCACGGCCTGCCCATCCTCGGCGGTCGTCGAGCCGGAGACGGTGAGGTCCGTGGCCTGCTCGGCCGCATTCATGACGGCGCCGTCGGAAAGCGCGTCGATGGTGACCATGGGCGCGGTGGCGTCCTTGGACAACCCGATGCTGGCCTGAGGCGCAGACAGGCCGTCCGCATCAATCACGTCGGCGGTGATGGTGAAACTGCCACCATCCGCCAGCGCCATCAGATCAGTGCTTGGGACGGTGACGCTCCAACTTCCGGACGAGACCGTACCAACATAGGGTTGTCCGTCCAGGTTCACCGTTACGGTTTGGCCGTCGGTCACGTTGCCCGTGGTTCCCGAGATCACAAGATCCGAGCCGGTTTCCGTGGAATTCATAACTGACCCGACCGACAGAGGAGCGATGGATATGGACGGGCCGGTTAAATCGACTGGAACCGAGGCCGAAATCGGCGACGCCGGATTGCCGGCGGCGTCGTCGACGGTGACGCTGACGTCTACCGGAACTCCGGTGGACAAGGTCGCCAGATCCGCGACGGGGACGGTAACTGACCACGCACCGCCAGAGACGGTGCCGGAATACGTGTTTCCGGCGAAGGTGACAGTGACGGCCTGTCCGTCTTCCGCCGTAGACGTGCCGGTCAGGGTCAGGTCCGCGCCGACATCGGCAAGGTCGATCTGCCCACCGGCCACGGGGTCAAGGGTCACTGTGGGATCGGTGAAGTCGGTGTTGAAACTGCCTGTCGCCTGAAGAGCTGGGTTCCCGGCGCGATCTTCGACATCTGCAGTTACGGAAATGACCGCTCCGTCGGGCAAGGACGTAAGATCCGGGGCCGGGATTGTGACGCTCCAGGTGCCGCCTGACGCCGTTCCGGAATAGGTCTGGCCATTGAGGTTTACGGTGACGGTCTGCCCGTTTTCGGCGTCAGTGATTCCGGTGACAGTCAGGTCCGTACCGCTTTCGGCGGCGTTCATGACCGCACCGTCTGAAAACTCGGTGATCGAGATCGTCGGTGCAATCGTGTCGACCGTGAAATCCGCCGTGGCGACCGATATTTCGTTTCCGTCACTGTCCAAGCTGCGGACCGAAACGGTCGTCACCCCCTGTGGCAGCCCCGCGGCCTCGGCCTGCGTCAGCGATACGCTCCATGTGCCATCGGGCGCGGGCGCGGCGATTGTGGTGACCGAGCCGATTGTCACCTCCACGGCGGCAGCCCCCGCCGCTGCCTCTGCCCCTGTGCTGACACTGTTGAGCGACGTGCCTTGAAGCTCGGCAAGGTTCAGGCTGGGGGGCGCAGGGACAGAAGGTGTGACGGGTGCCGGTTCGGGGGCCGGGATCGGGCTTGGCTCGGGCGTTTCATCCCCGCCGCCACCCCCGCCGGCGGCAGCCGCGCCGGCAAGGCCTATGCCGCCTAACACCGCGCCGGCTGCGCCGACTCCGCCTCCGGCTGCGGCCCCAGCGGCTGCGGCTTCGGCTGCGAACTGGGCAATCTCGACGGCGACGCCCTCGGCGATCATGATCGCGCCGCCGTCCAGTACGCGCACGTCTTCGGCTGCCACGACAACAGTTCGGCCGTCAAGCATCTTGAGTTGGACGTCGCCATTCTCAAGCAGTTTTACCGACCGGACGCCGGGCAACACTTCGGCGAACTGAAACGAGTCCAGGTCTTCTCGGCTGGCCTGGGCCAATGCAGGGAGGGTCAGCAAGGTCGAAACGAGACCGCCCGCAAAGCCGCGACCGGCCCATTTGCGCAGCTGTTTTTCAATCAGGTGGCGGGCTGTGATATCTTTGCCCGTTTCCGGTGCCTTGTCAGCCAAAGAGGCCTTTTGCGAACCTTGTTTCATCGTCATGATGCCCTCACCATCGGTGGCCACAAACAGCAGGTCGGCAGGCAGAGACGCAGCGTGTTTCGATCTTCGTTCCTGTCGCCTGTTTTCTCATGCGGTCGAACCCAAAAAGTTGTTTAAAACTGGAACCGAAATCCTCGTTTTCACCACATTTTCGTTCTGATCCCTGCTTCTCTTTCGGATGACCCTTGACGTGTGCCGCAAGTGGCGTGGGGGAAATCGAAAGTGAATCTTCAGTTCGAAAGAGTGGTGGCAACGGGAAGCCCGGCGCTCGATTCCGGTATCGGCGATACGGCTTTAAAAACGTTTAACGGTGTCACGTACCTGTACGGCGTGACTGGCGCGACAGGCGGGATTTCGGTTTGGGAACTGACAGCGGGCGGCGCGCCCGTGTTCCATGATGATCAGTATTTCGGCAGTACGATTGCCCTTCAGGCCGGGCGGTTCGGGCAGCCCGTAACCTTTGGCGCCCAAGACTGGATCGTGCTGGATATCGACACCGCGACGGGGCTTGTCGGCTATCAGTTGAACGGGAACGGCACGATCGGGGCCTTGGGCGAAGCCGCCGCGGTTTCGGGAGGTGGGGACGTGACGAGCCTGGTTCAGTACTCCGCCGGGGCAAGCGAATTCGTGACGGTTTCCCATCAAGATACTGCGCAGGTCACGACATACCGGATTGAAACGAACGGAACGCTTTTCGAGGTTGGGTCCCTCGCCGGTCAGGCTGATTCGATGCAGGCTGCACAGGTTGGCCCGAGTTCATTCGTGGTTGCGGCCAATGCAGCCGACAGCACGGTTCAGGTCTTCGGAGTCGACCTGATGACGGGCAGTCTGAGCCTGACCGATACGGGCGCATCGCTCGCAACGTTGGGCATCCATACCCCCACGGCGCTCGAGATCGTGCAGGCCCATGGCCAGACCTGGGTTCTGGTTGCGGGGTCGGGCAGCAACTCGATCAGCGTCATGCGGTTGGGCGCGGATGGCAGCCTGGTTCCAACCGACCATGCCCTCGACACGCTTGGCACCCGGTTCGGATCGGTTCAGGACATGAAGGTCGTCGAAGCGGGCGGCCATGTTTTCGTGGTGGCCGGTGGCGGCGACGACGGGGTCACGCTGCTGACGATGACGCCGGATGGCAAGCTGGTCTATCTGGACAGCTTTGCCGATACGCTGGCCAGCGGCCTTCAGAATGTCGAGGTGATCGAAGTTGCCCATGTCGGGAACGAGTTGCAGATCTTTGCCGGCTCGCAGCAGGAGCCGGGCTTGACCCAACTGAGTGTGTCTCTGCAGGATTTGGGCGTGGTTGCCGAAGGCTATGGCACCGTGACCGGCACCGCGCAGGACGACATGCTGAGCGGTGGCGTTCTGGATACTGTCGTGCAGGGCGGGGCCGGAGACGACATCCTGATTGCCGGGCGTGGCGCGACAACCCTGACCGGCGGATCGGGTGCCGACATCTTCGTCATGCGGTCCGGCAGCGGGCCAACCACGATCACAGATTTTCAGGCTGGCACCGACCGCCTGGACCTGTTCGACTATCTGCTGCTGCGCAATCCCGGCCAGTTGACCGTGACCTCGACCGCGCAGGGTGCGCAGATTGACTATCGCAACGAGACGATTCATGTCGTCTCGGCCGACGGGTCGCCGCTGGACGGTGCGGCTATGTTCGGTGCGGGGTTTCAGGGTCCCGATCACATGCCGGTCGACTACGGCGTGTTTGCCAGCCCGCAATCCTCGGGTGGGGTAGTCGGTCTCGTTTCGATCGACTCGCGAACCGCGAATCCGGGCCTCACCGATGCCGAAATCCGGTTCACGCCCTCCGGCAACGCGACGATCACGGCGCAGGCGGACGGGCAGGGGCAGTTCGATCTGGGCCTTCCGGACGGAACCCTGAACGGCCATCTGGACATCATCAAAACCTACTCCAATGCCACGCGCGAAATCACCGCGCTGGATTCCCTGCAGGTTCTGCGAATCTCGGTCGGCATGGATCCGACATGGGGTCCAGCAAGCCCCGAAGATCTGATCGCCGCCGATATCACGGGTGATGGCAAGGTGACGGCTATGGATGCACTGGTGATCCTGCAAGTGGCCGTCGGCATGCCGTCATTGCACGAGCCCGAGTGGGTCTTTCTGGATCAGAACGCCGACCTGTCCGGCATCACGCGGCACAACGTTTCGTATGACACCGGAGTTTCCGTGGCGGCCGTCGATGGCGTGATCGCTACTGACATGACATCCATCTTGCTGGGCAACCTCGAAGGCCCGTGACGCGCTATTCGCGGAAGGCCCGGTTGAAATAGTCGGTCATGGGCTTGACCAGATAGGACAGCGGCGTGCGCTCGTCGGTCTTGATCAGAGTTTCGACCGGCATGCCGGGCAGCAGGGTCTGGCCATTCAGCCGTTCGGTCTGGCCATCGTCCAGGGCCACCTCGGTCCGATAATAGGCCTGCCCGGTCTTTTCATTGGTCAGCGCGTCGGCCGACACGTTGATTACATGGCCGTCGATCTGGGGGGTTTCCCTCTGGTTGAAGGCCGGAAACCGCAGGGTGACGGGTTGTCCCACGTGCAGCTGGTCGACATGGATAGCGTCCACGCGCGCCGCCACCAGCAAGGGCGTATCGTCGGGGACGATGTACATCATGGGTTCGCCGGGCTGAACCACGGATTGCGCTGCAAAGACCTGGCTGCCGAAGACCGTACCAGCGACCGGGGCGCGAATGTCCAGGCGCGACAGGCGCTCGGTCAGCGACAGGCGACGCTGCGACAGCTCCACGATCTGCGCCTGCACTTCCCGCAACTCTGTGATCGCCTGCTCGCGCCGTGCGGACGCCAGCTCGACGATCTGGATTTCGGTCGCGGCGATCTGTCCCTTCAGGCGGGCCACCGTTGCCTCCAGCCGCCCGATTTCACCGGTCAGGCTGGCCTCTTCGCGCTGCAGGGCCAGCACCCGGCTGGCCTGGGTCAGGCCCTTGGCCAGAAGGTCGTTCTGATCCTCCAGCTCTTGCCGGATCAGATCGACCTGTTTGGTCAGCGACACCCATTGGGCGTCGGTTCCTGCGATTTCGCTTTCGATTTGATTCCGTTGCTTGCCCAGCTGGTCGATCTTCTGGGCCAAGGTATCGGACCGCGCCAGGAACAGGTTTCTTTGTCCGGTGATCAAATCCGGGTCGATCGGTTCCATCCGCGCAAGATCGCGCATGCGCGCGTCCAGTTCGTCGACCTTGGCGCCATCGCGTTCCGCTTCCAGCCGCACCTTCCGCGCCAGCAACTCGAACAACTGAGATTCGATGATGGCCTTCTCGGACGTCAGGAAGGTGCCGTCCAACTGCAACAGAAGGTCCCCCTGGGCGACATGGTCGCCATCGCGGGCGTACAATTCGCCCACGACCCCGCCGTCAGGGTGCTCGATCACCTGCCGGTTGCTCTGGACTTCGACGACGCCGGGCGAGACGATCGCCCCGGCCAGTCTGGTCCGCGTGCTCCAAACGCCGACGCCGCCGATCAGGATCGTCAGTGCGGCAAAACCCACTAGGGCCGGAACGGTGATCCGCCAGGCCGGGCGCGAAACTTGGTTGGCCATGTCTATTCACCCACCTTCTTGAGCTGTCGCTTGATGACGCCCGCGTTCTGCACCATTGCGCTCAGAACATCGTCGCGCGGTCCGAATTTAACGATCTGGCCTCGTTCGACCACAGCCAGGTCGTCGCACTCTGAAATGGCCTGGGGCCGGTGCGTCATGATGATGGCCGCCTTGCCTTCGGCTTTGAGATTTCGGATGGCCGCGTTCAGCGCGTCCGTTCCGTCGGCATCCAACGCCGAATTGGGCTCGTCCAGGATCAGCACGACCGGGTCGCCATACAGAGCGCGCGCCAGGGCGATCCGCTGTTTCTGACCGCCCGACAGTTGGCTGTCATTGCCTTCCAGAAACGTGTCATACCCTTTCTCGAGGCTCAGGATCAGTTCATGCGCATTGGCCTTCTTGGCGGCGGCCACGACGGCCTCGGCGTCAGGCGACAGGGACATCCGAGCGATATTCTCGGCCACGGTTCCGTTGAACAGGGTGACCTGCTGCGGCAGATAGCCGATGTGACGGCCCAGATCGTCCGGGTCATACTGGCTAAGGGTTGCGCCGCCCAGGCGAACCTCGCCCGCCGCCGGCGCCCACAGTCCCAGCAGCGCCTTGGCCAGTGTGGTCTTGCCCGATCCGCTCTTGCCGATCACGCCAAGCGCCTTGCCGGGCTCCAGCACCAGAGACGCCCCACGCAGGGTCGGTGTCTTGGTGCCCGGAGGGATCACCGTCAGGTTCTTGGCCACCAGCCGCGCGGCGGGAACCGGCAACTTGGTGCGCGACGGCTCCCTGGGTGTTCGGGCCAAAAACTGGTTCAGGCCCTTCCACGCCATGCGCGCCCGTTCGACCATCGCCCATTGGCCCACGATCTGTTCCACAGGTGCCAGCGCCCGTCCCAGCAGAATTGACCCCGCGATCATCGCGCCCGCCGTCATCTCGTTCTGCAGCACCAGCCAGGCGCCCAGTGCCAGCATGGCCGACTGCAGAAACAGCCGCAGGGATTTCGTCAGCGCGCTGAAGCTGCCGGTCCAGTCGCTGGCCGAAATGCTCTGCGACAAGGCCTGCGATCTCTGTTGCAGCCACCGGTCGGTAACGTCCCGCTGCATGCCCTGCGATCGCACCACCTCGACCGCCTGACGGGCACTTTCGGAAAAGGCGTTGGCCTTGGCCGACGCGACCTGGGCTTCGGCGACCTTATGGTGGGTCAGGATCTGGTTCACGACCGCAATGACGATCAGAAGAATCCCGCCCCCCACCGCGAGCCAGCCCAGAAGAGGGTGGAAAATGAAGATGGCGGCCAGAAACACCGGCGTCCAAGGCAGGTCCATTATCGCCAGAAATACGGGCGAGGCACACAGGGCCTGAATGGTCTCGAGGTCGCGCAGCGACCGGGCGGGTGTGGCCCGGGCTTGAGGATAAAGAGCATGGCGCAGGGTCGCGTCGAACACACGTTCGTCCAGGTCGGACTGAAACCTGGCGCCGAACCGGGCAATGATCCGCCCGCGGGCATAGTCCAGCATTGCCATCAGGCCATAGAGCAGGGCGACCAGCAGAAACAGCGCCGTCAGCGTCTCGACCGCGCGCGAGGACAGGACGCGGTCATAGACCTGAAGCATGAACAGCGGCCCGGTCAACATCAGGATGTTGACGAAGACGCTGAACAGGAAGGTCAGCAACAGGAAGGTCGATCCCTGCCTGCGTGCGGATTGAAGCTCGGGGTCCGGGCGGAGATTTTCAGGGTGCTTCGGGCTCACGATCGGTCAACCTTTGTCATTCATGCGCGGATCCGGGGCTGTGACAAGCTTGGGCCGCAGCCAAACCCGGGATTTACCAGCCTCGCCCGGCCTTCTGAAGTCGCAAGGGGCGCCGGAGTGCAATGTGCGGCGGTTTCTTGCCAGATTGACCGGCCGGATTCCGCCTCACTCAGGCACTCTGGGGGTGCGGCTACCCGATGTTGCAGCGAGCCTCGTCGCAGCTACGATATATGGGTGACATCGGTGGAACAACAGTTTTGTCCACCGGTTGCCAAGGCTCGTGAACGGTCAGTTGTCGAGGCTACGGAAAATCCGCGTGGTCGAGAAATACCGCTCCAGTTCTTCGATCCGTTCCTTGCTTTCTTCCCAGCGGGCTTCTTGCACCTCGGCGATCAGGGTCTCGGAGATCAACTGCAATGCGATGGTGGAATCCCAGCTCGACGGGGCCTCGACCAGTGCGTGGAACGTGTAATCCGCCGTCCGCCCGATGGGTGAGCCCCACTGGTCGGTGAACAGAACGACCGTCACACCCCGATCCGACGCCACCTGCGCCAGCTTCTCCAGATGCGCTTCGTAGCGACGGATGTCGAAGATCACCAGGACCGAGCTGTCATCCATGTCCAGCAGGTATTGCGGCCACACGTTGGCCGAGTTGCCCAGCATCGTCACGTTGGGCCGGATGATCTGCATGTGGTTGAACAGATAGTCGGCGTTCGAGCGGGTGATGCGGCCGCCCACGACATAGAGATGCCGCTCGGTATCGGCCAGCAACTGGGCCACGGCGTCGAACATGGACTTGTCCAGCCGCTCCAGCGTGTGCCGCATGTTGGTCCAGACGGCCTGCGCGAAACGGGTGATCGGGTGCTCGGTCTCGTCGTCGACGATCCAGGCGTCGCGTTTCGAGATCGGCTTCTTGATCTGCGCGGCGACCTCCTCGCGCAGGGCGTCCTGAAGGGCGGGAAAGCCGTCAAAGCCCAGTTTGCGCGCCATGCGGATCACCGTCGGGGTCGAGACCTGCGCCGCCGCGGCCAGCTTGGTGATCGATTGCAACCCGGCCATCGGATAATCCTGCAGCAGGACCGAGCCCAGCTGACGTTCGGATCGGGTCAGGTCATCAAGCTCGTCCTGGATGCGTTGCTTGACGGTCTTGGCGACAGAGGCCATCGGCGCCCTCGTATTATTCAATTCGTTACAGAATATGATCGAATGTAATTTTGTCTACAGAAATTTTCTTGACAGGCTGAATTTCGCTGTAACAAATGCTACTCATGATTGCTGCACCCGAGTCTCCTTTGCTGTCAACGATCGAAGCACCCGCCGCACGGGTGTTGAACGCGCTTGGCTGCGCCCCGGCAGTGCTGGTGTGCGAGCATGCCAGCCGGTTCATTCCGGCGGCGCTGGACGGTCTGGGGCTCGAAGCGGATGCGGCCCGCTCTCACGCTGCCTGGGATATCGGCGCGTTGGAGCTTGCGGTCGAGTTGATGGGCGCCCTGGATGCGCCGCTGGTGCAGGCCCGGGTCAGCCGGCTGGTCTATGACTGCAACCGCCCGCCCGAACGCGCCGATTCCATGCCCGAGGTCAGCGAAGTGTTCGAGGTGCCGGGCAACCGGAACCTGACCCCGGCCCAACGTGCCCAACGGGTGCGTGAAATCTACGAACCGTTCCGGGATCTGTTGTCCAAGACGCTGGACGCGCGCCCGGAACCACCGGTTCTGATCACGATCCACAGTTTCACCCCGGTCTACAAAGGACAAAGGCGCGACGTCGAACTGGGCATCCTGCACGATCAGGACGAGCGCGCGGCTCGGGTGATGCTGGACCATGTCGCAGGCTGCGGCCTGAGGACCGCTTTGAACGAACCCTATTCGGCCGCCGATGGCGTGACCCACACCCTGAGCGAGCACGGCGTCGCCCGCGGCCTTCCGAACGTGATGATCGAGGTCCGCAACGACCTGATCGACACGCCCGCCGGGGTCAACCGTATGGCTGGCATTCTGTCCCCGGTTCTGACCCGGACCATCGCGGCATTTTCGCCAACCGGAACAGAGGAGCAGGTATGAATTTCATGCGGGGATATGTTGCGGTCATCGACCGCATGAACCGCTGGATCGGGCGGGTCGTGATGTACGGCATCTTCGTGATGATGGGTATCCTGTTGTGGTCGTCGATCTCGAAGACCTTTTTCCTTCCGTCGCTCTGGACGCTCGAAGTCGCGCAGTTCGCGATGGTGGCCTATTACATCCTGGGCGGGCCGTATTCGATCCAGATGGGCTCGAACGTGCGGATGGACCTTCTCTACAGCGAATGGTCGCACCGGCGCCGGGCCTGGACCGACGCCATCACCGTGCTGTTCCTGATCTTCTACCTGGGTGTGATGATCTATGGCGGCTTCGACTCGCTCAGCTATTCCCTGCAGTATGGTGAGCGCAGCCCGACCGCGTGGCGCCCCTATTTGTGGCCAATCAAGGTGATCATGGTCGTGGGGCTGATCCTGATGCTGCTGCAGGCCATTTGCGAGCTTTTCAAAGATATTCTGCGCCTCAAGGGCGATGACATCCCGCGCGAGGTGATCTGATGTCGTATGAATTGATCGCCATTCTGATGTTCTCGACCATGATGCTGATGCTGCTGACCGGTCAGCGCGTGTTCGGTGCCATCGGCTTTGTGGCCGTGGTGGCTGCGCTGCTGCTGTGGGGAGACCGCGGCGGCTATGATATCGGGTTTTCGGCCGCGATGAAGCTGATGAAATGGTACCCGCTGCTGACGCTGCCGATGTTCATCTTCATGGGTTACGTTTTGGCCGAGTCCAAAATCGCCGACGACCTGTACAAGATGTTCCATGTCTGGATGGGCGGGCTGAATGGCGGGCTGGCTATCGGCACGATCGGGTTGATGGTGCTGATTTCGGCAATGAACGGGCTGAGCGTGGCAGGCATGGCGATCGGCGCCACGATTGCGCTGCCCGAGCTGCTCAAACGCGGCTATGATAAGAAGATGGTGACCGGGGTTATCCAGGCCGGGTCATCGCTGGGCATTCTCGTGCCGCCGTCGGTGGTGCTGGTTCTCTATGCGATGATCGCGCGTCAGCCGGTGGGGCAGCTGTGGCTGGCGGGTATCCTGCCGGGCCTGATGATGGCGGGGATGTTCATCCTGTACATCGTGATCCGCTGCCGGATAAACCCGGAACTCGGCCCGGCCCTGTCCAAGGAAGAGCGCGACGTGCCAATGGCGGAGAAGCTACGGCTGCTGCGCGCGGGTCTGCTGCCGTTGGCGATCTTCGCGGCGATGATGGTGCCCTTCGTCAATGGCTGGACCTCGCTGGTCGAAAGCTCGGCCATCGGTGCGCTGACGGCTTTTGCCGCCGCGGTGCTGAAAGGTCGGATGACGCGCAAAGTGTTCGAGGTCTCGGTCCGTTCGACCCTGGGCATCACCTGCATGTTCATGTGGATCATCCTGGCCGCCTTGGCCTTTGGCGCGGTGTTCGATGGGCTGGGCGCCGTGCGCGCGATCGAGACGCTGTTCACCGAACGGCTGGGCCTGAACCCGTGGGTGATCCTGATCCTGATGCAGCTAAGCTTCATCATGATGGGCACCTTCCTGGACGACACCGCGATGCTGGTGATCGTTGCGCCGCTGTACGTGCCGCTGGTGGGGGAACTGGGGTTCGACCTGATCTGGTACGGGGTACTGTACACGATCACCACGCAGATCGCTTATATGACGCCGCCCTTCGGCTATAACCTGTTCCTGATGCGGGCCATGGCCCCGCCCGAGATTTCGCTTCGCGACATCTACGGCTCGATCCTGCCCTTCGTGATGGTGATGACGCTGGCGCTGGCCATCATCATGACCTTCCCGCAGATCGCGCTGTGGCTGCCCGATTACATCTACAACAAATGACCCCGGACACACCGGGGCACATGCGAGAGGATGGTCTCTCGCCCATCGAAACCGACAACGGAGAGAGAAGATGACGAACAGACGCACATTCCTGAAAGGGGCCGCAGCGGCCCCGGCGGCCGCCCTGGCCACGCCCGCACTGGCGCAATCCACGATCCGCTGGCGCATGCAGACATATGCCGGCCCCGCGCTGGCAGAGCATGTGATCGATCCGGCCATCAAGATGTTCAACCAGATCGCCGGCGACCGGATGCAGATCGAGCTGTTCTATGCCGACCAGCTGGTGCCCACGGGCGAGCTGTTTCGCGCCATGCAGCGCGGCACGATCGACGCGGTGCAGTCGGATGATGACTCGATGGCCTCGCCCACCGAAGTAACCGTGTTCGGCGGCTATTTCCCGTTTGCCTCGCGCTATTCGCTGGACGTTCCGGTCCTGTTCAACCAGTACGGTCTGAACGAGATCTGGGACGAAGAATATTCCAAGGTGGGCGTCAAGCACATCTCGGCCGGCGCCTGGGACCCGTGCCATTTCGCCACCAAGGACCCGATCAACAGTCTTGAGGACCTGAAGGGCAAGCGGGTCTTCACCTTCCCGACGGCGGGCCGGTTCCTGTCGCAGTTTGGCGTGGTCCCCGTGACCCTGCCGTGGGAGGACATCGAGGTTGCCGTGCAGACCGGCGAGCTGGACGGCATCGCCTGGTCGGGCATCACCGAGGATTACACCGTCGGCTGGGCGGATGTGACCAACTACTTCCTGACCAACAACATCTCGGGCGCCTGGGCCGGGTCGTTCTTTGCCAACATGGACCGCTGGAACGAATTGCCCGAAGACCTGCAGACCCTGTTCCGTGTCTGCACCGACCAGTCGCACTACTACCGTCAGTGGTGGTACTGGGGCGGCGAGGCATCGCTGCGCGTGAATGGTGACAAGCTGAAGCTGACCACCATCCCCGACGAGGAATGGGCGCAGGTCGAAGCGGCCGCCGTTGCCTTCTGGGATGAGATCGCCGCCGAGTCCGAGATCAAGGCCAAGGTCGTCGAGATCATCAAGCGCTACAACGCCGACATGCAGAAGGCCGGGCGTCCATATCGCTATAGCTAAATCTGTACTCCGGCGCGCGGGTTCAATCGTGCGCCGGGGGTTCTGGCCGGTGCCCGTTCGGGCACGGGTGACCGCAAGAGCAAGTTCGCCAGTGTGAGACTAGGCCGGGGTCTTGGAAGTGACGAGGAATGAGAACAATGGGCATTGACGCGATTTTGGCGGATCTGAAGGTCCAGGTCGATGAAGGCGATGTGGATACCGTGCTTGTCTGCATGGTGGACATGCAGGGCCGCCTGATGGGCAAGCGCTTTCATGCGGGGCATTTCGTGGCCGGCGCGTGGCGCGAGACCCATTGCTGCAACTACCTGCTGGCCACCGATCTCGAGATGGCGACGCCGGACGGCTATGCCTCGACCAGCTGGGAGCGCGGCTATGGCGACTATGTCATGAAGCCCGACCTGAGCACCCTGCGCCCGGTGCCGTGGCTGGAGGGCACGGTGATGGTGATGTGCGACGTGCTGGATCACCACACGCATGAAGAGGTGCCGCATTCTCCGCGCGCCATTCTGAAGAAGCAGGTCAATCGCCTGAAGGCCATGGGCTATGAGGCGATGTGCGCGACCGAGCTGGAGTTTTTCCTGTTCGAGAAGAGCTTCGACCAGATCCGCAAGGAGGGATTCCGCGACCTGCAGCCGATCTCGGGCTACAACGAGGATTACCACATCCTTCAGACCACCAAGGAAGAGCATGTGATGCGGCCGATCCGCAATCACCTGTGGAACGCGGGCATTCCCGTCGAGAATTCAAAGGGCGAGGCCGAGGCCGGCCAGGAAGAATTGAACATCAAATACGCCCCGGCCATGCAGACGGCCGAGTATCACTCGATCGCCAAGAACGCGGTCAAGGAGATTGCATTCCAGCAGGGCCATGCGGCGACCTTCCTGCCGAAATGGCATCATGACCGGGTCGGAAGTTCGTCGCATGTGCATCAGTCGCTTTGGGCGGACGGGCAGCCGGCATTTTTTGACAAGGCCGACCCGCTGGGCATGTCGGACCTTATGAAGAGCTACATGGCGGGCCTGCTGAAATACGCGGCTGATTATACCTATTTCATGGCGCCCTACATCAACAGCTACAAGCGGTTCATGAAGGGCACCTTCGCGCCGACGCGGATCATCTGGTCGGTGGACAACCGCACTGCGGGGTTCCGGCTGTGCGGCGATGGCACCAAGGCGGTGCGGGTGGAGTGCCGGATTCCGGGTTCGGACATGAACCCCTATCTGGCCATCGCCGGAATGCTGGCCGCAGGGATCGCGGGCATCGAGGAGGGGCTGGAGCTGCAGCCGCCGACCAAGGGCGATGTCTATCAGGGGGATACGGGCATGATTCCGGGCAACCTGCGTGCGGCGCGGGACGCATTGCATGGGTCGTCCATGCTGCGGGCGGCCATGGGAGATGACGTGGTGGACCACTATGTGCGTGCCGCCGAGGTCGAGATCGAGGAATTCGAGCGTGTGGTGACCGATTGGGAGATTGCCCGCGGGTTCGAGCGGGCGTAAAGGGCGGATGTGAGGGGCCAGCCCCTCACGCTCCCCGGGATATTTTTGGCCAGATGAAGCAGAGGGCCTGCTTTGCTTGAGGATGGAGTGACCATGGGTCAGGTGTTGAAATGTATCTCGCCGATCGACGGATCGGTGTTTGCCGAGCGGACTGCGCTGGATCGCGACACGGCATTCGCCGCAGCGGGTCGGGCACGGGCAGCGCAGGCGGATTGGGCGGCGCGGCCCCTGCTGGAGCGGATCGATCTGGTGATGGCCGGCGTTGCAGCCGTGGGGGCGATGAATGACGAGATCGTGCCGGAACTGGCGCGGATGATGGGCCGGCCGGTGCGTTATGGCGGCGAGTTCGGCGGTTTCAACGAACGCGCGACCTATATGGCGGGCATCGCGCGCGATGCGCTGGCCGATATTGCCGTGGGTGAGGACGAAACATTCAAGCGCTACATCAAGCGCGTGCCGCATGGAGTGGTGTTCGTTGTGGCGCCCTGGAACTATCCGTACATGACGGCGATCAACACGGTGGCGCCCGCCTTGATCGCGGGCAACACGGTTGTGCTGAAACATGCCACGCAGACCCTGTTGGTGGGTGAGCGGATGGCGCGGGCCTTCCATTCGGCAGGCGTGCCCGAGGATGTGTTCCAGAACCTGTTTCTGAGCCATGACGTGACCAACGAATTGATCGCTGGCAAGGCGTTCGATTTCGTGAACTTCACAGGCTCGGTTGCCGGAGGGCAGGCGATGGAACGGGCGGCGGCCGGCACCTTTACCCCCGTCAGCACCGAGTTGGGGGGCAAGGATCCTGGCTATGTCATGGACGACGCCGATCTGGATGCGGCGGTCGAGACGCTGATCGACGGGGCCATGTTCAACTCGGGCCAGTGCTGCTGCGGGATCGAGCGGATCTATGTGCATGAGAGCCTGTATGACGATTTCGTTGCCAAGGCGATCGAGATCGTCAAGGGCTACAAGCTGGGCAATCCGCTGGACCCTGAGACGACGCTGGGACCGATGGCCAACGTGCGCTTTGCAGACGAGGTGCGCGCGCAGATCGCCGAGGCCGTGGCCGCAGGTGCCGTGGCGCATATCGAGACCTTTGCCGAGGATGACGGCGGCGCCTATCTGACGCCGCAGATCCTGACCAATGTCACCCACGACATGCGCGTGATGCGCGACGAAAGCTTCGGCCCGGTCGTGGGGATCATGAAAGTGTCCTCGGATGAAGAGGCCATTGCCCTGATGAATGACAGCGAATTCGGCCTGACCGCCGCGCTGTGGACGCGCGACGTGGCGCGGGCCGAACGCATCGGCGACCGGATCGAGACCGGAACCGTGTTCATGAACCGGGCCGACTATCTGGACCCGGGCCTGTGCTGGACCGGGTGCAAGAATACCGGCCGTGGCGGCGGCTTGTCGGTCATCGGATATCACAACCTGACACGTCCCAAATCCTACCACCTGAAGAAGGTGACGGGCTGAGGGCGATTTGCCTGTCCCGGACCGACCCCCTCGCCGGGGCAGGCCTTAGACACAAGGAAAGCTGACATGAGTCTTGTTGGAAACTGGTCCTATCCGACCACGATCAAATTCGGTGCTGGCCGCATCAAGGAACTGCCCGAGGCCTGCGCGGCGGCGGGGATCAAGCGCCCGCTGTTGGTGACCGACCGCGGTCTGGCCGATTTGCCGATCACTGCCGCGACGCTAGAGATTCTCGAGGCCGCAGGGTTGGGCCGGGGCCTGTTCAGCGAGGTCGACCCGAACCCGAACGAAAAGAATCTCGAGGCCGGTGTGGCCGCCTACAAGGCGGGGGAACATGACGGTGTGATCGCGTTTGGTGGCGGCTCGGGGCTGGATCTGGGCAAAATGGTCGCCTTCATGGCCGGTCAGATCCGGCCGGTCTGGGATTTCGAGGATATTGGCGATTGGTGGACCCGCGCGGATGCCGACGCGATCGCGCCGATCATCGCGGTGCCGACGACGGCCGGCACCGGCTCGGAAGTGGGCCGTGCCAGCGTCATCACCAACTCGGAAACCCATGCCAAGAAGATTATCTTCCACCCCAAGGTGCTGCCGACCGTGGTGATCTGCGACCCTGAACTGACCGTGGGCATGCCGAAATTCATCACCGCCGGCACCGGCCTGGATGCCTTTGCGCATTGTGTCGAGGCCTATTCCAGCCCCCATTACCACCCGATGAGCCAGGGCATCGCGCTGGAAGGGATGCGGCTGGTCAAGGACTATCTGCCGCGCGCCTATGCGGACGGCACCGACATTGAGGCCCGCGCCCAGATGATGAGTGCGGCCGCCATGGGAGCGACGGCTTTCCAGAAGGGGCTGGGTGCAGTCCACGCCATGAGCCACCCGATCGGCGCGGTGTTCAACACCCATCATGGCACCACCAACGCGGTCTGCATGCCCGCGGTTCTGGAGTTCAATGCCGCTGCGATTGCCGACCGGTTCGACGCGGCCGCAGCCTATCTGGGCATTTCGGGGGGGTTCGACGGATTTCGGGCCTTCGTGCAGGAATTCAACGACTCGCTGGGCATCCCGCGCAAGCTGTCCGATCTGGGCGTGACCGAGGATGCGATCCCCGACCTGGTCAAGGGTGCGATCGTCGATCCGTCCTGCGGCGGAAACCCGATCGAGTTGACCGAGGACAACCTGACCCAGCTGTTCTGCGCGGCGCTGTAAGCGCAACGCCGGGCCACTTGAAACCCCGGCGGCGATTGCTTGACGTTCGCGGATGCGGCCCGCAAGTTGGGTCCGCAACATGGTGGCCGGTGGGGCCAACGATGGATAGGAGCATCGGTATATAGATGCGAACGCCAACATGACGCAGCCGGACTGGACCGACCGGTTCAATGGAACTCGCCGCTTGCCGGACCGGGTCCGCGACCGGCTGCGCAAGGCGGCGCGTATCGTGCGGGTTGCGAAGGGTGCGCAGGTGTTTGGCCCGGACAATGTGCCCGAAAGCCTGTTGTTTCTTTACGCTGGTCGAATTCGGGTGTCCCAGCGGTCCGATACGGGGCGCGAGATCGTGCTGTATCGCGTCGAGGCCGGCGACAGCTGCGTTCTGACTACGGCCTGCATGCTGGCCGAGGAGGCATACAATGCCCAGGGGATCGCGGAAACGGACGTGACGGCCGTTGTTCTGCCAAAGGCCGAGTTCGACCGGCTGGCGGCCGAAGAAGACGCGTTTCGCAGCTTTGTCTTCGAGGCCTATTCGCGCCGGTTGATCGATCTGTTGCGGGTGGTTGATGATGTCGCCTTCGGGCGCATCGATGTGCGGTTGGCGGAACGGTTGCTGGCGCTGGCAGGCGAGGCGTCCGAGATACAGGTGACCCACCAGCAACTGGCCGACGAGCTTGGAACCGCCCGTGAAGTGATCTCGCGTGTCCTGAACGATTTTCAGAAGCGCGAGTTGATCACCCAGTCGCGCGGGCGAGTCACCCTTGCCGACAAGGCTGCATTGCAGTCGCTGGCGCAAAGCGGCTGAGTTTTTCCTGAAATCCACCGGCTTTCGTGACATTGTCACTGAAGGGGCCGGAAACCTGCCCTATGTGTCATTCAAAACTTGGAATGTAGAGGGCATAATGGCCACCAATGTGGGAACGCTCGACCGAATTCTGCGTGCTACGCTGGGGCTGGTCCTGTTGTACTTGGCATTTGCCAGCAAACTGCCGTTTTTCGACGGCGGCATCGGAAAATGGGGTGCAGTAATTGTCGGCGTAGTGATGCTGATCACTTCGGCGCTGCGGATCTGCCCGCTTTACGGTGCCTTCGGCATCAAAACCTGTAAGAGGACCTGACATGGAGACTGTATTTACACCTTTCGCTTCTTTCGGGGGCGGTTTGCTGATCGGCCTGGGAGCCGTTCTTCTGATGCTAGGGCTGGGTCGCATCATGGGGGCGACCGGGATCATGTCGGGGCTGGTTTTTCCCGAGAACGTCTCGGAGTTCTCATGGCGTCTGGCTCTGGTGGCAGGCATGATCGTGGCGCCGGGGCTGATCTTCGCGGTCACCGGCACGATGCCCGCGATTGACGTACCGGTCAGCCCGCTGATGATTGCCGTCGGAGGTGTCATCGTCGGACTCGGTGCCAGCCTCGGGTCCGGGTGTACGTCGGGCCACGGTGTCTGCGGCCTGTCGCGCCTGTCGGTGCGGTCGCTGGTGGCGGTACCGACCTTCATGGCGACCGCGGCCATCACCGTTTTCATCATTCGCCATGTGATCGGAGGGTAAGCCGATGAAACTGTTTCATACCTTCCTGACCGGCCTCGTCTTCGGCGTTGGGATTGCCATCTCGGGCATGATGAACCCGGCCAAGGTCCTGAACTTCTTTGACATTGCCGGCACCTGGGACCCCAGCCTTGCCTTCGTGATGGGCGGTGCGCTTGTGGTGACCTTCATCGGCTATCGGCTGATTTGGCGCCGGGACGCGCCCCTGTTCGCCGCGCGGTTCCAGATTCCGACCTCGACCGTCATCGACGGCAAGCTGATCGGTGGTTCGGCCCTGTTCGGCATCGGGTGGGGTATTGCCGGGTTCTGCCCCGGAGCGGCCCTCCCGGCCCTGGGTACCGGACGGTGGGAGGTGGTGTTGTTCCTGGGGGCCGTCGCCGTGGGCCTGGTCCTGGCCCGGATCCTGCAGGGCAAACCATTGTTTTCGCGCTCGGCCAAGGCCTGAGCGCCCAAGAGGAGACACAATCATGAACGATCAGAAATCAATCGACGCCCACAACCAGCGGATGGCGGATGCGATTGCAACGCCGATTGCCGAGTATCCGGTCGATCTGAGCGTCAAGCCCGAGGTTCAGGGCTTCTACGACGAGGCGACGGCGACGATCAGCTATATCGTCAAGGACCCCACGTCGAACGCTTGCGCGATCATCGACAGCGTGATGGACATCGACTATGCCGCCGGCCGGATCACCTTTGAACATGCCGATCTGCTGATCGCCGAGATCGAAAAGCAGGGGCTGAAGTTGGAGTGGATCATCGAGACGCATGCGCATGCCGACCACCTGTCGGCGGCGCCCTACATCCAGCAGAAGCTGGGCGGCAAGATCGGTATCGGCGAGAACATCAAGATCGTGCAGGAGGTCTTCGGCAAAATCTTCAACGAAGGCACCGAGTTCCAGCGCGACGGCAGCCAGTTTGATGCGCTGTTCACCGATGGCATGACCTACAAGATCGGCAACATGACCGCTTTTGCCATGCACACGCCGGGCCATACGCCGGCCTGCATGACCCATGTGATCGGCGATGGGGCCTTCGTGGGTGATACACTGTTCATGCCCGATGGTGGCTCGGCGCGCGCCGATTTCCCGGGCGGGGATGCCGGTACGCTCTATGACTCGATCCAGAAGGTGCTGAGCCTGCCGGACGAGACCCGGCTGTTCATGTGCCACGACTACATGCCCGGCGGGCGCGAGGTGAAGTGGGAGACCACGGTGGCCGAGGAAAAGGCGCACAACATCCATGTGGGCGGCGGCAAGTCGCGGGACGAGTTCATCAAGATGCGCACCGAGCGTGACGCGACGCTGGCGATGCCGACGCTGATCATCCCGTCGATCCAGGTCAATATCCGGGCGGGCGAAATTCCGACCGACCAAGACGGCAATCAGATGCTGAAGGTGCCGGTCAACAAGCTCTGATCGCGGGAGGCGACGATGGAAATCAGGAAAATCTCCGACAAGTTGTCGGTCTCGCCGCAGATCACGTCGGACGACCTTGCCGCCATCAAGGCGGCGGGGTTCCGCGCCATTATCTGCAACCGGCCCGACGGTGAAGGCGCCGACCAGCCCACTTTCGAGGAAATCGAGGCCGCTGCAGAAAGGCTGGGTATCGAAGCCCGGTACGTTCCGGTCCAATCTGGCCTGGTCCGCGACGAAGATGCCCGCGCCTTCGGTCAGGCCCTGACCGAGCTGCCGGGTCCGATCCTGGCCTATTGCCGGACGGGCACGCGCTCGGCCACCCTGTGGTCGCTGCACGAGGCCGCGCACAAACGCCCTGTTTCGGAGATCCTGACCGCGACCAAGGTTGCCGGGTACGACATGAGCGGTGTCGCCCGCCGTATCGCCAATGGCGGCAAGACGCCCACCGACACCGGCGATGCGTCCTTTGACGTGGTGATCGTGGGCGGCGGGGCAGGGGGCATCGCCACCGCCGCTAGCCTGCATGCGCGCAAATCCGACCTGTCGATCGCCATCATCGACCCGTCGGACGTGCACTATTATCAACCCGGCTGGACCCTGGTGGGCGGCGGCGTGTTCACGCCGGAACAGACGGCCAAGACCATGGGTTCGCTGATCCCACGTGGGGTCAAATGGATCAAGGCCGCCGTTGCCGCGTTCGAGCCGCAGAACAATGCCGTCATTCTGGATGGCTGCCGGGTGGTCAAATACGACCGTCTGGTGGTGTCTCCGGGACTCAAGCTGGACTGGGGCGCGGTCGAAGGGCTGGAAGAAACGCTGGGCCGCAACGGCGTGACCTCGAATTATCGCTATGACTTGGCGCCCTATACCTGGCAGTTGGTCGAAGGGCTGAAGGCGGGCCGGGCTCTGTTCACCCAGCCGCCGATGCCGATCAAATGCGCGGGCGCGCCGCAGAAGGCGATGTATCTGTCGGGAGATGCGTGGGTCCGGCGCGGGGTTCTCAAGGATATCGACATCCAGTTCATGAACGCGGGCGGAGTGCTGTTCGGGGTCAACGACTATGTCCCGGCGTTGATGGAATACGTAAAGAAATATGACGCCACGCTCAATTTCTTCCACAATCTGATGGCGGTGGACGGGGCGGCGAAGACCGCCACGTTCAAGGTGGCCAAGCCCAACGAGCAGCCCGAGCAGGTGACGGTCGAATTCGACATGATGCATGTCTGCCCGCCGCAGGTGGCGCCAGACTTCATCCGGGTCTCGCCGCTGGCGGATGCGGTGGGCTGGGTCGATGTCGATCAGGCGACGCTGCGCCATAAGAGCTATGACAACATCTGGTCGCTGGGCGACGTGATGAACGCGCCAAACGCCAAGACCGCGGCGGCGGCGCGCAAGCAGGCGCCGGTGGTGGCCGACAACATCGTGGCCGATATCGAGGGCCGCGCCCCGGTGGCGGCCTATGACGGATACGGCTCGTGCCCGTTGACAGTGGAACGCGGCAAGATCGTGCTGGCCGAGTTCGGCTATGGCGGTGTCCTGAAGCCCAGCTTCCCAAAGTTCCTTATTGACGGCACCAAACCTAGCCGCGCGGCCTGGTTCTTGAAGGAAAAGCTGCTGCCGCCGGTCTATTGGTCGGCGATGCTGAAGGGCAAGGAATGGATGGCCAAGCCCGAACCGCTGAAGGTGGCGGCCGAATAAACAACCTGCCGCCTCCGAACCCGATGCCGGCCGAACCGGTGCAAGTTCTGGCCTGACGCTGCGGATGTCCGGCCAAGACCTGGCGGTCAGAGCCTCCTCGCTCTGACCGCCGCCTTTCCAGGACGAGACCCCATGCAGAGCCTTTATCGCTACCTTCCCATTCTCGACTGGGGCCGCCGGTACGACCGGGCGGCGCTGTCCAATGACATGATCGCGGCGGTGATCGTGACGATCATGTTGATCCCGCAATCGCTGGCCTATGCGCTGCTGGCGGGGCTGCCGCCCGAGGCGGGGATCTACGCCTCGATCTTGCCGATCATCCTCTATGCAATTTTTGGCACCAGCCGGGCGCTGGCGGTGGGTCCGGTCGCGGTGGTGTCGTTGCTGACGGCAAGTGCGGTGGGGCAGGTGGCTGAACAGGGCACCGCCGGATATGCGGTGGCGGCGCTGACGCTGGCCTTTCTGTCGGGCGGGTTCCTGGTGCTGCTGGGCGTGTTGCGGCTGGGCTTTCTGGCCAACTTCCTCAGCCATCCGGTGATCGCCGGCTTCATCACCGCCTCAGGCATCCTGATCGCCACCAGCCAGCTGAAACATATCCTGGGGGTCAGCGCGCATGGGCATACCCTGCCGGAGATGCTGGGCTCGATCCTTGCGCATCTGAACCAGACCAACCCGATCACCGTGGTGATTGGCGTGCTGGCCACGGCGTTCCTGTTCTGGGTGCGCAAAAATCTCAAACCCGCGCTGCGGCGTATGGGGGTGCCACCGCTGCTGGCGGATGTGCTGACCAAGGCCGGGCCGGTGGCGGCGGTGGTGGCCACAACCCTGTCGGTCTGGGCCTTCGGGCTGGACGCGCGAGGCGTCAAGATCGTGGGCGAGGTGCCCCAGAGCCTGCCGCCGCTGACCCTGCCGGGGGTGTCCTCGGATCTGATCGGCGCGCTGCTGGTGCCCGCCATCTTGATCTCGATCATCGGGTTTGTCGAAAGTATCTCGGTCGCGCAGACGCTGGCCGCCAAGAAACGCCAGCGCGTCGACCCCGATCAGGAACTGATTGGCTTGGGCGCGGCCAACCTGGGCGCGGCATTCACCGGGGGCTTTCCGGTCACCGGCGGGTTCTCGCGCTCGGTGGTGAACTTCGACGCGGGCGCCGAGACCCCGGCGGCGGGCATCTACACCGCCGGCGGGCTGGCGATCGCCGCGCTGTTCCTGACCCCGCTGGTCTATTTCCTGCCCAAGGCGACGCTGGCCGCGACGATCATCGTGGCGGTGCTCAGCCTGGTGGACCTGTCGATCCTGAAAAAGACCTGGGGCTATTCGCGGGCCGATTTTGCTGCCGTCGCCGCCACCATCGTGCTGACCCTGCTGGCCGGGGTCGAGACCGGCGTGGCCAGCGGTGTGGCAATCTCGATCCTGCTGCATCTGTACAAGACCTCGCGCCCACATGTGGCCGAGGTGGGGCTGGTGCCGGGCACCCAGCACTTCCGCAACATCAAGCGCCACAAGGTCGAAACCGACCCCACGCTGGTCACGTTGCGGGTGGATGAAAGCCTGTATTTCGTGAACGCCCGGTTCCTCGAGGACCTAATCCAGTCGCGCGTGACCGAGGGCTGCGAGATCCGCAACGTGGTGCTGATGTTCTCGGCGGTGAACGAGGTCGACTTCTCGGCGCTCGAAAGCCTCGAGGCGATCAATCACCGCCTGCGCGACATGGGCGTCGGCCTGCATCTGAGCGAGGTCAAGGGCCCCGTCATGGACCGCTTGAAACAGTCCCACTTCCTAGACGAACTGAACGGGCAGGTCTTCCTGTCACAATACGACGCGTGGCAAAGACTGACCGCGCCTGACCGGGTGCGCGCGGCGGAATAATTCGGTCAGATCAGTTCTTCATGGGCCTTGCGCGGGATGGTTTCGATGACCTGGTGACCGGAGCGGCCTACCACGGAGTATTCCCACCGCCCATCCTGCCAGATCACGATGCCCAAATCCCCGTCGCGCCGGTATTGAAACGAGGGTTGAGCCGAGTCCGTGGCCAGGTCGGCAAACAGGCTGAGGCGGTCGCCGGATTCGTTTTCATAATGGAAGACTGCTGCCAGGCCATGACCCAGAGGCAACAACCCCCCACCGATCAGCCGGTAACCGGTATCCCCCAGTTCCGGCGCGATCACGGGTGCGCCCAGCCAGATACTCAGCCAGGTTTGCAGATGATCGCGTTGGTCGGCGAACACCTCGACCGGGTTAAGAACCTGGGGCGAATACAGGGCGTGTGCCGCCGCAGCCTGAATCGGTGCCTGCGACATCAGTGTCACTGGTTTGGCGGAGTCCCGCGACAGGAACAGGCCACTGCCCAGACCCAATGCAAAATCGAAACCGCCGCGGCCAGCCGCCTGCACCCGGCATGACCGGTACTCTGAAGTGCCCCGCGCATCAGTCGGTCCAGTTGCGCGGGATCAGGCTGCGGCACCAAGGCACCGATCATCCCGGCTGCCGGATCATTGCCGCAAGCCGCGTACGGTCGGCCGGATGTGCAGCCAGGTGCCGCTCCTGACGGTCCTGCTGAGATGGCGTCAACTGGCCGTCGAAAGCGGCCTGCAGCAGGGTTTCAATGGTCGGTTCGGTCGTCATTTCACGCTCCGCAATCGTGACGTTTTCGGCGGTTCTTCGGCGGCTTGCAGTCGTGCCCGCGCGCGACAGACGTGACGTGACGGTGCCCTACGGGATCCTCAGCAATCGGGCGCTCTCGGCATAGGTCTGCTCCGCGACCTTGACCGCCAGCAGTACAAGTTTCTAATCCTCCGGCAAGGCACCGATCTGACGCCTCAGCTAGCGCAGTTTCAAACGCTCTTCGGCGGGCGGCCTCGGGCGAGGCCAGCTGATCCAGCGCTTGGCGGTCAGAGGCCGGGACGCCGGCGGCGCGCCTGCTGTCGTTGCGATAGCAGTTGAGCAGGATCTTCATCGCCCAAGGTTTGAACGGGTGGTCCGGCAATCTAAGCCCCTTTTTTCGTATCGCACACAGAACGGCATCCTGCACCAGGTCATCGGCCTGGTCGTGGCTTCGGGTCAGCGCGAACGCAAACCGCCAAAGATCGGGCAGAGCGTCTTCGATTTGCTTGTCGAATGTCTGTCTTATCGCGTTGACGAAAGGCGACCGGATCCGGTCGCCCTTCTGGTCCGGGGTCAGGGTCGCGCAGTGTGCCAGACACCCTTGACGCCGTCGCCGGTCATGTCTCCGGGTTGCTTGTGCTTGATCCACAGATACAGGGGTTGGCCCTTGTAGGCGACCTGCATCGTACCGTCATCGCGCTGGAGCAACGAATAGTTCTTGGGCAGGTCGGTTCCGGCGGCGGCCAGCGGCGGCCAGTTCACGGCGTATTGGTCATAGCAGTTGGACTTGCCCGTTTCGTCCTTGTCGAACGTGTACAGCGTCATCTTGTTGGCATCCATCAGAAAGGTCTGATCACCCAGTTTCCCGGTCAGGACCGGGGCATCGCCAGCGGCGGCGGCGGTTGCAAGGGCGCATGCCATCAGGGTGGATATGGTCAGCGCAAAAGAAGTGCTGGTCATTCAGGTGTTCCGCCGTGTCGCTATCGCGCAGCGCAAGCACCACGACTGGGCCAGTCCGTTCGGGTGCGTTTTTGTACGAACTGACGAACGTTCAAACCCGGTGGCTTCAGCTGGGTCAGTCCGGTCGCCGGTTCGAAGCCCGCCGGTGGGCGTTTGCGAAAAGAGGTTTTCCGTCAAAAAATAGGAAACTGGCACGGTGTGCTGGTCTTGCCGCTATCCGCTGTCGTGTCGCGACGTTCGCGATATGGTGGGCGAGCGCGGGATGACAGTCGATGCCTCGGCGATCCACCGTTGCGTCAGGATGTTCGGCCCCAAGATCCGCGGGCGTGTCTATTGTGCCATCGATCATGCAGCGATTGCGCCCGATCCGCGGGTTCCAGACCATGGCCGGAGCCATCGCGGCGCTCGCCGGGAAACGAGACCTTCCGCACGATCCGAAAGGGCCAGTTCGAAGACTGTCAGACAGGGGTTGCCAGGGAAACGGCCTTCGTTGCAGATCTCTTCCCCGAAGCTGCGTGACGGGAGACGCTGCGGCTATCACTCCGCGGTTACAGGTTTTAGGCTACAGCCCCCAGACAACACCTACGCAACTCCATACCCGGGCACGCAAAATCATTCCGCCGGAGCAAATCCCGTAATCAGCTGACGTAAACCGATGGCTGCACCGACAAAGATCGAACCGAAGGCGACAGGCGCGCTGAAGGCAAGAACCGAAAAAGCTGAAATTCCTTGGCCGACACTGCATCCTACTGCAAGGATCGCACCCGGGCCCATGATCGCGGCCCCCATGATTTGACGTCGCAATTCGCGCGGGTCTTCGCAGGCTTCCCACCGGAAATGCCCCTTGGAATACGACCCAAGTGCCGCTCCTAATACCACACCTACAACTGAACCGACGCTGAACGACAATGTATTGCCCGACGCGGTCATGGCATAGATGATTGTATCTCCGATCGGGGCTGCAAACGTGTGGGTCCGGACGGGTTCGGCGTCAAAACCGGTATAAAGAACCCAATATGTGCCGACCCAGCCTGATACGATGGCAAGTCCCACCACGCTGGCCCAAATGATCTGGCTTGCCGACGGGCGCTGCCCCGCCCGAACAAGAGCTGCGCCGATAAGAACCGCCCCTGCGACCAAACCGGTTGCCAAAGGTTCGATCCCAACCGTTTCAAAAAGTTGGGTGAAACCTTGAGGTGACTCAGCGCCCATGATTTCGGGAAACAGCCAGACGCGCGCTTGTGCCAGGGGTCCGGACATGACGAAATAGGCCGACAGACCCATCACGACAACGATGAGAAAAGACCGCAAGTCGCCTCCACCCAACCGAGCCAACGCGCCGTATCCGCAATTTCCGCTAAGTGCCATGCCGTAGCCGAACATGAGGCCGCCGATGATCGTTCCCAGCGGGTTCCATGCGCGATCCAGATAGGCCGTTTCAAGGCTGTTGAACTTGCCCGCCGCAATAGCCAAATGCACACCGATTACTGCCACACCGATGGCGATGGCCCACATCTTGAGGCGCCGGTTGTCAGATCCGTACAGAGCGTCCTCAATGGCGCCCAATGTGCAAAAGCGGCCAACCCGAGCCGCCAACCCAAGCGCCACGCCCCCGACCAACCCGATCAGGGCTGCGGAGTTCGCTTCTCCGATGAGTTCCAGCACGGTATCCTCCCTCGGCCGGTTGCCACAACAGGGCAGGGCCGCTCAGTCGGCACGACAGAACAAGTCGTACACAACTTCCATGATTTGTTTCGGGCGGTCGTCTGTCAAGCTGTAGTAGATCGCCTTGCCTTCTCGGCGCGGGGTTACCAACCCCTCGAAGCGCAAGCGGGACAGCTGCTGGGACACTGCAGCCTGGCGCGCGGACAAAAGCTCTTCCAGCTCGGTCACTGATTTTTCGCCGGATGCCAGATGGCACAGGATCATCAACCGCCCTTCGTGGCTGATCGCCTTCAGGAAGTTCGACGCCCGCTGAGCGTTGTTCACCATCTTTTGCATGTCTTCGGCGCAAATGTTCTTGTCGAACACCGGCAGACGTGACGCAGGGGTTTCAGGATTGGTTGTCACGAAACTGTTTTCCTTACCCAGCTTGCTTCCAATCAATACCCGCCCGGTCAAGCATCATTCCCAAGAGACCCCAAAAGAAATCTTCACCCGGATAGCCCTCGATTCGACCGACTTCGAGCCCGTCTTCAATCAGAATGAAAGTCGGGGTAAACCGCACGCCGCGCTGCAGTTGTACGTCTGGCGTCGTTGTGTGCAGGTCGTATCGGCGCAATGGCGCGGCCTGGCCTTCGAGGGTCTTAGGATAGATGGGGGCAATTTCGGCGTTCCAGCGGGCACACCAACTGCACCCTTTTTCCTCGGCCATCAGCAGGTAAGTATCCGCCAGGACAGCCGTCGGAAGCAACATGGCCAAGACGAAAGCCAGTGTTTTCATCATCGACGTTGTCCCAAGTTGATACGCTCCCAAATTGACGTAGGCTATATTTCCATCATAATAGTATTTTTGAATATCTCAAGCGGTGGAGCGGCGACCAAGTGTTTGATGTCACTTTTTGGGGTGCAACTGTCGCCGGGCTACTTTCTTTCCTGTCGCCCTGCATCCTGCCGATCGTCCCGTTTTACCTGAGCTATCTGGCCGGAGCGGGTATGAACCAGATTTCTGCCGGGTCCGAGATTTCGCCCGCAGTCCGTTTTCGTGCCGTACTGGCAGCGAGTTGTTTTGCGTTGGGAGTGATAACAATTTTCGTTGGCCTCGGCGCCACCGCGACTGTGTTCGGCAGCTTGGTGCGCGAGTATTTTGACGTGCTGCGCTGGGTCGCGGCGGCGATCATCATTGCGATGGGTTTGCACTTTCTTGGCGTGGTCAAAATCGGATTCCTGTACCGTCAGTTCCGGGCGGACGCAGGGGATATATCGAATGTAAGTCTGATCGGGGCCTATGTGATCGGGCTGGCCTTCGCCTTTGGATGGACCCCTTGCGTCGGGCCAGTCCTGGCTGCGATTCTATTCACTGCGGCCGGGCAGGAAACGGCCAACGAAGGGGCCGCTTTGTTGCTTGCCTACGGTCTGGGCATGACATTGCCCTTCATCGTGGCCGCCATGTTCATCGGTCCGTTCATGACGTGGATGGCGCGGTTCCGCAAACATCTTGGGCTGATCGAGAAGCTGATGGGGCTGATGCTGGTCCTTTTCGGCGTTCTGATCGCCACGAATTCGATCAACTACATTGCGCAATGGATGCTTGAGACCATTCCCTGGTTCAGCGCAATCGGATGAAACTCGAAAGGACTCTCACCATGATCAGAATGCTTCTCCTGTTCGCCACGATTTTGATGGCACCGATGACTCTGGCAGCGGAACTGGGTGACGACGGCCTGCACAAGGCCTCGTGGATGCGCGATACTTTCAAGGATCTGCGCGAAGACCTTGAGGAAGCCAATGCCGAGGGAAGGCGGCTGATGGTCATCGTCGAGCAGCGCGGCTGTATATATTGCAAGAAGATGCATGAAGAGGTTTTTGTCGATCCGGAGATCGAAAGCCTGTTGGAAGACCGGTTCTTCGTCGTTCAGATCAACATGTTCGGCGATGTCGAAGTGACTGATTTCGACGGTACGGTCCTGCCCGAGAAAGACATGGTCAAACGCTGGGGAGCCTTGTTCACTCCAACTGTCTATTTTTTCCCCCAAGAGGTGCCGGAGGGTGCAGCGGCGACACAGGCAGTGGTGGCCACAATGCCGGGCGCTTTCGGTCGCGGGACAACGTTCGACATGCTGAACTGGGTGCTGGAAAAAGGTTACGACGGGGACGAGCCGTTCCAGAAATATCATGCCCGCATGATCGAGGCGCGCAAAGGCTAAGCTCCCTTGGCTCGGCGCAACAATAGTTTGAACCCCGCCTTCCCTGCGTAAAAATACAAAAATTCAATTAGACGAATTTAATGTTGCGAGTCGGTGTTGGTGTGCACTAGTGTGCAAAGACAAAGCAGGGAATCGTCTTTGGGAGGAGGCATGACAAAAGCGTTGAAACTTGGCCTGGCCGGAATGCTGTGTGCATCGACGGCGATGGCGGGTGAGATCAAGCCGAAAGATGTGTCGTTTGCCGACGGCGCCATCGAACAGTCGCTGACCGGTACTCCGGGCGACCCTGAAAAAGGCGCGATGATCGTGGGTGAGAAATCCATGGGCAACTGCGTGGCCTGCCATCAAGTGGCGGCGCTGGCGGACGTGCCGTTTCAGGGCGAGGTCGGCCCGCCGCTGGATGGGGCGGGGGACCGCTGGACCGAGGCCGAGCTGCGCGGTCTGGTGGCAAATGCCAAGATGACCTTCGAAGGTACCGTGATGCCGGCCTTCTTCAAGGCCGATGGCTATATCCGACCTGGCGATGCCTATACCGGCAAGGCGCCCAGCGGGCCGCTTGAGCCGATCCTGAGCGCACAGGACGTCGAGGACGTGGTCGCGTTCCTGATGACACTCAACGAACAATAGTCGCCTTCGCCTGTCCAAGGGGCACACACTCAAAGGAGATGTAAAATGGAAATTTCGCGACGCGAAACCCTGGCCTTGGGTCTGGGGGCTGCGGTTCTGACGATGCTGCCGTTCCGGGTGAATGCGGCGGTCGAGGATTCGATCTCGGCTTTCACCGGCGGGGCTGACATCGCCGACGGTGGCGTCACCCTGACCGCGCCGGAAATCGCCGAAAACGGCAACACCGTACCGATCGAAGTCAGCGCCCCGGGGGCCGTGGCCATCGCAGTGTTCGCCGCAGGCAACCCGACGCCGGATGTTGCCACGTTCAACTTCGGACCACTGGCCGCGTCGCAGTCGGCATCGACCCGGATTCGACTGGCCGGAACACAGGACGTCATCGCCGTGGCCAAGATGGCCGATGGCAGCTTTGCCAAGGCATCGGCAACGGTCAAGGTCACAATCGGCGGCTGCGGCGGCTGATCGCCCGCGCTCCCCTTAGAACAACAGGAGAAACCCCATGGCATCCGGAGTGAAACCCCGCGTTAAGGTCCCAAAAACGGCAGCGGCCGGCGAGGCGGTGACGATCAAGAGCCTTATCAGCCACACGATGGAAAGCGGTCAGCGCAAGGACAAGGAAGGCAATGTCATTCCGCGTTCGATCATCAACCGCTTTACCTGCGAATTCAACGGCCAGATGGTCATCGACGTGACCCTCGAGCCGGCGATTTCGACCAACCCGTATTTCCAGTTCGAAGCCACCGTGCCCGAGGCCGGGGAATTCGTCTTCACCTGGTATGACGATGACGGGTCGGTCTATGACACCAACAAGAAGATCGAGATCGCTTGACGGCTCGGCAAATCGGCAGAGCGGTGCCCGGGTGTATCTGGGCGCCGATCGACCAAGGGAGGAAACGGAATGAAATTGAAGGCTTTGACGGCTGTTGTTGCAATGGCGGCGATGCCGACTGTGGTTCTGGCCGGCCCCGATGACGACAAGCTGATCATCAATGGCGAGACCGAGATGATTTCGGTCGCCAAGGCGCCCGAACATCTGGAAAACTTCGACACGATCTATTCCGGCTGGCATTTCCGCACCGACGAGACGCAGGCGCTGCAGGTCGACGACTTCGACAACCCGGCCATGATTTTCGTGGATCAGGCCGCTGACACTTTTGAAGCAGTGGACGGCGCCGCCGGCAAGAGCTGCGCCTCGTGCCATGACGGTGCCGAAAGCTTTGCCGGTCTTGCCGCTCAGATGCCGAAGGTTGACCCTGAAACCGGCAAGCTGGTGGTGATGGAAGACCTGATCAACGAATGCCGGACCGAGCGCATGGAGGCTGACGCTTGGAAATGGTCGGGCGCCGACATGCAGGGCATGGTCGCGCTGATCGGCCTGCAGTCGCGGGGCATGCCGATGAACGTAGCCATTGACGGACCCGCCGCGCCCTACTGGGAGCAGGGCAAGGAGATGTACTATACCCGGTATGGCCAGCTTGAGCTGAGCTGCGCCAATTGCCACGAAGACAATTACGGCAACATGATCCGGGCCGACCACCTGAGCCAGGGCATGATCAACGGCTTTCCGACCTATCGCCTGAAACAGGCCAAGCTGATTTCGCGCCACAACCGGTTCCGCGGCTGCATCCGCGATACGCGCGCCGAAACCTTTGCCGAAGGCTCGGATGAGTTCCGCGCGCTCGAACTTTATGTGGCTTCGCGCGGAAATGGTCTGTCGGTCGAAACCCCGGCGGTCCGCCAGTAATCGAACACCCGCGCCGGATCGTCTGGTGCGGGTATTTCTTTCCTAAAACATTCACGAATTTAAATGTGAATCAAGGGCGCATCAGATGATCTCAAGACGTGACTTTCTGCAGGTTTCAATGGCAGCCTCGGCGCTGGTGGGCGCGTCCGGCTTCGGCAACTGGGCCCGGCTGGCGGCGCAGCAGTCTCTGACCCAGGACCAGCTGCTGGAGTTCGAGACCTTCGGCAATGTGTCGCTGATCCATATCACCGACATTCACGCACAGCTCAAGCCAATCTATTTCCGCGAACCGTCGATTAATATCGGGGTGGGGGCCAACAAGGGGGTCGTGCCGCATGTTACCGGGGCCGATTTCCGCAGGCTCTACGGGATCGAGGATGGCAGCCCCAGCCACTATGCCCTGACGTCCGACGATTTTGCCGCGCTGGCCAAGGCCTATGGCCGGGTTGGCGGTCTGGATCGCGTGGCCACGGTGATCAACGCCATTCGCGCCGATCGTCCCGATGCGATCCTCCTTGACGGGGGCGACACCTGGCACGGATCCTATACCTGCCTGAAGACCCAGGGTCAGGACATGGTCAACGTGATGAACGCCTTGCGGCCGGACGCGATGACATTCCATTGGGAATTCACCCTGGGCAGCGACCGCGTGGCCGAACTGGTCGAACAACTGCCCTTTGCGGCCTTGGGACAGAACATCTTCGACGCGGAATGGGACGAGCCGGCCGAGCTGTTCCCGCCCTACCAGATGTTCGAGCGCGGCGGCACCAAGATCGCCGTGATTGGCCAAGCGTTCCCTTACATGCCGATTGCCAATCCCGGCTGGATGTTCCCCGAATACGCGTTCGGCATCCGCGACGAACACATGGCGCAGATGGTTGAAGAGGTCCGCGCCGCCGGTGCGGAATGCGTCGTGGTTCTCAGCCACAACGGCTTTGACGTCGACAAGAAGATGGCCAGCGTGGTGCCGGGGATCGACGTGATCCTGTCGGGCCATACTCATGACGCTCTGCCCGAGCCGGTGCTGGTGGGTGAAACGATCATCGTTGCGTCGGGCTCGAACGGCAAATTCGTCAGCCGGGTGGATCTGGATATCCGCGATGGCCGGATGATGGGCTATCGCACCAAGCTGATCCCGATCTTTTCGGACGTGATCGCCCCCGATCCCGAAGTTTCCGCCTTGATCGACGAACAGCGCGCGCCCTATCTGGACGAGATGTCCGAGGTGATCGGCCAGACCGACGGCCTGCTGTATCGACGGGGCAATTTCAACGGCACCTGGGATGACCTGATCTGCGACGCGTTGCTCAGCGAGCGCGAAGCGGAAATCGCGCTCAGCCCGGGCGTGCGCTGGGGGCCGTCGCTGATACCGGGGCAGGACATCACCCGCGAGGATATCTTCGGTGTCACCTCGATGACCTACGGCCAGGCCTACCGGACCGAGATGACAGGCGAATTCCTGAAGGTGGTCCTGGAAGACGTGGCCGACAACATCTTCAACCCTGATCCCTATTATCAGCAGGGCGGCGACATGGTGCGCACCGGTGGGCTCGGCTATCGGATCGACGTGTCCAAGCCGCAGGGCGAGCGGATCTCGAACATGACCCTGCTGAAGACCGGTGAGCCGATCGACGCATCCAGGGCCTATGTCGTGGCTGGCTGGGCCTCGGTCAACGAGGGCACCGAGGGACCGCCGATCTGGGACGTGGTCGAAAGCCATATCCGCAAGCTTGGAACCGTCACGGTTCAGGAAAACACCAACGTCGACGTCGTGGGCGTCTGACACTACCCGGAGCACTTGAGACATGGATGATATGTTCAAGCCTTCCCGCCGCGCCTTTCTGCGAGGCGGCGCCGCGATCGCCGCAGGATCGGTCGCGGGGTCGGTCGCGGCGCAGGAGGCGGACCCGTTGATCACCCAATTGCAGGACTGGGCCTCGTACACCGGCGCCGGTGTCGATGAAACGCCCTATGGTATGCCGATCCGTTTTGAAAGCGACGTCGTGCGGCGTAATGTCGAATGGCTGACCGCCTCGCCGATCTCGTCGATCAACTTCACGCCGATCCACGCGCTGGACGGCACCATTACCCCACAAGGCTGCGCCTTCGAGCGGCACCATTCCGGCGCAATCGAATTGAGCAAGCAGGATTACCGGCTGATGATCAACGGGTTGGTCGATCGGCCGCTGGTCTTTACCTACGATGATCTTGAACGGTTCCCGCGCGAAAATCACGTCTACTTCTGCGAATGCGCGGCCAATACGGGCATGGAATGGGCCGGCGCCCAGTTGAACGGCGTCCAGTTCACCCATGGCATGATCCACAACATGGAATATGCCGGTGTCCCACTGCGCGTCCTGCTGCAAGAGGCCGGATTGGACGCCGCCGGAGACCTGTCGGACAAATGGGTCTATGTCGAGGGCGCCGACGCTTCGTCGAACGGCCGTTCGATCCCGATGGAAAAGGCGCTGGACGACGTTCTGGTCGCCTTCAAGGCCAATGGCGAGGCGCTGCGTATGGAGCATGGCTATCCGGTCCGGCTGGTGGTTCCGGGCTGGGAGGGCAACATGTGGGTCAAGTGGCTGCGCCGGATCGAAGTGACCGATGCGGCGGTGGAAAGCCGTGAGGAGACCTCGAAATACACGGATGTATACGCCGATGGCACCGCCCGGAAATGGACCTGGGTGATGGATGCCAAGTCGGTCATCACTTCGCCCAGTCCGCAGATGCCGATCAAGCACGGCAAGGGGCCGCTGGTGATTTCCGGCCTGGCGTGGTCCGGTCACGGACGCATCACGCGGGTCGATGTCTCGAAGGATGGCGGTATCACCTGGGAGACCGCGCGGCTGGGCAAGCAGCTTGATACCAAGGCGCTGACCCGCTTCTATTTGGATACCGAGTGGGACGGTTCTCCGATGCTGCTGCAAAGCCGCGCCATGGACGAAACCGGCTATGTCCAGCCGACCAAAGACCAACTGCGCGAGAAGCGCGGCGAAAACTCGGTCTATCACAACAACTGTATCCAGACCTGGTACGTCAACGCAGAAGGGATCGCCGAAAATGTCGAAGTCTCTTAGTGGCATCTATCTTCCCGTTTTTGGCGGGATCGCCTTGGTGTGCAGTGTCGCGGTTGCGGTCGCGAACCGCGGATATGGTGACAGCCAGATCGAGACGCTGCAGACGCGACTTGCACAGGTCGAGGCGCAAAAGGCCTCGGCGCTGACCGAGGCCGAAGCAAGCGCGGCCCGTTTGGCGGAATTGGAGACTCGCCTTTCCGAACTGGAAAGCAAGGCCGGCAACGCGGTTGCCGGGGGTGAGCCGGTTTCGGCGCATGAGGGAACCTTCGGTCTGGGCCGTCCGGCCTTGCCCGAAGAGATCGCGGCCTGGGACGTGGACGTGTTGCCCGATGGGCGCGGGCTGCCCGAGGGGTCGGGCGATGTGTTTACGGGTGAGGAAGTTTTCGCCGAAAAATGCGCGGCCTGCCACGGTGACTTTGCCGAAGGCGTGGACAACTGGCCGGTTCTGGCCGGTGGCTTTGGCACGCTGGCCGACGAAGACCCCGTCAAGACGGTCGGGTCGTATTGGCCCTACCTGACCACGGCTTGGGACTATGTGCACCGGTCGATGCCCTTCGGCGAGGCCGGAACACTCAGCGCCGATGAGACCTATGCGATCGTGGCCTACATCCTGTATTCCAACGACTTGGTCGATGACGAGTTCGAGCTGAACCACGACAATCTGGCGACGTTCGAAATGCCCAACCAGGACGGGTTCGTGATCGACGACCGGCCTCAGTTGGAATACGCGGAATGGCGCACCGAGCCCTGCATGGAAAACTGCAAGGACAGTGTCGAGATCACCAAGCGCGCGACGTTCCTGGATGTGACGCCGGACCATGGCGGCGACTCGGTCATGAATTCCGCCGACACATCCGAAACGCCCACGTTTGCGGCTGCCAACGCGACGGTGGAAGAAGCCGCTTCCGGGGATGCGGCCGAAGCCGGTGATGCCGAGCTGATCGCCGCCGGCAAGAAGGTGTTCAGGAAGTGCTCGGCCTGCCACCAAGTGGGGGACGGCGCCAAGAACAAGACCGGTCCGCATCTCAACGGTCTGTTCGGGCGGACCTTCGGATCGGTGGACGGGTTCGGTTACTCGTCGGTTTTCAAGCAAGCCAACGAAGAAGGCCGGATCTGGGACCAGGCCGCGCTGGACGCGTTTCTGGCCAAGCCGAAAACCTACATGAAGGGCACCAAGATGAGTTTTGCCGGGCTTAAGGACGAGCAGGACCGCGCGGCGCTCAATGCCTATCTTGCGACATTCGGCGAGTAGATGATGCAACGGGCGCTGGGGGTGATCCTTTCGGCTTGTGCCACGGTGGTTTCAACCGCCGTGGCTGCCGATGTTTTGGGCGATGCCGAGGCCGGAAAGGTGGTGTTCGACCAGTGCAAGGGATGCCATCAGGTAGGCAAGGGGGCAAAGAACCGGATCGGCCCGCATCTGAACGGACTGTTTGGCCGGCCGGCGGCCGGCATTGAAGGGTTCAAGTATTCCAAAAGTTTCCGGCGCGCCGCGGCCAGCGGGCTGGAATGGCATGCGGATACGCTGGATGCGTTTTTGGAAAATCCACGGTCCTATGCCTCGGGAACGCGCATGAGTTTTCGGGGGATCAAAAACGCCAAGGATCGTCACGACGTGATCGCCTATCTTCGGCTGTTTTCCGACGATCCTGCGAACATCCCCGAGGCGGATCCCACGGCCACGGCCACCGATCATGACCTGGACCCGGCGATCCTGGCGATCCAGGGTGATCCGGAATACGGCGAATACCTGAGTAGCGAATGCACGACCTGTCACCAGGCGGACGGAGGCGATGACGGTATTCCGTCAATCGTGCTGTGGCCCGAAGAAGACTTTGTCATTGCGATGCACGCATACAAGAACAAACAGCGTCAGCATCCGGTCATGCAGATGATGGCCGGGCGTCTCAATGACGAGGAAATCGCCGCGCTTGCGGCGTATTTCAACCGCCTCGAACACTGAGCACTGCAGGGAGGAGACTGCACATGACGATGAACAGACGCGCATTTCTGGGAAAGACGGCGCTGGTCACGGCCTCGTTGGCCGCCCCGGCGGTTCTTGCCGATGGTCACGGCAAGCCGCGGGTCGTCGTGATCGGTGGCGGGGCCGGCGGGGCCACCGCTGCGCGCTACATCGCCAAGGACAGCAAGGGCGCCATCGACGTCACCTTGGTCGAGCCGACGCGCCGTTACTATACCTGCTTTTTCTCGAACCTTTATCTGGGTGGGTTCAAGGATATGAAAGACCTTGGCCACAGCTATGGCGGGCTGGCGGCCGGCGGCGTCAACGTGGTGCATGACTGGGCCATCGGGGTGGACCGCGATGCCAAGACGGTGGCGCTGGCCGGGGGCGGAAGCCTTCCCTATGACAAGCTGATCCTCAGCCCCGGCATTGATTTCGTCGATGGCGCGGTGCCAGGATGGGACATCTCGGCACAGAACGCCATGCCGCACGCCTACAAGGCCGGGTCGCAGACCGAGCTGCTGAAAGCGCAGTTGATGGCAATGCCCGAAGGCGGCACCTTTGCCATGGTTGCGCCACCCAACCCGTATCGCTGCCCGCCGGGACCGTACGAGCGCGTGTCCATGGTCGCCCACTTCCTGAAGGCCAACAATCCGACGGCCAAGATCATCGTGGCCGATCCCAAGCCAAAATTCTCGAAAATGGCGCTGTTCCAGGAAGGATGGGCCAACCACTATGACGGCATGATCGATTGGATTGGCGAAGAATTCGGGGGCGGCAATGTCAGCGTGGACCCGGCCGCGATGACGCTGACCATCGACGGCGAGGAAACCAAAGTGGATGTGTGCAACGTCATCCCCGCGATGAAGGCCGGTCGGATCGCCGAACTGGCAGGCGTGACCGATGGCAATTGGGCGCCGGTGAACGCGGCTGACATGTCGTCGAAGGCTGATGCGGACATTTACGTTTTGGGCGATGCATCGCAGCAAGGCGACATGCCGAAATCCGGGTTCTCGGCCAACAGTCAGGCAAAAGTCTGTGCCAATGCCGTGCGTGGGGCGCTGACCGGGTCCAAGGTTTTCCCGGCCAAGTTCTCGAACACCTGCTGGTCGCTGATCGATACCGACGACGGTGTCAAGGTCGGCGCCACCTATGAGGCGACGCCGGAAAAGATCGCCAAGGTGGACGGGTTTATTTCACAGACCGGCGAAAGCGCGGAAGTGCGCAAGACGACTTACGAAGAGTCTGAAGGCTGGTACACTGGTATCACGTCCGACATGTTCGGTTGATGTTATAGGGCGCCCCGACTGGCAAAGCGGGTTTCGGGGCGATCAGTAATCCAGTGGGAGGAAAAAAATGAGAAAAATAATGGGAATGATCGCGGTCTGCGTCATGGCGCTGTGGACGTCCGCAGCCGCGGCGCAAGACGGTCTTGCAGACCACAAACTGGCTCTGCAAATCAGCGACAACAACCCGCAGAAAATGAACACGGTCCTGAACGTGGCGGCAAATGTGACGCGGTACTATGAAAGCCAGGGCGAAACCGTCGAAGTTCGGATTGTAGCGTTCAATGCGGGGCTTCACATGCTGCGCAAGGATACATCGCCGGTTCTCGAACGTCTGGATGCGTTCGGTGCCTCGATGCCGAACGTCACGTTCGCAGCCTGCGAAAATACGATTGCCGGCATGACCAAGAAAGAAGGCAAAGAGCCACCTATCGTCGAAATCGCCGAGCATGTCCCGGCCGGAGTAGTCGATCTGATGACTCTCAGCGAAGCGGGCTGGACGGTTATTCGCCCTTGATAAATGAAAGGACTAGGAAGATGAAAAACGCATTTATGGCATTTGTTCTGACTGCTGGTGCAGCAGGAGCAGACCCCATCCTTGTTCCTTTCGATGGCAGTTTCGATGAAGCGACCTTTGCCGTTGAAAGCGCGATCGTTGGAAAGGGGCTGGTGATTGACTACGTCAGCCATGTGGGCGACATGCTGAACCGTACTGGCGAAGATGTTGGAAGCTCTGAAAAAGTCTTCGAAAACGCAGATATTTTCCTGTTCTGCTCGGCGGTTTTGTCGCGCGAAGTGATGGAGGCCGATCCGATGAATATCCAGCACTGTCCCTATGGCATCTTCGTCACCGACCGTGACGGAGAGGTGATGGTCGGATATCGCCCCTATCCTGAAGGGCCGATGCAGAAGGTCCAGGCTCTGTTGGACGATATCGTCTCGGAGGCTGTTGGCAACTGATGGATTACCAGGGGTTTTTCCGGTCTGAACTGGCCAAATTGCGCGAGGAAGGCAATTACCGCGAATTCGCCGAGCTCGAGCGGCATTGCGGTCGTTTTCCGGCCGCAAACTGCCACAACGGGCCAGGCGAGGTGACGATCTGGTGTTCGAATGACTACCTGGGCATGGGCCAACACCCGAAAGTTCTGTCGGCCATGCACGCGGCGCTGGACCGGACCGGTGCAGGCGCAGGTGGTACGCGCAACATATCCGGCACCACCCATGACCTTGTTCTTCTGGAATCCGAACTGGCGGATCTGCACAACAAGGAAGCCGCCCTGTTGTTTACCTCGGGCTATGTATCAAACTGGGCGGCACTGGGCACTTTGGCGGCGCGGATTCCCAATTGTGTCGTCCTTTCGGATGCGTTGAACCACGCCTCGATGATCGAAGGCATCCGCCACTCGCGGGCGCAGAAGGTAATCTGGAAACATAACGATCTGGTTGATCTCGAGGCAAAGCTGGCTGCCTTGCCGCCCGACCAGCCCAAGCTGATCGCTTTCGAGAGTGTCTATTCGATGGACGGCGATATCGCCCCGATCCGCGAGATCTGCGATCTGGCTGATCGATACAACGCCATGACCTATTTAGACGAGGTACATGCTGTTGGACTATACGGCCCGCGTGGTGGTGGCATTGCCGAACGCGAAGGTTTGATGGACCGGCTGACCATCATCGAAGGCACGCTGGGCAAGGCCTTTGGCGTGATGGGCGGATACATTGCCGCCTCGGCCGAGATCTGCGACTTCGTACGCTCATTTGCCAGCGGATTCATCTTTACCACGGCGTTGCCCCCGGCACTTGCAGCCGGAGCGGCGGCCTCTATCCGGCATCTTAAAAACAGCGCGTCGGAACGCGAAGCCCACAAGGCGCGTGTGGCGCAGGTTCGGGCGCGGCTGGACGAAATCGGCCTTCCGCATATCGAAAACCCCAGCCACATCATTCCGGTGATGGTCGGCGACCCTGTCAAATGCAAGTTCATCTCGGACATGCTTTTGAAAGAGCACGGTCTATACATCCAACCGATCAATTATCCAACGGTGCCGAAAGGAACCGAGCGGCTTAGGATCACACCTTCACCGGTTCACACCGATCGGGACATCGATCGTTTGATTTCTGCACTCGAAATGCTCTGGTCACAGTGTCAACTAGGGCGTCAACCGCTGGCCGCGCAGTAACGCCCGATAGGGTCAGGCGGTGGCCGACATCTGGCCACCTCGCATTTGCAGCAAAGTGTGCGTCGCAACGGCGCCGACCCACATGCAAAACACGGCCACCCAGGCTGTCAGGGCAAGGATTGCCCCGCCTGACATTCCGGCGCCCACGGCGCAACCGCCAGCCAACATGCTGCCGAACCCCATCAGAACGCCCCCGATCAGGTATCTTTCCATTGGTGTGTTCGGCTCGAACCGCTGTATCCTGGCCTCGCCCCGCAGCAGGGCGAGCATCAGGGCACCAAGGAATACGCCGGGGACCAAACCCACTCCGAAGCTAAGCGGGAGGTTCCGTTCGTTGACCAATGCCATGAGCGTGTCCGCTGATGGCCCGGTAAAGGTAACTGATTGCACCTGCACCACATCGAACGAGGCCGAGGCGATCGCGTAGGTCACGCTCCAACCAGCAAAAACAGCGACACCTACCAAGGCCGCCGAGACCAGCTCGGACCAGCGCAGGTTTCGGGATATTCCGTAGGAGACGGCTGCGACAAGACCCAGAACGCCGACAGCGCCAACCATAACCGAGGAGTCGAACAGCATCCGTTCAGACCCGCCCGGAATTGTCCACAGGCTGGCCAGCCTCTCGCGAAGAGGTGCCAGCACCCCGCGATACGATGCCTGCGCCGTCAGGGTCAGAACCAGCCCTGTCACGATGGCCCTCAAGTTCCCCGAAGCAGACAGTACCAGCAGACGGCTGGCACAGCCCCGCGCCAGGATCATGCCTATGCCAAACATCAACCCGCCGATGATCGCCCCAGAAAGACTGCCTGTGCCGGCGATTTGCCGGGCCATGCTGACGTCAAGATGCCCAGTCAGGATCGAAAGCTGGACCAGGGCCAGACCCGTGCAGAATGCGATCAGCCAAATTGCCAGTTTTGGCCCAAGCGTACGCTCGGCCACTTCGACGGTCGCCGCCCGCAGGCAAAACCGGGAATGATAGGCGGCGGCCCCGAACAAAAGCCCCACCAGTGCCCCTGACATCATCAGAAGTGTGGGCTCGCCGAACTGATCAATTAGTTGTTCCATCCGTGTTCACCAGCAGTCCTTGTTGCGTGGCAATATAGGGTGGGACTATTTTAGTCTGCCTTGATTTCGCTCAAGCGCCACAGGGTATAGTTGTCCAGCGCCTCGCGGGCCCGAACGACAGGCAGGCCGCGGGCGATCCAGCCGGGGGATTTTCCATTCCCGAACATCCCTTCGGAAACGTCTACGACATCGGTCACGCCGTTCTTCTCAAGAATTTCGGCCACATAGTTCGAGCGACCGCCGGTCGCACAGATCAGGCCGACGCGTTCCGGTGGAACACGGGACAGAACTTCTTGCAGGCGCTTCGGAAAATCCGGCTCGTGCATTGAAATGGGCAAGGCCCCACGGGCAACGCCCGACTCTTCCCATTCCTGCGGAGAGCGGATGTCCAGCAGAACAAGGCGTCCCGCCTCCACCAGGCCGGCAGCTTCCGGAGCTGACATGTCCTGACCTGCTGCACCAGCTGGCTGAGCAACAGACAACAAGTACAGCAGCAGGCTGGCCAGAAGGGTGCGCGGCACCGGAAAATGTTGTTTCAGCAATCTCTGCAAGTTTTGATTCCCAGAATTCGGTAGATAGGACAAAAGTTCAGGAATGCAGTACCAACGAAAATAACGCCAAAATAGCCCCAGATACCGATGGTGCCCATGGCCGCCAGGATGATCAGTGCAGCCCCCAGAACCAGGCGGGCGAGGCGGTCAAATTGTCCAAGATTGCGAGTCATAGCGGGTCTCCTTCATTTCTGTGCCACCTATGTAGCCGGAAAACCACCGGGTCGTATGTGACTCAATCACGGTCAGGCATGCTCGGCATGCTCTGCGAGGGCAGCGACCTGAAGAACCGTGATCGTCCCGCGGCCAGAATTGATCCAGCCCCGCCTTTCAAAGGACTTCAGTATTCGCGAGACGACCTCGCGCACAGTTCCCAATTCCTGAGCCAGCTCTTGCTGCGTGACGTGGATGGTCGGTCCTGCACGATTGGCCAGCCAGCGGGCAATGCGTTGGTCGGTCCGGTGAATAAGCAGATCGTCAATAACATCGGTCAATTCCCCCACACGGGCGGCGAAATTGCGGAACACGATCTCTTGGAATTTTGGTTCCGAACTCAGCAGCGAGCGGAACCGCTGGGCGGGAATTGAGACTGCGGTGACATTGCCCTCGGCGTAGCCATAGCCCGAATAGGGACGCCCGGACAAAAGCCCGGTGGTGGTCAGAACGCAGCTATCCCCAGCCTCGACCCTGTACAGGACGACAGTACGACCGGCGGCGTTGGTTTGTTCCACCCGAACCGAGCCAGACAGGACAAACAGAAAGGCCCGGCTCTCGTCGCCGGGCCGGAACAGGCAGGTGCCATCCGGAACGTGGATTCTGTTGCCCTGGGTCAGAAACGGTTCGGCTGGGTGGTCGGTCACTCGAACTCCATCTGCTCATAGACGCGCCCGGCATTCTTCGTGGCCAGTTCCTCGAACGTGTCGAGATGCGCGTAGGGGCTTTGGTCGATGTAGTAGGCATCGGCCAGATCGCCGCCTTCTTCAAGATGCGCGCCAATTTTTTCCCGAAGATAGACCAGATAATCGCGGGTATAGCGCCGCACCTGGTCCATGTTGGTGGGATGTCCGTGACCGGGAATGACATAGGTGGCGCCCAGAGGCTCGAACCTGGTTTCCCAGGTTTCGATCCAGTCCGCCACGATGGTATCCTCAAAGATGGGCAGCATCCGTTCGTGAAAGGCCATGTCACCGGCAATGACCAGACTCTGCTCGGGCAGCCAGACCTGCGTGTCGCCTGGCCCGTGTGCCGGGCCCAGATGCAGCACCTCGATCCGGTAATCGCCCATCTCGACGACGCGTGTGTCCTCGAAGGTTTCGGTGGGCGGCGCGACGAACGTGCCTTCGGCCTTGTCGCGGTTGTACCGTTTCATCTCCTCCAGCAACTGATGGCCGCGCTCTTCGATTTCATGCGCGGCATCCACATGGGCTAGAATCGGAACGCCTTGCTCGGCCCAGTAGGAGTTGCCCAGCATCGCGTGCCCCTGGCCGTTCTCGTCAATCACTAGCTTCACCGGCTGGTCGGTGATGGCCTTGATCTCTTCGTGTAGCGCCTTGGCCAGGACATAGGCCGCGCCGCCATTGATCACCACGACCCCATCGCCGGTGACGATGAAGCTGAGGTTGTTGTTGTGGCCGGAGTTTTCATAGGTCGGCGGAGCTGTCGCACCGATCGCGGACCAGACATTTGGAATGAACTCCACAGGTTTCGAATACAGGGGTGAGGCCGGGTACTGATCCGCGATGTCTTCGCTGGCCAGGGCCGGAGACGCAAGCAGCGCCGCAAACAGGACGATACGCATATTCATGCCTCCACGAACCGATAACCGTCACCGGCCTTTTCGGCGCGGCCGATGCCGCCGCCGGGAAGATGGAAGCCGATCAGGGCCAGGTCCTCGTGCGTCAGGCGGTCGAACAAAACCTGCCGCGTGGCGGCCGCCGTCTCTGCGTCCTGATCCGCACCACTGTGCCACGCGGGCCGGCGGAAGGCGACGTGGTGATTGCCGATGGCATCGCCGACGACCAGTGCGGCCGAGTTGCCCTTCCGGATCTCGAACGCCATGTGTCCGGGTGTATGGCCCGGAGTCGAAACCGCAGCGATCCCGGGCAGGATTTCCTGATCGGCGTCGAAAAGCTGAACGCGGTCTTCGATCGCGGTCATTCTTCTTTTTGCGCCGACGGCATGAGCGGCACGGGTCTCGCCGATGGTGTTGACGGTCTCGGGATTCCACCAATAATCCCACTCGGCTCGGCCCATCATGAAGGCTGCATCGGGGAAGACGATCTCGTCGAAATCATCCAACAGCCCCCAGATGTGGTCGGGATGTGCATGAGTGAACACGACATGGGTGACGTCTTCGGGGGTGACACCGGCCGCGTCGAGGCTATCAAGAACGGTGCCGGCAGTCGGAACGAAATCCGGCCCCGCGCCGACGTCGAACAGAACAGTGTTTTCGCCGTCGCGATATAGGGTCAGGTTGCACTCGGGTTCCAGCGTTTCATTGGATATCCCGAAGTCCGCCAGAATCTGACCAAGCTCATCTTTGGGCATGGGTTCAAAAATAAAACTGGCGGGCAGGATCAGATGGCCGTCGCTGACCGTCGTCAGCCTGGCCGAACCCAACGAAACGTCGGCCCGTGCCAAGACCGGCAGCCCGCCTGCAAGCGGAATGGCCGCCATGATCTGCATCATCCTGCGCCGTGAGATATTCATGTCCAACTCCCTAAATGCTCACATCGGAATATGAATGAATATCTCCCGAGGGGCAAGAATTGCCGGATAGAGCCCCAACGCTTTGCGCTTGGCCAGGTGTGCTTTTGGGGAAAGCGGGCTACCGGTGCAAATAGGCCGGGTGGGCGCGGGTATCGGTCTTTGTCGCGCTTTTGGCGGCAGGGCGGGATACAACCTGCGCTGCCAGCCTCAGGTCGTCAGATCACAGGGTGAATGGCACAAGCGACGACGGTCAGAGCGACGCCGCAGCGCGGCTCGCCTGATCGTAGTGACCGGACAGAGCGCGCAGGTTGCGGGCCAACTCGCGCAGATCGTCGCCGGACAGGTCGGTGGCAGGCAGCCCTTCCAGCAGGCATTGTTGGCGCACCTTGCGATAGGCGTCGCATAGCTCCACGCCCTCGGGCGAGGTGCGGTAGAACACCTCTTTGCCGCGCTTTTCCGACGTCAGCAGCCCGGCCTTCAGAAGTTTGCGCAGGGCGTAGTTAACGGTGTGGCTGTCTTCGATGTTCAGAAGAAAGCAGATGTCGGTCAGGCGTTTGTCGCGGCCGCGGTGGTTGACGTTGTGCAGGATCAGAATGTCGAGCGGTCCCAGATCGGCCTGCCCGGCTGCGGCCATGCAGCGGGTCATCCAGCGTGAGAACGCGTTGTAGACGATGATCAGGCCGAATTCGAGTTCGGACAGTTCCCAGCCTTCGCCCTCGGCCAGGTGGCGAGAGGAAACGATGCGGCGCGTGTCGGGGGAAGAATTGGTCATGTTGCGGCCCTTTGATCTGCAAAACGCTGAGAAATTATCAGTGTTTTGGCATGGAGTGCGTGCGTTTTCAACGTCCTGACCTTTGGAACCCGCAGCGTTTCGGCCAAAACAATAACAAAACGTTGACAAATCGCTGACGTTGAGTCAGCTTCTGCGCCAGTACTCAAGCAGGGAGAGCCAAAATGAAACTGATGCAGATTGCCGGTGGCGCGGTGGCCGCGCTGGCCGGGTTGGCCATGCAGGTGCAGGCCGAGACCTGGGACATGCCGACCCCCTATCCGGACGCCACCTTCCACACGGTGAACATCCACGAATTCGCCAAGGACGTCGCCGCGGCCACAGACGGTGCCGTTGAAATCAAGGTCCATTCCGCCGGGTCTCTGTTCAAGCACCCCGAGATCAGCAAGGCCGTACGCAGCGGTCAGGTTCCGATCGGAGAGTTTTTCCTGTCGCTGCTGGCCAATGACAACCCAGCCTTCGGTGCGGACTCGCTTCCGTTCCTGGCCACCAACTATGACGACGCCCAAAAGCTGTGGGCGGCTCAGAAGGACGTGATCAGCGGTCTGCTGGATGAACAGGGCATGATGGTACTGTACGCCGTGCCGTGGCCGCCGCAGGGTCTGTACACCACCAAGGAAATCAACAGCGTGGATGACTTGGCGGGCCTGAAGTTCCGCACCTACAACGCCACGCTGGAAGAATTCGCCAACTTGGCGGGCGCCGCACCCACGCAGGTCGAGGTGCCGGACATTCCGCAGGCCTTCAGCACCGGCCGGGTCGAAGCGATGATCACCTCGCCCTCGACCGGGGTGAACTCTAAGGCGTGGGACTTTTTGACCCACTACACCGACATCCAGGCCTGGATTCCCAAGAACGTGGTCGTGGTGAACAAGCGCGCCTTCCGCCGTCTGGATGACGCGACCCAGGCCGCCGTGTTGGAGGCGGCCGCCGCCGCCGAAGCCCGCGGCTGGGAGATGAGCCAGGCCGAGACCGCCAAGCAGACCGCGGTCCTGCAGGAAAACGGCATCACCGTGGTGCAGCCATCCGAAGAGTTGATGGCCGGCTTGCGCGCGATCGGCGCGCAGATGCTCGAGAACTGGACCGCTGAGGCCGGCGAAGAAGGCGCCGCGTTGCTGCAGGCCTATCAGCAGTAAACGATCCGACCTGGCCGGGTGCCAAACGTCCGGCCGGGTTCGACAACAAGGGGAGGGGATGGCGATGCTGCGGCGCAGTCTTGATTTCATCTATCGTGCAGCCGGCGGATTGGCGGCGCTGTTCATTCTGGCCATCGTCGTGCTGGTCTTTGCGCAGGTCGGGCTGAATCTGGCCGACAAGATCTGGGCCGCGTTGACCGGGCAGGGCGTGGGCCTGACCATCCCCTCCTATGCCGATTTCACCGGGTTCTTTCTGGCCGCATCCAGCTTTCTGGCGCTGGCCTATGCGCTGCGCGCCGGCGGGCATATCCGGGTCACGCTGCTGATCGGACGGATGCCCAAGGGGCCGCGCCGTCTGACCGAGATCTGCGTGGTGACAATTGCCCTGGCCATGAGCGCCTATGCCACCTGGTATCTGGGCCTGCTGGTGCTGGAGTCGCTGGAATATGGCGACCGCAGCCCGGGCATGGTCTCGGTGCCGTTGTGGATCGTGCAGATGCCGGTCCTGCTGGGGCTGGCCATTCTGACTCTTGCCCTGGTCGACGAGCTGGTCGGCCTGCTGGCGGGCCGCGCGCCCAGCTGGGACGGCAAGGGCGAAAACCTTCTGAACGAATAGGGCCAGCAGATGTCGATTGCCACGCTTTCCATTATTCTTCTTGTTCTGCTGTTCGCTTTTCTGGGGGCGGGCCTGTGGGTGGCGTTTTCGCTGCTGGGGGTCGGGATTGCGGCGATGGCGCTGTTTTCCGATGCGCCGCTGGGGCTGGTCATGGCGACCACCTTATGGGGGCACAGCAATTCCTGGGCGTTGGCGGCGCTGCCGCTGTTCATCTGGATGGGCGAGATCCTGTTCCGCTCGCGCCTGTCCGAGGACATGTTCACGGGCTTGTCGCCCTGGATGAACCGGCTGCCGGGGCAGTTGTTGCATGTGAACGTCTTTGCCTGCGGGATCTTTGCGGCGGTGTCCGGGTCGTCCGCGGCCACGGCGGCCACGATCGGAAAGCTGTCGATTCCAGAGCTTTCGCGCCGCGGCTATCCCGAGAAGATGATCATCGGCACGCTGGCCGGGTCGGCTACGCTGGGCCTGCTGATCCCGCCGTCGATCATCCTGATCGTCTATGGCGTGGCAACCGAGCAGTCCATCGCCCGCCTGTTCGTGGCCGGAGTTCTGCCGGGACTGCTTCTCGTGGGGCTGTTCGTGGGTTATGTGGCGATCTGGGCACTGATCAACCGCGCCAACCTACCCACCGAGGACATCCGCGCGAGTTTCGGGGAAAAGCTGCGACGTTCTCGCCGGTTGGTGCCGGTGATCCTGCTGATCGTCGGTGTGATCGGCTCGATCTATGCCGGGATCGCTTCGCCCACCGATGCGGCCGCTGTGGGCGTGGTGCTGGCGCTGCTGCTGTCCTGGCGCGAGGGCACGTTGACCCGCGCCAGCTTTGTCGACGGGCTGATGGGGGCCACGGTGACCTCGTGCATGATCGCCTTCATCCTTGCCGGGGCCTCGTTCCTGACCGTGGCGATGGGCTTTACCGGCATTCCGCGCGTGCTGGCGGAATGGATCGGATCGCTGGGCCTGTCCACCTTCACGCTGCTGGCGGCGCTGACCGTGTTCTTCGTGATCATGGGGTGTTTTCTGGACGGGATCTCGGTTGTGGTGCTGACGGCTTCAGTCATCATGCCGATGGTGATGCAGGCGGGGATCGACCCGCTGTGGTTCGGCATCTTCCTGGTGATCGTGGTCGAGATGTCGCAGATCACCCCGCCCGTCGGCTTCAACCTGTTCGTGCTGCAATCGCTGACCGGGCGCGACATCCTGCGGGTGGCCCATGCGGCGCTACCGTTCTTCTTCCTGATGATCGTGGCGCTGGTGATCATCGTGGTTTTCCCCGGCATCGTGACCTATCTGCCGAACCAGATGTGACGGGGGCGATGCAGGATTTTCCGATCATACGAACCGCCGGGGTGGACGGGTTGTTAATCAGCTTTGCCGCTGCACTCAGCGAACCGGCCAACCGCGCTGCCCTGGCCTTTCGCGCCGCGCTCGAGGCGGAAAGCTGGGCGGGGGTCGAGGAAACCTCGTCCTCGCTGGTGTCGGCCTTCGTCCGGTTCGATCCGCTGCACTTGTCGCATGCCGCGTTGCACCAGCAGGTGCAGGCGCTGCTGGACCAGCGCGACTGGTACGCGGCCGACCTGCCCGGCGGGCGCAGGTTCTGGCGGGTACCCACCGTCTTCGGCACGGATCTGGCGCCGCGGCTGGGGCAGGCGGCGCAGGCGGCGGGCCTGTCCGAGGCCGAGGCGATCCGGTCGCTTTCCGAAGCGCGGGTGCGGGTGCAGACCATCGGCTTTGCCCCGGGTCAGCCTTATCTAGGTGAATTGCCGCCCGCCTGGGACATCCCCCGGCAAAAGGAATTGACCCCGCGCGTGCCCGAGGGCGCTCTGGTGGTGGCGCTGCGGCAGCTTGTGCTGTTCTCTGTCACCACGCCGACCGGATGGCAGCATGTGGGCCAGACCGCCATCCGTCTGTTCCAGCCCGATGTGCCCGAACCTTTCCTTTTGCGCCCCGGGGATGAAGTGCAGTTCACCCCCACCGACCCGGAAACGCTGGCGCGGATGCGCAGCGATCCGCGCGGCGGCGCCACTTGCGAGGCGCTGGCATGAGCGCGCATCTGACCATACTGCGTGTCGGGCCCGGCCTAACGGTGCAGGACCTGGGGCGGCCCGGATATCTGGACATGGGCCTGTCGCGCGGGGGTGCGGTGGACCGGCTTGCATTGGCCGAGGGCGCAGCGTTGCTGGGACAGGCCGACAGTCTTGCCGCCGTGGAAATGGCCGGCATGGGCGGAGAATTTCAGGCCGATCAGGATCTACGCGTCGCCCTGACTGGCGCGCGGATGCGGGCGCAGATCGATGGCGCGACCGCAGTCTGGAACGCCTCGCACCTTCTACCTGCGGGCGCCCGGCTAAGCATCGGGCCCGCCGTCGCCGGCAGCTATGGTTATCTCAGCATCGGCGGCGGGGTGAAGGGCGACCCGCTTTTGGGCGCCTGTTCGGCCCATCTGACGGCGGGGATCGGTGCCCTGCTGAAGGCGGGGGACCGGCTGGCGATCGGCGCGGATTCGGGCGGTGCAACCGGCATGACCTTCGACCCCGAGGACCGGTTCTCGGGCGGAGAAATCCGTATCGTGGCAAGTTTCCAGACCGACCTGTTCGCCCCAGACGTTCTGGAGCGGTTGCAAGCCACCGCGTTCCGTCGGGACGCGCGCGCCAATCGCATGGGCGTGCGGCTGGAAAGCGACGGGCCGGGCTTTCATGTCTCGGGCGGGCGCAGCGTGCTGTCGGAAACCATCGTGCCGGGTGACATCCAGGTCACCGGCGACGGCACGCCCTTCGTGCTGTTGGCCGAGTGCCAGACCACCGGCGGCTATCCCCGCATCGGCACCGTTCTGCCCTGCGACCTGCCCAAGGTGGCGCAGGCCCCGGCCGGGGCCGATCTGCGGTTCCGCTTCGTGTCGCTGGACGAAGCGGTGGCCGCCGAGCGGGCCGCCGCCCAGGTCAGGGTCGCGCTACCTCGGGCGCTGCGCCCGCTGATCCGCGATCCGCGCAGCATGTCCGACCTGCTATCCTATCAACTGATCAGCGGCGCCATCGCCCGCGAAGAGGACGTTTTGTAGATAAGGAGCCTATGCCATGGCACATCAAGTCGATCTGAACGCCGATATGGGCGAAAGCTTTGGCCCTTGGAAAATGGGCGATGACGGGGCGCTGTTGAAGATCGTGACTTCGGCCAACGTGGCCTGCGGGTTTCATGCGGGCGACTGGGACGTGATGGCCGCGACGATGGCGCAGGCGGTGGAGAACGGCGTGGGCATCGGCGCGCATCCCGGGTTTGCCGATCTGCACGGCTTCGGGCGTCAGCGGATGCACTATCCCCTGCCGTCGCTGCAGAACCTGATCCGCTATCAGGTCGGCGCGGCGCAGGCGATGGCGCGTGCGGCCGGCGGGCAGGTGCGTCATCTGAAGTTGCACGGCGCGCTGGCCAACATGGCGTCCGAAGATCAGGCGATGGCGCGGGCCTGTTACGAGGCGGCGCTGTCGGTGGCTCCGGATCTGATCATCATGGTTCTGGCCGGAACCGCCCAGCAACGCGCCGCGCGCGACCTGGGCTGCACCGTAGCCTGCGAGATCTTTGCCGATCGTGCCTACAACGATGATGCCACGCTGGTCGACCGCAGCCTGCCCGGCGCGGTGATCCATGACCCCGACCGTGCCGCCGCGCGCATGGTCGAGATGGTCAAGGCCGGGGCAATCATCACTGAAAGCGGCAAGCATATTCCCACCCGCATCGACACGATCTGCCTGCACGGAGACACGCCGACGGCCGTGAAGATCGCAGCCCAGGTGCGCCAGGCCCTGCAGAAGAGCGGTGTGGAGCTCAGGCAATTCGCCGGCGGTCCGGCCTGACCCTAGAAGGCCGAGCTGTGCGCCGCTGCTCAATGCGTGCCGCGCTCGATCACGACCGGATCGATGTCGATGCGGTCCGGGGCCTTCTTCGGCTCGGCCTGGCGCAGATCCAGAAGGTGGATGATCGCATCGACAGCTTCGTCGATTGGGTTGCGCACCGTCGTCAGGTCGAAGATCGGCCAACCGGCCATGTCGATATCGTCGAATCCCGTGACGGCAAGGTCGCCGGGCACGTCCAGCGACAATGCCTGCGCCGCCGCCAGCGCGCCGATCGCCATTGCGTCATTGGCACAGATCAACGCATCGATGCGGTGCTGGTTCAGAAGCTCAACCGCAGCCGAGTGCCCGCCCTGCACCGTATAGTCGCCCCCGGCTTCGGCCACCAGCAGCAGCCCGGCCTTGGTCAGAGCCTGCAACACCCCGGCGCGCCGCCGTGAAGACGAGTAGAACTCGCTCGGACCATTGAGAAATCCGAACCTTCGATAGCCACGCTGAATCAGCAACTCGGTCAACCGGCGCAGGCCATCGGCATTACGGCAGCACACGGTGTCGATACCCGGCCCCTCGACCGGTCGTCCCGACGAAATCGTGGACACGTTAAACCGTGCACAGCGTTCGACGATCTGCTGCGACATGCTGCCTCCGCGCAGGATCAGCGCATCCAGGGGAAACCGCAGAAGGTCGTCCAAGGCGGCTTCGGGTTGGCCGTTCGCCTGATCGACCAAGATCGGCCATTTCCGCATGCCGATCAACCGCCGCGTCAGTTGTCCGACGAAGGCGGCGTCGTAGGGGCTGCGCATGTCGCCGACAAAGACCGCGACCAGGTTCGACTGGCCGCCCTTCAGCCCCGCCGCCAAGGCGTTGGGTTGATACCCGGTTTCGGCGGCGATCTGCAGGATGCGCCTGCGTTTCTCCGAATCAACATAGGCGCCTGGCGTGAAGGCGCGCGACACCGCCGAACGCGAAACCCCGGCCAGATCGGCAACTGTCTTGGCGGTGACCCGACGGGGGCGCGAGGGTGGTTTTTTCGATGTGTCGGTCATGTCTGATCGGCACCAGATGCGAGGTGCAGGAATTTGTTGAATTGAATCGATTCTTTCACCAAAATGTCATGCTTAGAAGTTAGTGAACACGTGTGCACATTGGCCAGAAAAAAATTTTGAACAATGTTCACGCGTTCTCGGGGCCTTGCGCCCGCACAGCTTCATGGGCTTTGCCCGCCCGAAAGGGCCAAACACGAACCGGAGGATTCACATGCAGAAATTCAAGTTGGGCGCGTCGGCCGCAGCGATCGCGATGGTGGCCAGCGCCGCCATGGCCGAGGTTGAAATCACATGGTGGCACGCCATGGGCGGCGCACTGGGCGATACCGTCAACCAGATTGCCGAGGACTTCAACGCTTCGCAGGACGACTACAAGATCACTCCGGTCTTCAAGGGCACCTACGAGGAAACCCTGACCGCAGGCATCGCCGCCTTCCGCGCGGGTGAACAGCCCAACATCCTGCAGGTATTCGACGCCGGCGCCGCCACCGTGATCGGTGCCAAGGGTGCAACCGTTCCGGTTCAGGACCTGTTGGAACAGAACGGCGTTGCGTTCGACATCGAAGACTATATCTCGGGCGTGCGCTATTTTTATGCCGACAGCGACGGCAAGATGATCGGCATGCCGTTCAACTCGTCCTCGCCCATCATGTATTACAACGTGGATGCGTTGGAAAAAGCTGGCGTGACCCCGCCGAAAACCTGGGAAGAGTTCCAGACCGTCACCGCGCCCGCGCTGAAAGAGGCCGGTTATATCGGTCTGTCGCAATCGCACCTGCCGTGGATCTTCACCGAGAACTTCCATTCGCGTCACGACCTGCCGTTCGCCACCAACGACAACGGCTATGAAGGCGCTGACGGCACCAATATTCTTGTCAACAACGACGCGATCAAGGCACATTTCAGCGCCGTCAAAGACTGGAAAGACAACGGGTTCTTCGAATGGTACGGCACCGGCTGGAGCGACAACCAGACCCCGTTTGAAGAAGGCAAGGTTGCCATTTGGCTGGGGTCGTCCGGTTCGTTCGGCGGCCTGTCCAAGAAGGACCTGCCGTTCGAGTTTTCAGCCACCTTCCTGCCCTATTGGGAAGCCGTGACGAAAGAGCCCAAGCAGACCTTCATCGGTGGCGCGGCCCTGTTCGCGATGGCCGGCAAGAGCGAAGAGGAAAACAAGGCTACGGCCGCGTTCTTCGAGTTCCTGACCAAGCCGGAAACCCAGTACATGTGGCACCGCGAGACCGGTTACGTTCCGATCACCACCGCCGCCTATGAAATGGCCAAGGCCGATGGCCACTATGACCGCGCCCCCGCGGCCGAGGTTGGCATCAAGCAGCTGTCGTTGCCGGCCGGTGAGCATACCAAGGGTTACCGTATGGGTTTCTACGTCCAGATCCGCGACGTGATGAACCGTGAATACGGCCGCATCCTGACCGGCGAGACCTCGGTCGAGGACGCGTTCAACAACATCGAAACCGAAGCCAACGCCCTGTTGGATCGGTTCGCGAAAACCCAGAACTGACCCACTGACGCAAAACGGGCGGCCGCAGGTCCTGCGGCCGCCCTCCGTTATACGGAGAATTCATGAAACGCGCTGGTTTTACCGCCCGCTGGCTGCCGATCCTGCTGCTGATGCCGCAGCTTGTTATCATTTCGGTCTTTTTCTATTGGCCCGCCGCGCATGCGGTTCAGTCGTCATTCTTCCTGCAGGATCCGTTCGGATTCGGATCGACCTTTGTCGGGCTGGACAATTACAGGGACCTTGCAGGCAACGGCGAATACCTCAGCATCGCTTGGTTCACGGTGATCTTCACCGTTCTGGTCACCTTTCTGTCGCTGTCCATCGCGCTGTTGCTGGCGGTCAAGGCCGACAACGTTCTGCGCGGGGCCAAGACCTATCGCACGCTGTTGATGTGGGTCTATGCCGTGGCGCCGCCGGTGGCGGGCTTCATCGGTCTGATCATGTTCCACCAAAGCTGGGGACCGTTGACCGAACTGGCGCGTTCGATCGGATGGGATTTCAAACTGGGCGTCAATTTCAATGACACCGCCACCGCGATGGTGATCGTGTCGGTCTGGAAGCAGGTGCCGGTGAATTTCATCTTTTTCCTGTCCGGGCTGCAATCGATCCCAAAATCGGTGCGCGAGGCGGCGTTGATCGACAACCGCTCGGCCTCTGGACGGTTCTGGGACGTGACCTTCCCGCTGCTGGCGCCGACCGGGTTCTTCCTGCTGATCACGAACATCACCTATTCGCTGTTCGACACGTTCGGCGTGATCGACACCATGGTCAAGGGCGAGCCGGGGAACAACCCGATGACGCTGGTCTACAAGGTCTATGTGGACGGCTTCCGCGGCAATGACCTGGGCGGCAGCTCGGCGCAGTCGGTGGTTCTGATGGTACTGGTCCTGGCGCTGACGGTGTTCCAGTTCCGGCTTGTCGAACGCCGCATTCACTATACCTGAGGAGAGCAGACGATGACCGAAGCAAATGCAGGTGTGATCGACTACGCCGCCTCGCAAACGCCGCCACGCAAGCGCCGCATCCGGTGGGGCGCCATCGGCGATCACGCGGTTCTGATCGTGGGCTCGCTGTTCATGATGCTGCCGCTGCTGATGGTCCTGCAAATGACCACCGTTCCGGATGTCGAGGTGATCAAGACCGGCCCCAGCCTGACGATCGGCGATCAGCTGCCCGAAAATTTCGACAAGGCGATGTTCCAGGCCTCGGGCTTCTCAGGGCAGAATACCGGCCTGAACATGCTCAAGAACTCGTTCATCCTGGGCATCGGCTTTGCCCTGGGCAAGATCCTCATCGGGATGATGGCCGCCTATGCGATCGTCTATTTCCGGATGCGGTTTGCCACGCTGGCCTTCTGGGTGATCTTCACCACGCTGCTGTTGCCGCTCGAAGTGCGCATTCTGCCCTCGTACGAGGTGGTGCAGAAGCTGGGGATGCTTAACACCTATCAGGGCCTTATCATTCCGCTGATCGCCTCGGCCACGGCCACGTTCTTTTTCCGGCAATTCTTCCGCTCGGTCCCCGAAGAACTGGTCGAGGCTGCGCGCATCGACGGCGCCGGTCCTGTGAAATTCTTCATCGACATCCTGGTGCCGCTGTCGCGTACGATGATCGCGGCGATGTTCATCATCATGTTTGTCTATGGCTGGAACCAGTATCTGTGGCCCACCATGATCACCACCGAAGAGGACATGTTCACCCTGGTGCGCGGGATCAAGCAGATCACGCAGGTGCTGGAGGGCAACCGCATTCCCGAATACGGCCGGGCCAACCTGCTGGCGATCATCGCCATCATCCCCCCGGTCATGGTCGTCATCTTCTTCCAAAGCTGGTTCGTCAAGGGCCTGACGGAATCCGACAAGTAAGGCAGGAAAGCAAATGGCTCAGGTATCCCTGAAGAACATCCGAAAAATCTATCCCAACGGCGCCGAGGCGCTGACCCCGTCCAGTTTCGATATCGGTGATGGCGAGTTCGTGGTTCTTGTCGGCCCGTCCGGCTGCGGCAAGTCCACCCTGCTGCGCATGGTGGCCGGGCTGGAAGAGATCACCGAAGGCGAACTGACGATCAATGGCCGCGTCATGAATGACGTCGATCCGGCCGATCGCGACATCGCCATGGTGTTCCAGAACTATGCTCTGTACCCGCACATGACGGTACGCAAGAACATCGCCTATGGTCTGAAAAACCGCAAAACGCCCAAGGACGTGATCGAGCGGAAGGTGGCCGAGGCCGCCGCCATGCTGAACCTGGACGAGTATCTCGACCGCAAGCCCTCTCAGCTGTCGGGCGGTCAGCGCCAGCGGGTCGCCATGGGCCGGGCCATCGTCCGCGACCCGGCGCTGTTCCTGTTCGACGAGCCGCTGTCGAACCTGGACGCCAAGCTGCGCAACCAGATGCGGATCGAGATCAAGGCGCTGCAGCGGCGTCTGGGCGTGACCTCGATCTATGTGACCCATGACCAGGTCGAGGCGATGACCATGGCTGATCGGATCATCGTGATGAACGCGGGCCGGATCGAACAGATCGGTACCCCGTCCGAGATCTACCACCGCCCGGCCTCGACCTTCGTGGCCAGCTTCATGGGCGCGCCGCCGATGAACCTGATCCAGGCCCGGCTGGACGGTGGCAATGTCATGATCAACGGTGAGACGGTGCTGGGCGCGGCCGAAGGGTCTGGCCCGGTCACTCTGGGCATCCGCCCCGAGGACGTGATGTTGGGCGCCGGAGGCTCGATTTCCTTCCATGTCGACATCATCGAGGAGCTGGGCGCGCATCGGCTGCTGCACGGGCGGCTGGCTGATCAGGAGTTCACCATCCATGTCGGCAAGGATGTCGAGGCCGCGCCGGGCGAGACCCGGATCGCGCTGAAGTCCGACGCCATCACTCTGTTCCACCCGGAAACCGGAAAAGCCCTGTGATCACCAAGACCGTCGCGGCCTTGCCGCCTGTTTCCGAAGCCGCGCGCGCGCGCATTCTGTCCGCGCCGCGCACCGCCGAAGCGCATCGTGCCCTGATGGCGGAAACGCCGGCCATGAACGCGCTGCAACTGGGCGGGCGGGCGTCGCGTGACGTGCTTGACCCGACGCTGACGGTTGCGGCCTGGAACGTCGAGCGTTGCCTTTTTCCGGCTGAGACGGCTGCGCATCTGGCGCCGGTCGCACCGGATATCGTTCTGCTGTCCGAGGTCGATCACGGCATGGCCCGCACCGCACAGCGCCACACGACCGAGGAGATGGCCGCCCATCTGAACATGGCCTATGTCTTTGGCGTCGAGTTCCACGAGTTGGGTATGGGTGGTCCGACCGAACGCGCATTTTGCAGCGACGATTTCAACACGCTGGGTTGGCACGGCAATGCGATCCTGTCGGCGGTGCCGTTCAGCCGGACCTCGCTGCTTCGGCTGGACGATCACGGCCACTGGTTCGCCGCCGACAGCGGCGCGGCCGACCCCGATCAGCCGCGACTGGGCGGGCGCATGGCGATCTTGGCCGAAGTTCCGACAAAGGCCGGGCCGCTCTGCGTGGTGTCGACGCATCTGGAAAGCAACGCCGCCTCGGACCACCGGCACGCGCAGTTCGAAAAACTGCTGGATGCCGTCGAGGCGTTTGCGCCGGACATGCCGGTGCTGATCGGGGGAGACCTGAACACCGGCAACCACCTGCCGCCCGATTTCGACTGGCGCCGGGAAACGCTGTTTTCCCTGGCCGAGCGCCGCGGATACAGCTGGGCGTTCACTGCCGAAGGTCACACCACGCGCCCCAGCCTGATCACGCCGCACCCGGACCGGGTGATGAAGCTGGACTGGTTCGCGGGCAGGGGGTTGACATGCCCGGACCGAGGGCTGCTGCCCTCGCTGACGGCCGAGGGCAAGCCGCTGTCGGATCATGATTGCGTGTGGTGCCGGGTCGAGCTCTGACCCGCCCCATCGGCCCAGAGTTCCACAGCCGCGCGGGGCATAACGCTTGGTGATGCGGCATATTTTCCGTTGGCAGGTTGTGGCCAACGGGACGGAATCCCCATATGAAGCGGCACAGGAACTCACCAGGCGGAAATCAGACCAAGTGTTCGACCATCCCGCGCAGCGCGCGCATCTAGCCGAGAAATACGACCTGACCCCCTCGCCCGAGTTGGCCGCCAGCATGAGCGACATTTACGACCGTATGTCGCGCGTCGTCTCGCCGGCGGACTGGGCGATCTACGCGCCCTATGTCAAGGCGATCAACGGTCTGAAGGCCGAGCGCAACGCGGTGATACTGGGCCACAACTACATGACGCCCGAGATCTATCATGGGATTTCGGATTTCGTCGGTGACAGCCTGCAGCTGGCCATCAAGGCGACCGAGGTCGAGGCCGACGTGATCGTGCAATGCGGCGTGCATTTCATGGCGGAGACCTCGAAGATTCTCAGCCCCGAAAAGACTGTTCTGATGCCCGACATGGAGGCCGGCTGTTCGCTGGCCGAGTCGATCACCGCCGAGGGCATCGCCGAGATTCGCCGCCGCTATCCCGGTGCGCCGGTCGTGTCCTATGTGAACACCACGGCCGAGGTGAAGGCGGCATCCGACATCTGCTGCACCTCCTCGAACGCGGCGCAGATCGTGGCAGCGATGGACAGCGACACGGTCATCATGACCCCCGACCAGTACCTGGCGCAGAACGTGGCCCGCGACGTGCCGCAGAAGAACGTGGTCTGGTGGGAAGGCTCGTGCATCGTACACGAACAATACACGGCGCAGGACCTGCGCGAGTTCCGCGAATGGAACCCGGGCACCCGCCTGATCGCGCATCCCGAATGCCCACCCGACGTGGTGGCCGAGGCCGATTTCTCGGGTTCGACCAGCGGCATCATCAAATACGTCACCGACGAACAGCCCGAAAAGGCGATGCTGATCACCGAGTGTTCGATGGCGTCGAACATCGCGGGCGCGCTGCCACAGGTCGATTTCGTCGGGCCCTGCAACATGTGCCCCTACATGAAGAAGATCACGCTGGAAAAGGTGCTGTATGCGCTCGATACCATGACCGGACAGGTTGAGGTTGACCCCGAAGTGGCGGAAAAAGCGCGCCTTTCGGTTCAGCGGATGATCGATCTGTCGCGCAAGCTGGGAATTTGACCGGGGCGATGCAGACGGTCTCGACCCCTCGGGTGGTCATTATCGGCGGCGGTCTGGCAGCGGTCTATACCGCGCTCAAGCTCGACCCGCACCCAGTGGTGATGATCTCGCCCGAGCCGCTGGGCTCGGGTGCCAGCTCGGCTTGGGCGCAGGGCGGGGTGGCGGCGGCGATGGACCCGTCCGACAGCCCCGAAGCCCATGCCCGCGACACGATGCGCGCCGGCGCAGGGTCGGTCTTGCAGGAGGTGGCCGAGTTCGTCACCCGCGCGGCGCGGGATCATATTCTGGACCTGTCCGATCTGGGCACCGGGTTCGACCGGGACGCCGATGGCGGGTTCATCCAATCGCAGGAAGCGGCCCATTCGGTGGCCCGCGTGGTGCGCGTCAAGGGCGACCAGGCCGGTGCCGAGATCATGCGCGCCCTGATCGCCGAGCTGCGGCGGCGTGCTTCGGTCCAGGTGATCGAAGGGGCGCTGGCGGTGGGGCTGGAAAGCGACGGGGCCAAGGTCTCGGGCGTATATCTGGCGCCGACCGATGCGCCGGGGGCCGAACCGGTGCTTCTGCGCGGGGCTGCGCATGTACTGGCCACGGGCGGGTCGGCGGGGCTCTATGCCCGCACCACCAACCCGGCGCGGATCCGCGGGCAGGGGATCGGTATGGCCGCACGGGCCGGGGGCCGGATCGCCGATGCTGAGTTCATTCAGTTTCACCCCACCGCGATCGACGTGGGCGAGGACCCGATGCCTCTGGCCACCGAGGCTTTGCGTGGCGAGGGCGCTATACTGATCAACCGCCACGGCGAAAGGTTCATGCAAGGCATCCACCCGGATGCCGAGCTGGCCCCGCGTGATGTCGTGGCGCGCGCCGTCTATCTGGAAACCAAGGCCGGCAACCGCCCCGCGCTGGATACGCGCGCAGCGATCGGCGCGGCGATCCGCAGTCAGTTTCCGGCGGTGACCGAGGCCTGCTTGCGCAACGGTGTCGACCCCGTGACCCAACCGATCCCGGTGGCGGCGGCGGCGCATTACCACATGGGCGGCGTGGCCACCGACCTGAATGGCCGCAGCTCTCTGGCCGGGCTCTGGGCCTGTGGCGAAGCGGCGTCAACCGGGTTGCACGGGGCGAATCGGCTGGCGTCGAACGGTCTGCTTGAGGCGTTGGTCTTTGCCCGCGCCTGCGCCCGTGACATTGCCGGCACCCTGACGATGGCCGACGCGCCCGAGGTGCGGCTGCGCCTGCCATCGGGCGGTACCGAGCCCGACCCGCAGGCAG
>NZ_JBXWSH010000022.1:0-31386 GCF_059613325.1 Ruegeria sp. BHSA191
TTCGCCGCCGTTCACGCCTCAGTTCTAAACTTGTTCAACTCAGAGCGCAGCCTGTCTTCTAGAACAAATTTCAATCTTAACAGCGCTGCCGCTATCGCAGAGTGGCGCGGTCTCTGCGCCGAATAAAGTGTAGGCATCCTGCCCTTTGTGAGACTGGTTCGCACTAGTCTGCCAGCACCGCCATGGCAGCTCGTTGAGGCCTTTGGGTTGTTTTGTCTAGTTAGAGAAATCCAGATCCAAAAAGCAATGCACTGGTGATCACCCCCAGGATCGGTACCACAAGAGGAACGCGAAAATGCTTGGGGGCCTCGTCCGGCTGCATCTTCAGCAGGATAAGCGAAATGTTGACGAGCACAAAGACGCCCAGAACGATCTGGGATGTGCGCTGTGCCAAAGTACCAATCGGTGTAGTTTGAGTCAGCAGAACGATGATCGCTACAACCAGCAAAGTAGCTACAACCGGTGTCTGCGTTGCCTTAGGGACTATCGCCAGAACCTTCGGCAAATGGTCACGGTCTGCTAGTCCGTAGATCACCCGCGAGGCCATAATCATCTGGATCAGTACTCCATTGACTGTCGCCACAATCGCGACCGCGGAAAAGCCCTGTTTTATCACCTCGGGGGCGTTTGAAAACACAAGCGCGAGGGGTGCTGTGGATGTCGAGAGAACATCGATCGGAACAACAAGTAGAACCGTCATTGAGGTTCCCAGATACAACACCGTCGCCAGAACGAGGGTTAGTAAAATCGCTTTTGGGATGGTGCGCACGGGGTCTTTGACCTCTTCCGCAACATTGGCCATGTCTTCGAAGCCAACAAATGCAAAGAAGGCTAGAAGTGATGCCGCGAAAATGCCTCTCCACGCGTCGAGTTCAAGTGGCGGAAGCATCGAACTGATCCCGTATCCCTGCGGATCCTGAACCGACATGCCCCAGCCAATCACAAAGAGAAGGCCTGCGATCTCGATGATCGTGATGACAGCCGCAACAAAGACAGATTCAGTGATCCCCCAAAGCGCGATTAGACCCATGATCAGAACGACGCTGATGGTCAAAACAGGAATCGCAAAACCGGTCAAAGCATGAAGGTATGATGCTGCGCCAATTGCAACGGCAGAAGCGGAGATAACGCCCGAGGCTGCCACCGCAAACCCAACGAAAACCGCCATCCATCTTTTCTGAAATCCCGCCTCAACATAGGCTGCTTCACCTGCGCTGACAGGAAATCGAGTTGCGAGTTCCGCATAGGAAAGCGCGGTGAGTGATACGACGAGCGCGGCTACAACGAACGACAACGCCGCAAACGGTCCGGCAATGTCTGCTGTTGCACCGACTAAAACGTAAATGCCCGCTCCGACCGTTACCCCAAGGCCATAAAGCGTGAGCAACGGGGTAGTAAGGGCCCGTCTGAGTTTCTGTTCGTTTGGATCAACAGAGTTCATAGGTGGTTTCCGCCAACTGCCCATTCCGAACGTCGTCAGTGGCGTCCTTCTCTTTTTATTTCGATTGGCGCAGCGGCTTGATCCTATGGTCAAAGCCGCACCGAATGCCTTGTGTCTCAACGTTTGGGCGCATTGGGCGCCAATCGACTAACTGGGGGCTCGCCATCACTCTTGCCGAGCCCCCGTGGGTGGAACCTCCACTTCTTCAAAATTCCGTTCACCTTTGTGTTTACTTGGGGACAGGACGGTGAACGTAGAATATGTTGAAACATTCGAATTTCACTATGCAATTCGTGTTGGTTCTTTGATCTATGTCAATCAACTCGCGGCGTCGGGTCTGCGAGGCTGAACGCAAACCAACTGACTTTTGTCGTCGGATTTAAAGGCAAAGCAAACATGCTAGGCGGTGTGAGACTTAGGGTGGAAAGCAATTCGTGATGTTCTGGAACCTGTCACCGGCCTTAGGCGGCATCGGCCTGTTCCTTGTCGGCATGCTGTTGATGACCGACGGTTTGAAGGCTTTGGCAGGGGCGAAATTGCGAGACATTTTGGGCCGGTTCACGTCGACACCGTTTACCGGGGCCGTAACAGGCGCGGTCACGACAGCTGCAATCCAGTCTTCCAGTGCGACCACCGTTGCGGCCGTCGGATTTGTCGCGTCTGGTCTGCTCACGTTTCCCCAAGCGCTTGGGATCATCTTTGGGGCCAATATCGGAACGACCATGACAGGTTGGCTCGTCGCGCTCTTGGGGTTCAGGCTAGACTTGGGACAAGTGATGTTGCCAGTTGTTTTTATTGGGGCTTTGTTGGCGCTTTCGGGAAGAAAAGCGGTTTCCGGCCTTGGGCTGGCGTTGGCCGGGTTCAGTTTGATTTTCATTGGTATCGAGCAGCTCAAGTCCGGGCTTGAGGCGTTTCGTGGCGTAGTTACTCCTGCCGATTTTCCGCCAGATACACTGCTAGGCAGGCTGAAGCTTGTATTGATCGGCGTCCTGATAACGATGGTGACGCAGTCTTCGAGCGCTGGCGTTGCGACAGCATTGGCTGCGTTGAGCGCTGGTGCAGTGAACTTCCCTCAAGCGGCGGCGCTCGTCATTGGAATGGACGTGGGGACAACTTTCACCGCTGTTCTAGCCACCTTTGGTGGGGGCACGATGGCTCGTCGAACCGGTTTTGCTCATGTGATCTACAACGTGATGACAGGAGTAATGGCATTTTTTTTGCTGGGGCCATTTACTTCGGTCTTTGTAAGCGGGGTGGGGGCAGGAAATTCTCTGACTGCGCTTGTCGCGTTCCATAGTTTCTTCAACGCCATAGGCGTGGCGCTGATCTTGCCCTTCGCCAAACCCTTTGCCAGATTTGTCGAGGCGCTCGTACCCGACCGAGGTGCTGAGTTAACGAGATCTCTGGATCCGCTTGTCCTTGGGACGCCGGAAATAGCTGTGGATGCAGCAAAAGCTGCAGTCGAACAAATTGTTAGGGCCGAAGTAGCGCACCTTCGGTTATGTATGGGGGCATCTGAGCCAAACGGAATCAACTTTGGGCGGGACAGCATTGAGACTGCTATATCCGAAGCGCGCTCGTATCTAGATAAGATAGAACTGTCCAGCAGGTCCGACGTAGAGTTATCCAGCATCAAGGGTATGTACCATATCCTCGATCATCTCGATCGGTTGCTTTACCGGTGTAGCCAAGATGATCGGATAAGCGAGTTGCCGAAAGACCCGCGCTTGAAACGGCTTGCTTCAGTGGTGATTGCGGCGACTGATGGCTATTCGGAAATCGACAATCCAGCGCAGTGTGAAGTCACGCTGAATCGCGTTCGCCGTTTTCTGCGACGACAGAGGAAACTTCGCAGAGAGTTGCTCATCTCCGATGCTGCGACTGACACGCTGCCGGACGACGTGGTCTGGGCTCGTTTGGATGCCCTCAGATGGTTACATCGCGTGTCTTATCACCTTTGGCGAATTCGTTGGCATTTGAACGCATTAGAAGGAGTGCCGTCTGGGCGCGAGGGTGGTAAGGTCAATGACGAAGTGGCGTAGTTGGAGGTCTGCCTGGATTAGATTGGGCGTGTGCTCAAACGCTATTCGACTGAAACGCCAATGTTCGTGCTGGTGCGGACAACATGAGCAAGGTCAAAGACGTTCCTTAGCTATACTGTTTAATGAGATCTTCATTAGTGGCAGCGATTTGGAGGAGAATATGCAGGTTTATCGAGGGATTTTACTGGCACTGTTAGTCACTGGGCCTGCACTAGCACAGGAGGTCAGCGTCAGTGCGGGAAGTGATTTGTACCGGACGTATTGCTGGCAATGTCACGGTTTCGAAGCGACCGGAGACGGGCCAATGGCCGAAATGTTGGCTATTCGAACACCCGACCTTACCAAATTGGCGGGCGAAAACGACGGTGTGTTTCCGATAGTTCGCATAGCTGAACAGATTGATGGTCGTTCACAATTGCTCGCCCATGGGGGCGAAATGCCAATCTTTGGCGCGGTGTTTGAGACAGACCAAAAAATCGCGGTGGCTATACCTAATGGGCAATCTATGATTGTAGGCCTGCCGTTGGCGAATTTGCTCGCCTTTCTTGAATCGATCCAGTCTGAATAGTCACTGACCAATCTGCTCATCCGTGTCAGCCGTTCGTCTGATTGACATGAGAGTCAACGGCGGCCCCAACACCTCGAAGGCCACAGTACTGGCTAGAGTAAAGGCCATGATCAACGCGGCCCAATGCGGAAATTGCTCTCCGGCTACAAGGGCCATTCCTACCGCGACACCGGCCTGTGGTAACAAGGCGGTACCGTACCAGCGGGTTTGACGGCGAGGCAGGCCGCCCAGTATTGCTCCGCAGTAACCTCCGACAAGTCGGGCCACGGCACGCAAGAATAGGAAAAGAGCACCAGCCCAGCCCATCAAGCCGAAGGCTTCAATTTCCAACGTGGCGCCAGCCAACAGGAAGAACAGAATCATGAACGGCCACTGAATGTGCTCGATCTCATGAAAAGCATGGTCGTGATGGCGGGCAAGATTCCCGATAACTGCGCCCGCAACCATGCCTGCTACCAAGAAGGAAACCTCCAGCCAAAGCGCGAGGCCCGCTGTAAGAAAGACTATGCCCACTGCTTCTGCCTGCGTTGGCTCCCCCGGTTTCAAGCGGCCGGTCAGGTAAGCGGATGGCACGCCTAGTGCGCAACCCAGCAAAATAGCCCCTCCGAAATCCCACATCGCTGTGGTCGTGACAGTGGCCCAACCGTCCGAATGACCGGCCAGAACCAAGGCGATGCTGAAAACAATCAGACCCCAAGCGTCATCAATTGCGACAACGCCCTTTAATGTCTCGGTGAAGCTGTTGGACACCCCAGATTGTTTGATCACGTCTGTCATGGCGGCCGGAGCTGTAGCCGTAGCAATCGCCGCCAACACTAACGCCAACCCGAAGGGTACGCCGATTGCGGTCAGTCCAGCAGGCACAATAACAAGGGTTGCAACCACGATTGAAATCGAAATCGTCAGAATGGCTCGGCCATGCCGTACCAGGTTCTCGTATGTCAAAGATCCTCCCAGAAGGAACGCGACCATCGTCAAGGCCACAATCGATATCTCGTCGAACCACATTGCGACGTCGAGTGGGATCAACCCCATTCCGGCGTTCCCGGCGATCAGACCGAGGAAAAGTAAGGTTGTAACACGAGGAAAATGCGTGGCCCGGCCAAGTTGGTCGGCCGCCAATCCGGCAAGGAAGAGGATACCAAGGGTAATCAGAAAGCCGGCAATGTGCATAGAAAACCAAGCGTTAAGTTCTTGTCTAGACTACTCTAACTCCAACACTGCCCTCTAGGAACCGATGTCGGAGAGAATGTGAGTGTCCTGTCGCGGTCTAAGCCGAGAGTTCTAAAGATAAGCGTAATTGATCTGTATTAAGGCGAAAGCATGCCGCAGGTGGCACAATAGCTTATTCAGGAAATGAGGAGGAATTTTCGATGCCGAGAAAGAAATCTAGCACAAATAGCCCGACCTCAGTTGTGGATGTTTTCAAGCAAATGCAGCCGCCCATGTCCGGCAATCCGGCCTTCGGTGCCCAGATCGAACAGTTTTGGGACGCACAAGAAAAATTGCTCGAAGAAACAGAGGCCTTTGCACAGCATTGGTTCGAACGGCGTCATGAGGCGGTCCGGACGGCTCTAAAAGCTGCACGAAATGTGTCTTCCGCGAACCCGTCCGATCCCACCAAAGCCCTTCAGAGCATGGCGGAGTGGCAGCGCCATTCGGCGGAGCGGTTGGTTGCTGACATTCAGGAATGGTTCGAAACCGTGTCGCGTTGTGCATCTTATGTCGCTGAAACCGAAGCTGAAGCTGTTGAGAAAACAGTTGATGAGGTTGTAGCCGCTACAAAGAGCGCGGGGAAATCGTCAAAGTCTGAGCCTGTTTAGGTTTCCTGCTGCCGAGGAACCAAACTGGAATCACCGGAGCAGTAGGTAGGCGGTCAAATGTACAAGAATATCCTGATCCCGGTTGCTCTGGACCAAGAACACGACACACAAGCGTCGTTTGAAGCCGCGCGCCAATTGGCTGATGCGGACGCTGTATTCACCGTGATACACGTCCAAGAACCAATTCCGGCGTATGTAGCGTCTCAGATTCCCAGCGAAGTACTTGCCAATACGCGGCATGAAATCTTGGAAAACCTGCATCAAACTGCTTCTGAAATTCCAGGCGCGAAGGTTCGGCTCATCTCTGGTCACGCGGGTAGGGCTATTGTCGACTGCGCAAATGAGAGCGACGCGGATTGCATCATCTTGGCTTCGCACAAGCCTGGTTTTGAGGACGTTTTCTTAGGTTCCACTGCGTACAGAGTCGTGCATCACGCCAAGTGCTCGGTTCATGTAATTCGTTGAGCGGTCTTGTCAGAAGAACTTTGCTTGAGTGGGGCGGGGGTGTTGCGTAGCTTTTGCCCAGGACCAGACCTGCCTCCTTCAAATACTTTAGAACCAGTCCCGAGATCATCCACCTTGCAGTGATGCTGTACATTCGTTTCCCGCTCTCGCTTCGGAATGTCGAAGATTTGTTGCACGAGCGAGGCATCGACGTGAGCCACGAAACTGTCCGGTATTGGTGGAACAGGTTTGGCCCTATGTTTGCTGCTGAGATCGGAAGAAAGCGTGTTCAGCAATTGAGAGCCTACACCAAATGGAAGTGGCACGTGGACGAGGTTTTCGTGAAGGTGAATGGCAAGAGAAACTACCTCTGGCGGGCCGTTGGTCGTGACGGCGAAGTGCTGGAAGCAATCGTTACCAAACGCCGAAACAAGGCTGCAGCACTGAAATTCCTCAAGAAATTGATGAAGCGGCACGGTTGCGCCGAGGAGGTCGTCACAGATCGATTCCCTTCCTACAAGGCTGCGTTCAAAGAAATGGGCGCGCTCGAAAAACAACAGACGGGCAGGTGGCTTAACAACCGAGTCGAGAATTCACACCTTCCTTTTCGACGTCGTGAACGCGCCATGCAACCTTTCAGGCGCATGCGAAGTTCACAGAAATTCGCCGCCGTCCACGCCTCAATTGACAACCTGTTCAATTTGGAAAGAAGCCTTCACCCACGACCCAATTTTAAACTCAACCGTGCCGCTGCTCTTTCTGAGTGGCGCAGTCTCGGCACGGCAAAACGGGCAGTGTCGCTGTCGTTGTGGAGACTAATTCGAATTCGTCTGGCAGCACCTTCAGGCCGCCAGCACTCACTCAAACGGCTGGAAGGGCTCGGCAAAGCGAGCAGCAACAACAACGGAGGCAAAATGAAAGTTGTGCCGAATCCGCATGTTTGAACCTAATTTTTCGTAAATCAACACTTTTTCCGCGCGTAGATTTCTCTACGCTCTCGTATGATAGACTTCTGGTTTTAAACAAAAAGGTAGGTGGGAACACCCATAGGTGCGAGTGTGTTCTCCTGAGCGGCGAAGCGATTTGAGGCTGCTTGGAAACGAAGAAAGGAGTGAAAAATGGGATTTGGTGAAGCCGTTAAAACGTGTTTCTCGAAATACTTCCAGTTCTCCGGTCGGGCTATACGCTCAGAATACTGGTGGTTCTTCTTGTTTGTGGTTCTCGTGAGTGCTGCTTTGGCTGTGTTGGATACGATCCTATTCGGGACCGACCCCGAAACAGGGCAGGGATCTCGGGTTCTGTCCTCTGTTTTCCAACTGGCCGTTCTCATACCTATGCTGGCCGCCGGTTGGAGAAGGCTGCATGATACAGGACGACCTGGCTGGTACTTGCTGCTGCCGATGGCGCTCAGCATTACATCGCTATTTGTTATGCTGGGTGGGGTGGCGTTCTTCTCGGTATTGGAGCAAGGGACGGAAAACCCCGATGCATTGCGGGGACCCGCGGCAGTCTTGGGTGCGACCGGTATTGTTGTTGTCTCAATTCTTCAATTGGTTCTGTCCATCCTGATGATCTGGTGGCTGACGCGACCTTCCCAAGAAGGCGCAAACGACTACGGCGAACCTGCTTCCTGATCTGGTTGCCCAGGTAACGGGCCGGATCCCTGCTGAATGACTGCGCGAAACGTAACACCATGGAGAGAAAAATGAGGTTCAAAACGGTTTCCATTGGAGCGTTGATGATGGCAATGGCGACCACAGCATCGGCGGAGTGGTCGTTCAACTCCGGGCCTAATCCCAATGCGTTTATTCAGACCGGAAACATGACGCTGGAGCTTCAGTGTGACCGTATCCGTTTTGCTCCGGCTGGATATGAGGACAGCCAGGACATTGTGCAGAAGCAAGGGCTTTCCATTCGGTTTTTGAAGAACGGCACCACCGAAGTTGGGGCATTCCAGGTTGGCGCAGAAAACGCGGCTTTGCAGATCGTAGACAACTATCCCGTCGAGGTCAGTTTCAAGAGTCAGCAGGACTACGGTTTTGTATTGGACCAGCTTGCAGCCAATGCATCGGTTAACCTGTCTATGATTGATCAAGATATCAGCTATGGAATCTTTGACTTGAAAGGTTCCGGTGCTGCAATTCGGTCCCTTCGTTCCGTGTGCGACTCAGATACCAGCCAGGGGGGTTCCTACGAAGCACCCGAAGGCATCGTCTATTGTGGTGGCGGAGCGATAAAACGCCAGATCGAATATGTAATTCTGGACAATCCGGAGGGGGAGTGGGACGCGCGAGTAACAGTAAACGGCGAGTCGATCAGAGCCATGACGGCCTACAGTTACTTCGGAAACTCTGTGCCGCCCGCCGGATTTGTCGTCGCCCTGCTTGGGGAGGACAGGTCCGAGTTTCTGATTTTTAACGAAGGCTCGGCAAACTGGCTGGAATATGGGGACTACAAGTATGATCAGTGCAATTGATACCTCCTTCCAACCAGCTTCCCAAATAGCGCGTCAGATGAAATGTTTGGTCGCCGGGATTGTGCTCGCTTCGGGCCTTGTTTGGGCCTCACCATCTGTCGCGGCTGATGTTTCGCAACTTCCGCCCGGTTTGCAGACGAAGGTTGATCTGGCGGCACAAGCCTGCGCGGAGTTCAATGACGGTCAGTTTGACATAGCTTGGGGCGCCGTTGAAAGGGTCGATCTCGACGGAGATCTACAACGCGACTGGGTTCTAAATGAGTCTGGTTTTGCGTGTTCGAGCGCCGCATCTCTTTACTGCGGAACAGGCGGATGCATGTCGCACTTTTGGGTTGGCGAAGCGGTGCACTCCTTGCTCAACCAAGGCTGGACGGTCGTTGACTTCGGGCGTCAACGCATTGTTATTGCGGATGTCCACGGAACCAATTGTGACGGAATAAACCCGACGCCTTGCGCAACAGCCAGCGTTTGGGATGGCGAAGCCAAGACTTGGCGCTCGTCTGCTGGCGATTGGGAGTAAAATGCATTTTGGACACCGCAAAAAAGCCTGAGAGCCTGTTTGTTCGATGGACACTGTCAGACAAATCAGCTTGAGACGGGCAGGGCGGGTTTGTAGCTTCCGTCAATGACTAAACGCTTTCCTTTCAAGTACTTTAAGACCAGCCCCGAGATAATCCGCCTGGCGGTCATGCTGTACGTTCGGTTTCTTCTTTCGTTGCGCAACGTCGAGGATCTGCTGCATGAACGCGGCATCGACGTGAGCCACGAAGCTGTGCGGTTCTGGTGGCATCGGTTCGGGCCATTGTTCGCTGCCGAAATCCGGAAGCGCCGGATCGAGGGCATGTGTTCAAGCAAGTGGCGCTGGCATCTTGACGGGATGTTAGTGAAGATTAAAGGCGAAGGGCACTACCTTTGGCGGGCTGTAGATCATGAGGGCGAGGTTCGGGAAAGCTTCGTTTCGAAGAGGCGTGACAAAACGGCAGCGCTGAAATTTCTCAAGAAAGCAATGCTCAAGCACGGCCGACCCGAGACCATCGTTACCGATCGGCTCAGATCCTACGGCGCTGCCTTGAAGGAAATCGGTGCTGGCCTTCTCCAAAAAAAACCGGTCGTTGGTTGAACAACCGTGCCGAGCATTCACACCTGCCCTTCCGACGGCGAGAGCGGGCGATGTTGCGCTTCCGGCGGATGCGAAGTTTGCAGAAATTCGCATCTGTCTACACTTCGGTCTACAACCTGTTCAACTTGGAGCGCAGCCTCTACTCCAGAACAAATTTCAAGCTGAACCGCGCCGCCGCAATTGCCGAATGGCGCGGTCTCTGTGCCGAATAAGGGGCAGCGATCCTGCCCTTGTAGAAACGAGTTAGAATTTTTCTGACACCACCCAAGACCAAATTTCAGGCTGACCCGCGCTGCTGCCCTCGCCGAGCGGCGCGGTCTCTGCGTTGAACAAGGAACAGCGATCCTGCCCTCGTAGATAGGAGTTCCAATTGGTCTGGCAGCACCCCTCATGCGGCTTCATCAAGCTTGGTGGTTTCAGTTGATCCGATCAAGTTGGAATGAAGCGCCTTGATCGCATCTTCGACGGCATCCCGGGGCACGACGAACTGAATGTCGACATTGCGCGTTGTCTGGTGCGCGGCGATCACGTCGATGCCTGCGTCCTCTAGCGCCCGCAACCCGGCGCTGAAACAGCCAAGCCCGGACAGATCGCGCCCGATCGCCGATACGATCGCGACCGAGCGGGCATTGATGTCGGCCGACGGGAAGGCGCGTTCCATGTCGGCGATCACCCGCCGCACCGTCTTCAGCGAAGCTTCGACGTAATGCGTGATCGTGTTGGCGTTCGAGGTTTTCGACGCAATGCGCACCTTGTGGCGTTTCAACGCCTCGAGTGCTGCGCTGTCATAGCCTTTGACGCCCACCATGTCCTGCTCGAATAGCTCCAGCGCCACAACGTCCAAGCCAGTGATGATCTCGACCGCCGGTTGCTGGGCGGGCTGATCGTCGATCAGCGTGCCGGGATCGGCCGGGTCGAACGCGTTGGTGACACGCAGGGCGACATTGGATTGGCGCAGGATCTTTGCGGCGTTGGGGTGGATGGCTTCCATCCCCATGTTCGACAGCTGGTCGGCGACATCGTAGTTCGTGTGCCCCAGCTTGCGCACGGCGTCCGCCCCCACGAGGACCGGGTCGGCCGAGGACAGGTGGAACTCCTTGTGGATGATCGCCTCGGTCGCCATGGTCAGGGCCGCGATGTTCGAGAACGTGACCTCGGAATACCCCCGGTCATATTCGCGCATCAACCCTTCGCGGCACTGCGCGTAACCGGTGACGATGGGCAGTTCGCGGGTCAGGTCCACATCGGCCAGGGCGCACGAAATCCGCTCTTCCAGCGAATATTCGGTTTCGTCGCGCCAGCCGCTGAGATCGACGAACCGCGCATTCACCCCGGCGCGCCGCAGCATCAGCGTGGTGACGAAGGCAGAATGCGCCTCGCCCAGCCCGGCCAGCAACTCGCGCACGATCATCATCTGGCTGGACAGGCGGAAATGTCCGTACGAGCACAGGCGCCGCAGGTCGAACAGGCAGCTGCGGGCGCCCTCAATACGGTCGCGCACGAAATCTTCGGCCAAGGCGCGGTCGCCTTGATTGTCCAGAACCGCGTTGTGGGCCTGGGACATCGCGTCGGCCACGCGGGTCAGCGCGCCCAGCCAGCCGTGATCGCTGTCGTCATTGGCAAACAGGGCGTAGACGCCCGGCTCGCCCGATTTTTTGTGTTCGAGCAGCATGTTAGTGATGCCGCCAAAGGCCGAGACCACAAGGACTCGGCGGTACAAGTCCGCGCCCTTGCGGTCGCCGATGATCAGCGTATCGCGCAGTTCGCGGACACGGCTCATCGATGTGCCGCCGATCTTCTCGACGGTGTGTTCAGGAAAAGTCACGGATGTTTCACCCGGCGCACGCCGGGGCCTCTTTAGGTGGATTCCAATGCGTAAGAGCCGTCTTCGCGGTGCACTTCCTTGCCGGTGACCGGCGGATTGAATACGCAGGCCATGACCAACTCTTCGTTGGCGCGCAGGATGTGACGGTCATGTTTGTCCAGCGCATACATGACGCCAGGCCGGATGTGGTAGGTCTCGCCGGTAGCGACGTCCGTGATCGAGCCGGATCCCTGCATGCAATAGACGCTTTCAAAATGGTTCTTGTATTCGAACGTGTGCTCGGAGCCTTCCTCGAGAAAAGTGATGTGGAAGGAAAATCCCATCCCGTCCTGGGCCAGCAGCATCCGCACCGATGACCACTGCGCATCCGAGACGACCCGATCGGGGTCATTTTTGATGATGTCGTTGAAATCGCGTACAATCATGATCTTACTCCGCCGCCATTTTCTTGGTTTCCATCGCGTCCCGCGTGGCATCCAGCAGGATCGTAAGCCCGCGCCGGAAGGTCTCGTCGGGGGTCGTCAGCGGCGCCAGCACCTTGACCACTTGATCCTCGCTGCCCGAGGTTTCGATGATCAGGCCCCGGTCGAACGCGCGGCTGCAAATATCGGCCGCCAGATCGCCGGACTGGACATCGACGCCCAGCATCATGCCGCGCCCCTTGAGCCGGGCGCCGGGCACCAGCGCGGCTACTTCGGCCAGGGCCGAGGTCAGGATCCGCGCCTTGGCGTCGATCTGTTTGCGGAACGTGTCATCCGACCAGTATTTCTCGATCGCCACGCGGGCGGTGACGAAGGCATGGGTGTTTCCACGGAACGTGCCATTGTGTTCGGCCGGACCGAACAGGTCGTATTCCGGCCGCACCAGCATCAGGGCCATCGGCAGGCCAAAGCCTGACACCGATTTTGCCAGAGTCACGATATCGGGGGTGATGCCCATATCCTCGAACGAGAAGAACCCGCCGGTCCGGCCGCAGCCGGCTTGGATATCGTCGATGATCAGCAAGGCACCATGTTCCCGGGCCAGCGCCGCCACGCGTTTCACCCATTCCGGGCTGGCCGCGTTCAGACCGCCTTCGCCCTGAACGGTTTCCAGCAGAATGGCCGCCGGGGCGTCGATCCCGCTGGAGCTGTCTTTCAGCATGGCCTCGAGGAAATCGGCGGCATCGTGATCGCCCGGAAAAAATCCGTCATAGGGCATCCGGGTCACGCCGTTCAGCGTGGTGCCTGCGCCTTCGCGGTGATACGCGTTTCCGGTGGTGGCCAAGGCGCCCATTGTCACGCCGTGAAAGCCGTTGGTGAATGCGATGATATTGTTCCGGCCCGTCGCCTTGCGCGCCAGTTTCAACGCCGCCTCAACCGCGTTTGCGCCGGTCGGGCCGGTGAACATCACCTTGTGATCCATGCCGCGCGGCTTGAGGATATGGCGCTCGAACGCCTCCAGAAACTCGGCCTTGGCATCGGTGTGCAGGTCCAAGCCGTGGGCCAGACCGTCCGAGGTGATGTGTTCGATCAGCGCGACCTTCATATCGGTGTCGTTGTGGCCGTAGTTCAGTGACGAACAGCCGGACAGAAAATCGATATAGGTTTTGCCCTCGGCGTCGGTCAGTTCGGACCCCTGCGCCCGGGTAAAGATGGTGTCAAAGCTGCGGCAATAGCTGCGCGCCTTGGATTCACGACGTTTGAATACAGTTGCTTCGGCTGACGTTTCAGTCGGCATATCAAGTCCTTTTGGGATTGGAAGGGGATAAAGGGGCAGGCGCCACATCTGGTCGCGCCCCGGTCAGGCCGCCAGTTTCGCGGCCTGAGGCAGGTCGATCGTGATCATGAATTCGGTGCTGTGACGATCTTTGAAATGCTGGGCCTGAGTGAAATAGGGCTGGCTTTTCAGGATCGCATCGCGGGATTTCGAGAACTTGCGGAACAGCGCCCACGAGGCCGCGTTGTCGCGGGTGATGGTGGTCTGCAGGCTGGTCACATCGCGGCAGGCATCGCGCTGCAGCAGTGCGCTCAGCATCACCGTGCCCAAACCGAGTCCGCGCGCCCTTTCGGCCACGGCGACCTGCCAGACGAACACAGTTTCGAGGTCGTAGGGCAGGATATAAGCGGACACCCAGCCGACGATCTCACCGTCCAGCTCGGCCACCACGCATGTGTCCTTGAAGTGTTCGCATTGAAGCAGGTTGCAGTACATCGAGTTCTCATCGAGCGGCTTGCACGCCCGCACCAGTTCCCAGATGGCCACGCCGTCTTCGGCGGCGGGCTGACGGATCTGAGGGGTTGGCTTCTTGAACAACTCTCTTGCGTGCTTCATGGATCTCACTGCCTTTCTATTACTTTGAAAAGCTAAGTAACAGTGCGCATCGCGAAATTCAACCCAGCCTTAGATTTTTAAAAGTATGGCAAAAAGCAGAAGTTCTTTAGCTAACATCAGGTCGAGTGGCGAAATGTGTTTCGACCTTCGAATAAAAATTGCTCAGGCCGGATATTGAATATTCATGCCGGCTCTGCCAGTAATCAGTGATGGACCGTATCGATGCCAGCCTTGTTGCCTTGCGCCGCATTCTGCGCGCCACCGACCTGTTCGGGCGGGAACTGGCCCAATCCGTGGGGCTGACCGCCGCCCAGTTCCGGGTTCTGCAGATCGTGGCCGAGACCGGCCAATGCACGGCTACCGCCATCTCGCAGCGCATGCGCATTTCGCAAGCGACCGTGACCTCGCTGGTCGACAAGCTGGTCCGTCATGACATGGTGAAGCGAGTAAAGTCGCAGACCGACCGGCGGCAGACCAACATCGTGATTACCGAGAAGGGCAAGCAGGCAATCGCTCAGGCACCGGACCCGCTGCAGCAACGGTTCGTGAGAAAGTTCGACGCCCTAGAGGATTGGGAGCAAGCCGCATTGATCGCCGCGCTTGAACGTGTCGCTGCGATGTTGGATGCCGAGGATATAGACGCGGCGCCCGTTCTGGACACCGGTGAATCGCTGACTTTATCATAGCGCCAGACTGTCAAATGCACCCGACGCGTGGAGCCTGAACTCCGGTTCGGCGCACGGCTTTCGGTGCCGACAGCAACGTCGTCAGTCGGCCCCACCTGTCGCGAAGGCCTGATTTACCTTTTCCAAAAGCTCTAGACATTTCGACAACTGATCGACGAAAAGAAACTCATCTGCCTTGTGGGCCTGCTCGATGCTGCCGGGGCCGCAGACCACCACGTCCATTCCAAGCTGTTGAAAGATTCCGGCTTCGGTTCCGAAGGGCACAAGATCTGCCGAATTGGCTCCGGTCAGCCTTGACAAGAGGCGCCTCGCCTCGTTGCCCTCAACCGGGACCAACCCGGCAACCTCGCCGATGATTTCGGTTTCGATGCGGGCTTACGGGTACACCGCCCGCATGGCAGGCAGCAGCGTATCGCTGCAATACTCGGCCATCGCCTGTTTGACGAAATCCGCATCCGAGGGCTGAACCGGCCGCATTTCCCACGCGACCTGTGCCTTTGGCGGGATGACATTGTGCGTGCTGCCACCATGCAGCGCGCCGACATTCAAAGTCGTCCAAGGCGGATCAAAGCGACTGTCTTCAGGCGCCATGGATTTCAGTTGCTCGCGCAACTCCAGAAGTCGCGCCACATAGCGCACGACATATTCCACGGCATTCACGCCAAGATCCGGGGCCGATCCGTGCCCTTCGAGCCCCTGAAACCGGGTCGTGTATTCGTAGCAGCCCTTGTGGCCTTCGATCACTCGCATCATCGTCGGCTCACCGATGATGGCTATCGCTGGGCGCCGTCCACGCCTGGCCAGAAGGCGCATCAGGTCTGCGCGCCGACGCAGCCGGTTTCCACGTCGTAGGTAAAGGCAAAGTGGATCGGCGCCTTGCGGGGCGTCCGGGCGAATTGCGGCGCCATGGCAAGGGTTGCGGCGACGAAACCCTTCATGTCAGAGGTTCCGCGCCCGTACAGACGCCCATCGCGTTCAACCAGTTCAAAGGGGTTCGAAGACCAGTCCTGGTCCGTGACAGGAACCACATCGCAGTGTCCGGACATGACCAGCCCGCCATCGAAATCCGGGCCAAGCGTGGCGACAGATTGGCCTTCAGGCTGGTGGGGTCGTGAAAGATCTCAACCTGCGCACCGCACCCTTCCAGATAATTCGCGATGTATCCGATCATCGCCAGATTGCTGTCGACCGAAACCGTGGGAAAGGCGATCAGGTCGCTCAGAATGCGCTTGGTTTCTTCAAGCATGGATCAGGTCTTTACGAATAGCTTGCGGTCGATGCTGCACAGCGGTTCAGCCGCGCCGGTGTCCCGGATCAGGATGGTTTCGGTCGTCTCCAACCCCCAACTCTCCATCCAGAGCGCCGGCATGAAATGAAACACCATGCCCGGCTCCAGAACCGTTTCATCTTCGCTGCGGATCGAAGCCGTGCGTTCGCCCCAGTCGGGCGGATAGCTAAGGCCGACGGGATAGCCCATGCGCCCCGACCGTTCGATGCCGTGTTTTTCCAGAACACTCATGAAGGCATTGGCGATGTCACAGGTGCGGTTTCCCGCGCGCGCGACCTCCAAGCCCGCGGTAATACCTTCAAGCTGCGCTTCTTCGGCGCGCAGCATGTCATCGGATGGCTGGCCCAGAAACACCGTCCGCGACAGCGGGGCGTGATAGCGGCGGTAGCACCCCGAGAGTTCGAAAAAGGTTGCCTCACCCTCGCACATAGGGGCGCCGTTCCAGTTCAGATGGGCTGCGGTTGCGTCAAGGCCGGATGGTGTCAGCGGAACGATGGCCGGATAGTCGCCCTAGTCCTCGCCGATCCCGGTGATGCCGGCATGTATGATGTCCGCCACAAGGTCGTTCTTGCGCACACCGGGCGCGGCGCGGTCGATCGCGGTCTGGATCACCTTGTCGGTGATCCGCGCCGCCTTGCGGATAAAGGCGATTTCATCGTCGGACTTGACCAACCTTTGCCAGTTCACAAGCGCAGTGGCGTCCTGAAACTCGGCGTCTGGCAGTTCTGCGACCAGAACCGAATGCGACTTGGCCGAGTAATAGTAGTTCTCCATCTCGACGCCGATCCGGGCTTTGTCCAAACCGCGCGCTCTGAAATGGACCGCGAGATCCTGCATCGGGTGGACGTCGGTCGATTGAACGAAATAGTCGGCATATCCAAGGATGTTGTCATGCTGCATCCAGCAGGTGCGGCGCCCACCCATCATGTCCATGTAGCGCCCCCACCAGATCGGTTCGCCCTCCATCGTCAGAACTACGCCCTGATGGACATAGAAGGACCAGCCGTCATAGCCCGTGAGCCAGGCCTGGTTGGACGGATCGGTGACAAAGATTGCATCCAATCCCGCCCGCGCCATGGCGGCGCGGGTTTTGGCCAAGCGGCGCTGATATTCCGCTTGGCTGAATGGTGCGTTGGCAAGCGACATGGACGCCTCCTCAACCCAGAACCGCTCGGACCGCGCGCGCGGTCGCTGCGACGATCCGGTCCGCCTCGTCCCGTGTCAGGCAGAAGGGTGGCGCAAAGCCCAGAATGTCACCCTGCGGCATGGCGCGGGCAATGATGCTGTCCTGCTCCAGCAATTTGGCGGCAATCTGGGGGCCGATCTTTGCATCAGCATCAAAGAAGGTACGGCTTGCCTTGTCGGCCACGAACTCGACCGCACACAGCATGCCCTCGCCGCGCACCTCGCCGACGTTGGGATGATCCCCCAACGCGTCCTGAATGGCCGCATTCAGGTATGCCCCTACGGTTCCGGCGTTTTCGACCAGACCGAGGTCCTCCAGCAGCTTCAGGTTGGCAACCCCGGCCGCCGCGCCAATCGGATGGGCAGAGTAGGTCCAGCCGTGGCCGATCGGGCCGTTTTCGTCAGTGCCCTGTTCCAGAACTTTCCACATTTTGTCGGATACGATGGAACCCGATAGCGGTGCATAGGCCGAAGTCAGCCCTTTGGCGATCGTGATCAGATCCGGGCGCAGTCCGTAATGCTCGGAGCCGAACATCGTGCCCAGCCGGCCAAATCCCGTGACGACCTCATCTGCGACCAGCAGAATGTCGTGCTTTTCAAGCACCGCCTGAATGGCTTCCCAGTACCTGGCAGGAGGTGGAACGATCCCGCCCGTGCCCAGTACCGGCTCGCCGACAAAGGCGGCGATCGTGTCAGGGCCTTCGCGATCGATCAGCGCCTCCAGCTCGGCCACGCAATAGGCAACGAACCCGGCTTCGTCCTGCGCCGGGTCGGGGCGGCGGAAATAGTAGGGCGCCTCGGTATGAATCACCTGGGCCAGCGGCAGATCGAACTTGTTGTGAAACAGCTCAAGCCCGGTAAGCGAACCGGTCATGAGACCCGACCCATGATAGCCCCGCCAGCGCGAGATGATCTTCTTTTTCTCGGGCCGCCCAAGGATGTTGTTGTAGTACCAGATCAGCTTGATGTTGGTTTCATTTGCGTCCGAACCGGACAGGCCGAAATACACTTTCGACATATGCGCGGGCGCGCGGTCGAGGATCATTTTGGACAGGGTGATCGAGGCCTCGGTCCCGTGGCCGACATAGGCATGGAAATAGGCAAGCTCCTGAGCTTGATCGGCAATGGCCTCGGCGATCTCGGGTCTGCCATAGCCCACATTCACGCAATACAACCCGGCAAAGGCATCTAGCAGACGGTTGCCGTCGCGGTCCTCGATATGGCAGCCTGTGCCGCCGGTCACCACCCGATGAGGCAGGTTGCCTCGTGCGAATTCCGCCAGATGCGTCGATGGGTGGAAAAAGTTCTCGCGGTCCCACTGTTCAAGTTGGTCATTGTGAAGCATGGCTTACCCTACGTGCTCAGGCGGCGCGCCGCCGGTTGTCATGAAAGGAGCCGTTTGCACGCATTGAACCGAAACGGTTCAACCTGAGCAGACTGGCTCCGCTCACCCCAACAGCAGCGCGCAATGCCTTTATTGCCAGGGCGACGCGATGGAAGCACGAAACAGCGCAAGCCGCAATTGAAATTGGCATCCCCTTCAGTGTCTGCTCGGTCGCCTTTGAGACGCCTCTTTCACCGCTGTAGTTCGAACCGGGATCTTGTCAGAGCAAATCGTTCTGAAAGCCTGATGTCGGTTCGGTTGTGGATCTCGGCGGCGCTATGGTAATTCTTTCTACTTGCAGAAAAAAAATTGTGTCCTCCGGTTGCCCAAGAGGGTGGGCAAGGGGGGCGGTTGCGAGTCGTCTGGCAATGCCTCAATCAGGACGATGGCACATTTCTTTTACCATGACTTGACACGACGGCCTTTGCAGACGTGCAAGCCGATGAAGCCCGGCGTCACATTACCTATTGCGGAGGCGGAATCTTCGTCACTGTTGATGCTTTCGGACTGTTTCAATTGGGGCACGACCATGTGGCTGTCTATGAGAACTCGATGAGCGAATGGGGCCCGACGAAAATCTGCCGATGGAGACAGGTCAACACCGTGCAATGCCGTGATGTTCCTGATGGGTGACGCCATCCCCAACTCCGCGACAGCCGTTGTCTCGGACCGGTCAGGATACATTCAGCACATCGATGTCGGAATGCTGGAAGAATGTGCCGCTGCCAAGAATGGCCGTGTCTAGGTCATGGTGCTCCCGGGCACATTCGTTCCTGAAAACCAGGCACTGGCTAGCACTTCCGGCAAGCTGGATGAGGAACGGGTAAGGAATGCTTTTCTGGTCGGAGCAGAGCGCAGCTTCGATCAGGACCCGCATTTCAGTCTCCAGGTCCTTTTTGAAATTGCCCAACGGGCGCTGTCACCAGGGATCAACGATCCGACGACCGCAATTTCCAGCATGGGACGGCTGCTGCGGTTGTTGTTGCCCTTGACCTCCGAAACATCCTCGCCAGGAAATTGAGTTGCATTCACGTTGGCGTTCCGCCGATCGCGGCAGCGAGTTTGTTGAAAGACGCATTCGACGCCATCGCACTGAATGCCGGCGACAAGTTCGAAGTTCATCTGTTCCAGCAATCGGCTTTGTGGCGACTGGCGCATAGCCAAGAGACCGAAGTGGCAGTGGCTGCCCGCGAGGCATCTGCTCGCGCACTGGCCTTCTCGGATCGTGACTTGGCATTTAAAGAAGACCGGGACCGCGTTCTTGCCGCGGCCCCGGATATGGCTTCGAGGATTAGCTCCAATCGTTGAACGCCTGAACCGTTCCGGCTCTATCAGAAGCGGGTTGCCGCCTTCTGGATCGCCTCTTGAATTTCTTTCCATGCCTTCTCTGATCCGAGCCGGACATCATCCCAAGCGTTGTCGCTGGATTTTTGAACCTTGTCGATTTGCTCTTTCGCCTCGCCACGCTTGCTGCGGATCTTCTTCAATTGATCCTCGTATTCCATCTCGGCGTCGGCCTCTGCCTTCTTCCAGCGCGCCTCGAGTTCCTCGATCTGCGCATCCCAACGGTCCAGTTGTGCTTTTGCTGCTTGAATGAATTCTTTGCGTGTGGTCATCGCTTTGTCCTTCACCTGTAAGAAAAACTTTACACATACTTCTTTTAGGCAGTCGCGATGGCCTTCAGCATCCATACCGCCTCTTCGTGTTTTGCCATTCTAGTGTTCATGAGATCTTCCGTGGCCCCGTCGCCGTGACGTGATGCAAGAGCAGCAGTCTCTCTCAACCTGCGCGCCAGCGACTCATTATCGTAGATCAACTGTTCCATCATGCCATGCGCGTCCCTGATCGTTTCTTCTTCGGTCAAATGCGCTTGGCTGACCATGTCTGTGACGGACAAGGGAGCGATCTGACCCAGGGCTCGAATACGCTCGGCCAATGCGTCGATGGCCTCGAACAAGTCGCGGTACAGTCTCTCGGTCAATTCGTGGATCGGTACGAACAAGGGGCCGACCACGTTCCAATGGTACCCTTGCGTCTTTATCATCAACAGAACGCTGTCACACAGAACCTCGGTGACTGCGTTTGATATCCACTCATTCTTGTCGATACCGGTATCATGCATTTCGTTCTGGGGTTCGGTTTTCAGAACTTGCTGTGTCATTCTTTTCCCTTTCCCTATTTCGGTCATTCACGACAACTAGGGTTGCGATAGAGAAAAATCAAATAAAACCATATATTTAAGGTATGTATTTTGTGCTTCTTGTGTTTGTTGCTGATCTAGATTGACTAGCGCTGGAGGCGGAAATTTACCTAAAAGCTGATGTCAAGGAGGTTCATTGCCTTACGTATGTGGAGTAAGTGATGTGATACATAAGCGAGCGAGGAACGATGCCCAATCAAGATCGACCACCGAAGCGCACCGAAAAGCTGCAGCTGATGCTGGATGTTGAAGAGCTGAAGGTCATTGATGACTGGCGATTTGAAAACCGACTTCCATCGCGCGCAGCTGCCATTCGCGAGCTGATCCGAAGAGGACTGAACACGGATGAATTCGAAGAGCCGCCGAAGGAGATTCCTTCAGGCGAATTTCGCGTTGTCGACGATTCCGATTGACCTGCCAGTGGTGGTAGAGGGGCATTTTCAGAGGACTTGTCAGAGGGATTCAGGTTGAGGCAGGCAGGGCGGTTGCGTGGCCTCGCGACATGATCAGAAGTGCTGTCAAAGGAAACCGGCTTGGGGGGGGAAGGCGATTTTGTAGCGTCCAGCCATGACCAAACGCTCGCCATTTCGCTGTTTCAAGATCTAGCCCGAGATCATCCACTTTGCAGTGATGCTGTACATTCGTTTCCCGCTCTCGCTTCGGAATGTCGAAGATTTGTTGCACGAGCGAGGCATCGACGTGAGCCACGAAACTGTCCGGTATTGGTGGAACAGGTTTGGCCCAAAGTTTGCTGCTGAGATCCGAAGAAAGCGTGTTCAGCAATTGAGAGCCTACACCAAATGGAAGTGGCCCGTGGACGAGGTTTTCGTGAAGGTGAATGGCAAGAGAAACTACCTCTGGCGGGCCGTTGATCGTGAGGGCGAAGTGCTGGAAGCAATCGTTACCAAACGCCGAAACAAGGCTGCAGCACTGAAATTCCTCAAGAAATTGATGAAGCGGCACGGTTGCGCCGAGGAGGTCGTCACAGATCGATTCCCTTCCTACAAGGCTGCGTTCAGAGAAATGGGCGCGCTCGAAAAGCAACAGACGGGCAGGTGGATTAACAACCGCGTCGAGAATTCACACCTTCCTTTTCGACGGCGTGAACGCGCCATGCAACGTTTCAGGCGCATGCGAAGTTTACAGAAGTTCGACGCCGTCCATCTCTCCGTCTACAACCACTGCAACCAAGAAAGATCGCTCACCAGCAGAGACTCCTTCAAGCTGAACCGGGCCGCTGCTCTTAGCGAGTGGCGTGAACTTAGTTCCGGATAGGTTCGCGGTTTCCGTGGCAAACTGAGACTGGTTCGCATTCGTCTGACAGCACCTTCGGGGCTAGGTTCAAGACTATTCGACGTACGAAACCTACAACCCAAAGCCCACGTTTCCCGTTGCTTGAGCATAATATTTGCCAAACATACCAGCGTCGCGAGCTGGGCTCTGGAGGCTATGTGTCAGTTTCCGGCTTTGCGACGCGTGACGCTTGATCAAGTGTGCTCTTTAGCCATCACATCCGCAAAGGACTTGAAGAACTTTGCCGCCAGTTTCTTGGCAGTGCTTTGGATAAGTCGGCTGCCCAGTTGGGCGAGTTTCCCGCCAACATCGGCTTTGGCAGTGTATTTGAGAAGGGTTGCGCCGTCTTGGTCTTCCAAAGTCACGTCTGCGCCGCCCTTGGCATGACCCGCCGCTCCGCCATTGCCCTGACCGGTGAGCGAAAACGCATCCGGCGCGCCGTCGGTATTCAGCGTAACATTGCCGCTAAACCGCGCCTTGACGGGTCCGACCTTCAACACAACCTTGGCTTCAAGTTCGGTGTCTGAATGCTTTATTAATTCTTCGCAGCCTGGAATGCACTGTTTAAGGATTTCCGGGTTGTTCAACGCGGCGTAGACCTCGGCCTTGGGAGCGTCAATTCTGATTTCGTCAGCAAGTTCCATGTGTCTTCTTCCTTAGCAGCAGGGAAATTTTATGCGGGCCTGTTGGTCGGCCTGCACGGGGGTGAGTTCGACGGATCGAGTCATTTTTGCCCAAAGACGGCTTAGAGTGTTCATGCTGCAACCTCCTTCATGGGCAGGCAGTGGGTCTGGTAAGCTTCGGGCGTGTCGATATCGATAAAGAGCCCGGGCGTACGCAGGGGCAGTTCCTGAACCAGATCGGCATTGGCGCGCGTGAACTTTTGGCAGCCTGGGCTCTTTGGATCCTGCAACAGCCTTGCGCGCAAAGATCGCGGCACAACCAAGGGGTTGCCGCGGTTACCCTGATGAACAGGAAAAGAGATCTTGTCGGGGTCGGCACAGTAATGCGCCGTGAGCAATGCGAGGATATCGGTGCTGGACAACAGAGGTTGATCCCCCAGCCCGATCAGCAGCGTCTCAGCATCAACAGCATTCCGCAAGCCCGCCGCGACCGAGGTAAACTGGCCAGCGGCGAAGTCTGCATTGAAAACGGTGTCCACTCCTGTGCCGTCCAGCGCCGCTTTAACCAAGTTCGCATCGTGTCCGAGAACGACCAGAATGGGGCCATCAATCGCCGCCTGATATTGTTGGGTGACATGGCGGATCATCGGGACGCCATCAACTGGCAACAATAGCTTGTTTTGCGCACCCATGCGCCGCGACAGACCTGCGGCCAGCAATATTGCCGTCGTTTCAGTCATCGTCGTCCCGTTTCACGTTCGAGCGCCGAACCTTGACGAGTTCCGCCAGAATGGAGAGTGCAATTTCTTCGGGCGTGACAGCTCCGATGTCCAAACCGGCGGGAGCTTTGACCGCGCGGATGTCGGCCTGATCTATGCCTTTCGCGATTAACTTGTCTGACAGCGCGCCGTATTTTCGTTTGCTCCCGACAAAGGCGATATACGCAGGTTTGGACAGCAATGCGCGTTCCAGAGCGGCCAGATCACCCTGGCCTTGTGTGGCGATGATGATGACGTTCTGGCCGGCGACAGGGCTGTCGGGAATGTCCGAGCCCACTGACCAGTGAAACTCGGGCGCCAGAGCTGACAGGGCTTCGGCCACGGGCGAGGCACCGATGACAGTCAGCAAAGGCATGGGCAGGCAGGGTTCGATAAAGATGTCGATGCTGCCGCGTGATGGACAACCATTGCGGGCAAATCGGGTGCCATCAATGGTCTCTCCGGAACTGACGCCCTTTTCCGCCAAAAGCTCTTCGGGCGCGACCGAAACCAACTGCGGTGCGCCACTGCGCAGAGCCTCAATCGCGGCCTTTTTGACTGCACCGCGTGTGCAACCGCCGCCCAACCAGCCCTGCACGATGGTACCATCCGCGCTCAGAAGCGCCTTTGCGCCGGGCTTTGCAGCGGTTGACCCGGCTGTGCGAACAATCGTGGCAAACGCGAACGGTTGCTGGCGGTCGCGCAGGACCTTTGCGGTTTGTGCAAGATCTCCGTCAAGGATTTCAGCAGGTGTCATAGGCGGCTCAGCTCCCCTTCCAAAGCGGCCAGATCCCCGAGCGTGTTCGCTGGGGCAAACACGTCCAGATGCGGCAGTGCAGCCGCCATTCCGCTGGCAACGGGGGCATAGTCCGCCCATCCCTTCAGTGGGTTCAGCCAGATGACCTTGCAGCCCCGTTTCTTCAGCTTGGCCAGCGCGGCGTCGATCTGGTCCGGCGGCGCGGTGTCGTAGCCATCGGACAGGATCATCACGACGCTGCGGCCGTCGACAAAGCGCTTTGCATAGGTATCGGCAAAGCGCAAAAGCGATGGTCCGATCTTGGACCCGCCGCCAAAACCGTCCGCCATCAGTGACATCCGGCCAATGGCGCGCATCGCGTCCTTGTCCCGCAAGGCCTCGGTAATGCGCACAAGCCGCGTGTGAAAGAGATACGCATCCGCAGACGTATCGGCGCGCATAAGCCCTGACAGAAAGGCCAGAAACACCTGTGAATAGACAGTCATTGACCCTGACACGTCGCACAGCGCGACGATCTTGCGGGTCCGGTCAGGGCGGCGCTTGCGCAACAGCTTCAGCGGCTCGCCCCCGGTCGATAGACTGCGGCGGATTGTCTTGCGGAAATGCAGACGATCGCCCTTGCGCGCGGCTATGCGGCGGCGGGACCGGCGATCGCGCAGCGCCGCACCCAGGCGGCGTGCCACGCCTTCGGCCTCGGCCACGTCTTCGGGGCGGACGATGTCTCGCAGGTCCTTGCGCATCAGGTTGCGCACCTCGGTGGCGATCAATTTGCCTTCGCCGTCGCTTTCCGCTTCGCCCTCGCCATCGCTGGTGTCCGGCGCTGTCGAGGATCCGGCGCTGCCGGTGTCCTCGCCCTTTGCATCTCTAGACGAATGCACGCCCTCACCGCTGGGGGCCGATAGGGTTGGCATGACCTTTGTCCGGACGCGTCCGGCGTCCATCCAATAGCTGTCGAAAAGCGCGTCAAACGCGTCCACGTCGCCTTTGCACCCGGTACAGACCGCTTTTAGAGCCCGTCGCGCATTTTCTGGACAGGCGGCTTCGACTTCGTTCAGCGCGGCAAGCGCCGTATCCGTTTCGGCCACGCCTAGGCGCAGTCCGTTTTCGCGCAGATGCGCCATGAACCCGGCGACGCGTGCTGCCGGCCCAGGATCGCGCCCGGCGAATTTGGTGACTCGGCTCACGCCGCGCGTCCCGCGATGCGCTGGGCCACTTCGGTAGTGATGTTGGCCTGATCGCTCTGGGTTTTCAGAAGCGTGGTCAGCGTCGATTGCAAAATCGCCGGGTCCGCCGTCAGATCGGCAAGGCCAAGCCCCATAAGTGCCGCGGCAAAATCCAGTGTTTCTGCGATGCCCGGGGTCTTTTCCAGCTCTTCCTTGCGCAGGGATTGCACAAAGCCCACGATCTGGTTGGCCAGATGCGCTTCGATGTCGGGGCAGCGGGCCTTCAAAATCGCCAGCTCCGTGGCGCGATCGGGATAATCCACATGGGTATAGAGGCACCGACGACGCAACGCATCAGACAGATCGCGCGTTCCGTTGGACGTCAGGATCACAATAGGCCGTGTCGTGGCCGTAACGGTTCCCAACTCGGGGATCGAGACCTGATAGTCTGCCAGAATTTCCAGAAGGTAGGCTTCGAATTCTTCGTCGGCCCGGTCGATCTCGTCGATCAGCAGAACCGGCGCAACATCCTGGGTCAGCGCCGCCAGCAGCGGGCGTTCCAACAGAAAGTCGCGGGAAAAGATGCGCGCTTCGACGTCTTTGCCGGTTTGGCCATCTTCGGCAGCCGCGCGGATGCTCAGCAACTGGCGCTGGTAATTCCATTCATAGATCGCCTGCGCCGCGTCCAAGCCTTCATAGCATTGCAGCCGGATCAGGCGGGTGCCGCGAGATGCAGCCAGAGTGCGCGCAACCTCAGTTTTGCCAACGCCCGCCGCGCCTTCCAGAAGAAGCGGACGGCCCAGTGTCAGTGCTAGATGCAGCGCCACGGCCAGATCGTCGGAAGCGACATAGCCTTCACCTGCAAGGGCACCCTGTAAATCGGTCCAAGTCATAGTTGGATGTGGAGGTGCGCGTGACCAGGCACCTCCTCCCTCTTGTTAGCCGTGCAGGCCCAGATCATTGGCGGTCTTCCAGATCCGCCAGTGATCGTGGGGCATATGACTCTGACGCAGACCAAAGGCCCGGAAGGCATCATGCACCGCGTTCGAAAACGCCGGCACGCCGCCCACATTGGGGCTTTCGCCCACACCCTTGGCGCCGATCGGGTGATGCGGGCTGGGGGTGACGGTGTGGTCGGTGGTGTAGTGTGGCGTCTCCCATGCAGTGGGCAGGAAGAAGTCCATCAGCGTTCCGGTTTTCACATTGCCCATGTCATCATAGGCGATTTCCTGACCCATCGCGATGGCCAGCGCCTCGGTCAGGCCGCCATGGACCTGGCCTTCGATGATCATCGGGTTGATCCGTGTCCCGCAATCGTCCAGCGCATAGAACTGCCGGATCTCGTGCTCGCCTGTATCGACGTCGATTTCCATCACGCAGATATAGGCACCGAACGGATAGGTCATGTTGGGCGGGTCGTAATAGCTGACCGCCTCCAGACCCGGCTCGATCCCCGGGATCGCCTGATTGTAGGCGGCAAAGGCGATTTCTTTCATCGTCTTGAACCGCTCAGGCGCGCCTTTGACAACGAACCGATCCACGTCGAATTCCACGTCATCGTCGTGAACTTCCAGCAGATAGGCTGCGATCATCTGGGCCTTGGCCCGGATTTTTCGGCCCGCCATCGCGGTTGCCGCACCAGCCACAGGCGTCGACCGAGACCCATAGGTCCCCAAACCATATGGTGCGGTGTCTGTGTCGCCTTCTTCGACCGTGATGCTGTCGGCAGGAAGTCCAATCTCGCTGGCCAGAATTTGGGCGAAAGTGGTGGCATGCCCCTGACCTTGTGAGATGGTGCCCAACCGTGCGATGGCAGAGCCCGTCGGGTGGATCCGGATTTCACAACTGTCGAACATTCCAAGACCCAAAATATCGCAGTTCTTGACCGGACCGGCGCCGACGATTTCCGTGAAGTGTGTCAGGCCAATGCCCAACAGCTTGCGGGTTTTTCCGGCCTTGAAGTCCTCGACCCGCTGTGCCTGTTCGGCACGCAGATCCTCGTACCCAACTGCAGCCAGCGCCTTGTCCCAGGCGGTGTGATAATCGCCCGAGTCGTATTCCCATCCCAGCGCAGACTGATAGGGGAACTGATCGGCCTTGATAAAGTTGATCCGCCGCAACTCGGCCGCGTCCATGTTCAACTCAATCGCCAGAACTTCGATCATCCGCTCAATGAAATAGGCCGCCTCGGTCACCCGGAACGAGCAACGATAGGCCACACCGCCCGGTGCCTTGTTGGTATAGACACCGTCAACCGCCAGGTAGGCTGTCGGGATGTCGTAGGACCCGGTGCAGATGTTCATGAACCCGGCGGGGAACTTGGTGGGGTCCGCGCAGGCGTCAAACCCACCGTGGTCCGCCGTGGTGTGGCACCACAGACCGGTGATCTTGCCCTCTTTGGTGGCCGAGATCTTGCCGTGCATCCAGTAATCCCGGGCAAAAGCAGTGGTCATCAGGTTGTCCATTCGGTCTTCGATCCACTTGACCGGCTTGCCGGTCACGATTGAGGCCACGACCGAGCAGACATAGCCCGGATAAGCACCCACCTTGTTGCCAAAACCGCCGCCAATGTCGGGCGAGATGACACGGATGTTGTGCTCTTCAATGCCGGAAATCAGGCTGACCACTGTCCGGATGGCGTGCGGTGCTTGGAAGGTCCCCCACAGCGTCAGCTTGCCATTGACCTTGTCCATGGAGGCCACACAGCCGCAGGTTTCGAGCGGACACGGGTGTGTCCGGTGATAGTACACCATCTCTTCGGCCACGACGTCTGCTTCGCCGATGACCTGCTCGGTCGCTTCTTTCTGCCCGGCTTCCCATGTGAAGATATGGTTGGGATGCTTACGGGGACCGTGCGCGCCATCGGCCGTCGGGTCGAGGTCTTCGCGCAGAACCACATCGGTTTTCAGCGACTCGAACGGATCGACAATAACGGGCAGCTCCTCGTATTCGACCTCAACTGCTTCGATGCCATCGGCTGCGGCATAGCGGTCTTCGGCTACGACAAAGGCCACTTCCTGGCCCTGGTACAGAACCTTGCCGTCGGCCAGCACCATTTGTTTGTCACCAGCCAGCGTAGGCATCCAATGCAGGCCTAGCGGCTCGAGATCAGCAGCGGTCAGAACCGCCAGAACGCCCTTAACCTTAAGGGCTTCTTCGGTGTTAATCGATTTGACGCGCGCATGTGCGAAAGGTGAACGTACAAAATCGCCGAACAGCATTCCGTCCAGCTTGATGTCGTCGACATAGTTGCCTTTGCCCTGCGTAAAGCGTGCATCCTCGACGCGCTTGCGCGAGCAGCCCATCCCTTTGAGATTGGCGACGCGGTCTTCGCGGGTTTCTACTTCGTCCTTCATTCTGCGGCCTCCTTGGCTGCATTCATCACGGCCGCGGCGGCTTGGATGGATTTGACAATGTTCTGGTACCCTGTGCAGCGGCAGAGATTGCCGGCCATGCCGAACCGAATTTCCTCTTCGGTCGGGTTCGGGTTTTCTTCCAGAAGTTTGGTGGCGCGTGTGATCATGCCCGGGGTGCAGTATCCGCACTGCAGACCGTGGTGTTCCTTGAAGGCCTCCTGCAGTGGATGCAGGCTGTCTGGTGTGCCGATGCCTTCGATGGTGGTAACATCCTTGCCGTCGGCCTGGGCCACGAACATTGTGCAGGATTTCACCGATTTACCGTCAATGGTCACTGTGCATGCACCGCAATGCGAGGTTTCGCATCCAATATGCGGGCCTGTGATCCCCAGGCGTTCGCGCAAGGTGTAAATCAGCAGTTCACGCGGCTCGGCCAGAAACTCCTCTTCCTTGCCGTTGACCGTGAGTGTGATGTGCATTTTCTTTGACATTCTGGTTCCCCCCTCAGGCCCGCGACCAAGCGCGTTCGATGGCACGGGTCAGGATGACGCCGGCCACATGTTTCTTGAAAGCCACGGGACCGCGGTTGTCTTCGGTCGGGTCGATGTCTTCCATCATGGCGGCGACGGCGGCCTTGATGGCGTCCGCGTCCACGGATGTGCCGACCAGCGCCTCTGCGGCGGCCGCGGAATAGATCGGTGTGTCGCTCAGGTTCGTCATCGCAATCGCAGCGGACGCACATGTGCCGCCCGATTTCACGATCTGCACGGCCGCAGCGGCGGTCGCGTAGTCACCGATTTTCCGTTTTTGCTTTTCGTAGGCATATCCGCCTTGCGGCACCGGGATCGAAATGCTGGTCAACACCTCTGCGTCTTCCCGAGCGGTCATGTAGGCAGCCTCATAGAATTCACGGGCCGCAACGGTGCGTTCGCCATCGGAACCGACCAAAGTGAATTGTGCATCGACGCATTGCATTAGGCCGGGCATATCATTGCCGGGATCGCCGTTGGCAACATTGCCACCGACCGTGCCCATATAACGGACTTGCGGGTCTGCGATCTGCAACGCCGCTTCGCGCAGGATGGGTGCTGCGCTTGCAAGATCTGTATGGTCGATGATTTCGGCTTGGGTCACCATCGCGCCGATGGTGATGGTGTCTGTGCCGACCGTGATTCCACCCAATCCGGCAACGTCTTGCAGATCGATCAGATGGGGCACGTCCGCCATCCGAAGTTTCATCATCGGGATCAGGCTGTGTCCGCCTGCCATGACGCGTGCGTCATCCCCGTGTTCTTCCAGAAGAGCAATTACCCCATCCAAATCTTTCGGGCGGTAATACTCAAACGCCGCTGGAATCATCTCGCTCCTCCCTGCTTGATATTCTGGCTGGAGCGAAGCCTGCATCCATCGGTATACGCAGGCTTTAGAAAACCACTGATTTTCGCAGTTTTTGCACGAAATGCGCCTTAAGCTGCACCAGTTGCGCCCAGTTCACCCGAGAGGATCGACTGAATATCCTTCAGCTTGGACCGGCTGACCGGGACGGGCGGGAGTTCCGGTTCGTTGAAGGTACAGCGACCCTTGTCTTTGGTGCGTTCAAACCGGGCAACCTTTTCGGGGTTTACCAGATAGCTGCGGTGCGTCTGCACAAATCCGGCATTCAGAAGGCGCTTTGTTGCCTCTGTGATCGGCCAGACGCAGAACAGGCGATCCTTGCACGTGTAGACCTGTGTGTAATGACCGTCTGCCCGGACGAATGCGACATCCTGAGGTGCGACGTAGATTTTCGCTCCCTCCCTTTCGCAGGGAATTTGCAAAGTCGCCTCGGGCGGCAGCATGGCTTCCGGCGTCGTTTCATTTGCTGCCTCGGATTGCTGCGCGGGCCCGTCTAGATAGGTCGTGCTCACCCAAAGAAAGGCACCAAAAATCACGAAGCCTGACAATACTACGCCAATGGCCAAAGTTTCGTTGCTCATACCCGGGCCAAAATCTCCAGGAACGGGTACCGCAACAAAATTTGTTCCTGCCATGGCTAGGAAGTGCACGGAACTGACCGCCAGCCCAAAACAGACGGTAGCAAGAAAGATGTGCAAATTGGTGCGTCTTTGATAGGCCACCCAGACCGCGAGCATGCACAAGGCAATCGCCATGGCAGAGGACAACGCGACACCGGGAACTGTGTATACCGCTTTGCACAGTTGCAGCCCGGCCATCCCGACATAGTGCATCACCAAGACGCCCAGCCCAACAATTCCGCCAGCTGCCAATATCATTGGCGTCGTACGTTCCGTGAAATGCAACAAAATCAGTGCACAGCCGACGATCAATATGGCAATCAGCGCCGAGGCGAGCGTTATGGCCGCATCATAGTAATATGGGATCGGCATTTGCAGACCGAGCATGGCCACGAAATGCATCGACCAGATGCCTCCACCGAGCGCGACGGAAGCAAGAGAAATCGCGATCTTGCGTTGCGATGTCGATTTGGCCGCCATGTTTCGGGTCAGCGACAAGCCCGTGAACCCCGCGACAATTGCCATCGCGCAGGACATCACCACCAGAATTGGGTCGTGGCTGAACTCCAGCATCTGCATTCACTAAGAATGACCAAGAAATCCCGATTTGGCAAACGCCGTTCGCC
>NZ_JBXWSH010000023.1:0-25482 GCF_059613325.1 Ruegeria sp. BHSA191
GTCGGCGAGGAAGTTCAGCGACTCGCCCAGGGCGCAGAATTCACCCATCGAATCCCAACGCAGGTGGTTTTCCTCGACCAGCTGCTGCACGTGCTTGGGCGCCGAGCCACCTGCACCGGTTTCGAACAGGCCGCCACCGTTCATCAGCTTGACGATCGACAGCATCTTGGCCGAGGTGCCCAGTTCAAGGATCGGGAACAGATCGGTCAGATAATCGCGCAGCACGTTGCCGGTGATGGCGATGCTGTCATTGCCGGCGGTGATGGTTTCCAGCGTCTTGCGGGTCGCCTCGCGCGGGGCCAGAATCAGGAACTTGTCAGCCACGCCCGCAGCTTCCAGCGCCGGCTTGACGTATTTAATCAGTTCGGCGTCATGGGCGCGGTTCGCATCCAGCCAGAAAATCGCCTCGGAGCCGGTTAGTCGCTGACGATCCATCGCCAGCTGGATCCAGTTCTCGATCGGGGCCTTCTTGGCGGTGCAAGCGCGCCAGATGTCGCCCTGTTCGACCTCATGCGAATGCAGGACCTCGCCATTGGCCAGAACGATGCGGATCGTGCCGTCCGCAGGCGCTTCGAAGGTGGTCGGGTGGCTGCCGTATTCTTCGGCCTTCTGCGCCATCAGGCCCACATTGGCGACCGAACCGGCGGTGGCCGGGTTCAGCGCACCGTTGGCTTTGAAGAAGTTGATGGTCTCGTCATAGACCGGCGCATAGCAGCGGTCGGGGATCACGCAGTTGGTGTCTCCCTTCTTGCCGTTCTCGTCCCAGCCCTTGCCGCCTGCGCGGATCACGGCGGGCATCGAGGCGTCGATGATCACGTCCGACGGCACGTGCAGGTTGGTGATGCCTTTGTCGCTGTCCACCATGTACATCGAGGGACGGTCGGCCTTGACCGCTTCGATCGCGGCCATGATCTCGGCATCGTCCTTGACACGGTTTAGCAAGTCCCCCAGCCCCGAGTTCGGGTTGACGCCCAGCTGTGCCATGCGGTCACCGAATTTCTCGAACACCGGCGCCAGCCACGACTTGACCGCATAGCCAAAGATGATCGGGTCGCTGACCTTCATCATCGTCGCCTTCATGTGCAGCGAGAACATGGTGCCGTCTTTCTTGGTGTCCTCGATCGCGGCATCCAGGAACTCCGACAGCGCCTTGACCGACATGAAGGTAGCATCCGCAACGGTGCCTTCCTCCAGCGTCCAGCCGTCTTTCAGAACGGTCACGCCGCCATCCTTGCCCACGAATTCGATCCGCGCATCACCGGCTTGATCGGCGGTGATGGTGGCCGATTTCTCGTTGCCGTAGAAATCGTTGCCCGGCATCGACGACACCTTTGTTTTGCTGTCGGCCGTCCATTCGCCCATCGAATGCGGATGCTGCTGCGCATAGCGCTTGACCGCCTTGGCGGCGCGGCGGTCGCTGTTGCCCTCGCGCAGGACCGGGTTCACGGCCGAGCCTTTGATCACGTCATAGCGGGCGCGGATCTCTTTCTCGGCGTCGGTCTTGGGATCCTCCGGGTAGTTCGGGATGTCATAGCCCTGCCCCTGCAGTTCCTTGATGGCAGCGACCAGCTGCGGAACCGAGGCTGAAATGTTCGGCAGCTTGATCACGTTGGCCTCGGGGGTTTTCACCAGCTCGCCCAAGGCGGCCAGATCGTCGGGCTGACGCTGTTCTTCGGTCAGGTTTTCGGGGAAGGCCGCGATGATGCGCCCGGCCAGCGAAATGTCCTTGGTGCCGACGCTGACGCCAGCAGCCGACGCGAATTTACGGATGATGGGCAGGAACGAGGCACTGGCCAGCTCCGGCGCTTCGTCTACGATGGTATACAATATGTCGAAGTTCGATTTTTCTGCCATGTTCCCTTACCTTTTTTAAGCCTTTCAGGGGCGTGCGATCCGAGAGTTGTGCCGCGTGCGGCGCGGCGTGCGAGGAGCGTGAATGCTGTTCCGCTCCGGGGTGACTCTGATTTGACAGGGCTTCCCTTAAATCACCCGGGCCATGGGATCAATCGCATACGAACGCGCATTTTGACCCAGTTTGCGCAAAACCGCGCAAATGCCTGGATTTTGTGCTCGCCGACGATGCCCGACGCCTTTTCCTTGACGCGGACGCTGGCTAAGACGGTCCTCCAACCAAAGATCAAGGAGGCCCCGTTGGACCGCATCGCCCGCACCATCGCAACGGAAATCAATGCCCGCCCCGAACAGGTGGACGCGGCGGTCAAGCTGCTGGACGAAGGCGCCACCGTGCCCTTCGTGGCGCGCTATCGCAAAGAGGTTACGGGCGGGCTGGACGACAGCCAGCTGCGCACCCTGTCCGACCGGCTAGCCTATCTGCGCGAGCTCGAAGCGCGGCGCGAGACGATCCTGAACTCGATCAAGGATCAGGGGAAGCTGACCGACGAGCTGGCCAAATCCATCGCCCAGGCCGAAACCAAGGCGCAGCTGGAAGACATCTACCTGCCCTACAAACCCAAGCGTCGCACCAAGGCGATGATCGCGCGGGAAAACGGGCTGGAGCCGCTGGCCGACGCGATCCTGGCCGACCGCAGCGCCGACCCCGAGGCGCTGGCCCAGGCCTATGTGACCGAGGCCGTGCCCACCACCAAGGATGCGCTGAACGGCGCGCGCGACATCATCACCGAGCGTCTGACCGAAAACGCGGCCCTTCTGGGCGAGCTGCGCACTTTCATGCAGGCCGAGTCGCTGCTGACCTCGAAGGTGATCGAGGGCAAGGAACAGGACGGCGCCAAGTTCAGCGACTATTTCGACCATGCCGAGCCTTGGGCCAAGGTGCCCTCGCACCGGGCGTTGGCGATGCTGCGCGCATCGAAAGAGGGGATCGTGACGCTGGACATCGGCCCCGACCCCGAAACCGGCGCTGCCCGGGCCGAGGCGATCGTGGCCGCCCATCTGCAGACGCGCGGTGACGGGCCGGGCGATGTGTGGCTGCGCAAGGTCGCGGGCTGGACCTGGCGGGTAAAGCTTTCACTGTCGATGATGGTCGAGCTGATGGCCGATCTGCGAAGCCGCGCGCAGGAGGAGGCCATTCAGGTTTTTGCACGCAATCTCAAGGACTTGCTGTTTGCTGCGCCAGCCGGACCCCGCCCGACCCTCGGGCTGGACCCGGGCATCCGCACCGGCGTAAAGGCCGCGGTGGTGGATGCCACGGGCAAGCTGGTGGCGACCGACACGCTGTATCCGTTCCAACCCAAGAACGATCTGCGCGGCGCACAGGCCACCATCCTGAACCTAATCGCCACGCACAAGGTCGAACTGATCGCTATCGGCAACGGCACCGCCAGCCGCGAGACCGAACGGCTGGTGGCCGACACGCTGAAACTGCTGCCCAAAGGGGTGCAGGCCCCCACCAAGGTCGTGGTGTCCGAGGCCGGGGCCTCGGTCTATTCCGCCTCGGAACTGGCGGCGCGCGAGTTTCCCGATCTGGACGTCTCGCTGCGCGGCGCGGTGTCGATCGCCCGCCGCCTGCAGGACCCGCTGGCCGAGCTGGTCAAGATCGAACCCAAAAGCATCGGCGTCGGCCAGTATCAACACGACGTAGATCAACACCGGCTGAGCCAGTCTCTGGAAGCGGTGATCGAAGACGTGGTGAACGCCGTCGGCGTCGATCTGAACACCGCCTCGGCGCCGCTGCTGACCCATGTCTCGGGCCTGGGCCCCGGTCTGGCCGAAGCCATCGTGGCGCATCGCGACCTCAATGGTGCGTTCCGATCGCGGCAGGATCTGCTGAAGGTCGCGCGCCTCGGCCCCCGCGCTTTTGAACAGTGCGCGGGCTTTCTGCGCATCCGCGACGGCGACGAGCCGCTGGATGCCTCGGCCGTCCACCCCGAGGCCTACGACGTGGCCCGCCGCATCGTGCAGGCCTGCGGCCGCGACATCCGTCAAATCATGGGCCATGACGGTGCGCTGCGTGGCCTTCGTGCCGAAGAGTTCGTGGATGACCGGTTCGGCCTGCCCACGGTGCGCGACATCTTTGCCGAGCTGGAAAAACCCGGTCGCGACCCGCGCCCCAGCTTCGTGACCGCCAGTTTTAAAGAGGGCGTCGAGGAGATCACCGACCTCAAACCCGGTATGGTTCTGGAAGGCACCGTGACCAATGTGGCGGCCTTTGGCGCCTTCGTCGATATCGGTGTGCATCAGGACGGCCTGATACATGTCAGCCAGCTGGCCGACCGCTTCGTCAAGGACCCGCACGAGGTGGTCAAGGCCGGTCAGGTCGTACGCGTCCGTGTGGTCGAAGTTGACGTGCCGCGCAAGCGGATCGGGCTGAGCTTGCGCAAGGATGGCGGAGCTTCTGCCCGGCAAGATCGCGCCCCAAAAGGGCATAACGCACGAGGAAAGAATTCAGGCGCTCAGAAATCACAACGCGCAAAAAATACACAAAATGCGCAGCACGGCGCGCTTGGGGATGCTTTGCAAAATGCTCTCAAAAACCGATAACCTCCCTTGCCCTGCCTGAGCATCAGGCGGGCGTTTCCGTCTGGAACGCGTCGGGCTCCAACTCTTCCCAAAAAGCAAAGATGGCGTTGGCGTTCAAACCCGACCGCCAGCCGTGCTGCCGGAAGTGTTCGCGGTCCAACTCGTCCGACAGGGTCGACATGAACAGGCGCTTGTCAGCATCCCGCTGGGTTGGGTTTCGCCGCGAAACCAGTTCTTCGACGATGGCTAGTTTGCGGGCCCGTTCGGCACGTTCCGCCGCCCGCGCGGCATAGGCCTGATCCTCGCGCGCCTTCTCTTCTTCTCGCTGCCTGGCCGCGGCCAGCGCCTCGGGAGGGGGTGGCGCCGGGGTCTCTTTCACTGGGGCCTTGTAATCTTCCTTGAGAGCGGCCGAAAGGTAGCCCACAGTGGATTTCACATCCCCCTGCCCTTTCACATAGTCCAGCTTCTGCTGAACGTATTCCTCACCGTGCTCGGAAATCCACTGCCGTGCCAGCCTGTCCGAGACCCCCTGTTTACGCAGGGTCTTGTAGACGGGAAGATTGCGCACGCCATCGCTGTCGTCGATCTCGAACATCGCTTTCTGGGGGTTGCGCTGGATCAGGAACCTTATGTCAGTGACGCTGCGGCCCTTCTTACGGAACTCTGGCTCGATCAGGATATCCGAGCTTTTGTTCACCTCAGAAACGGCAGGCTTGATGATCTTGGCGTTCAGGTGCTTGAAACTGGTGTAGTAGTCGCTGCCGTCCACCCCCATCAGTTTACGGAATACCTCGAGCGTCCACCAGCCCGTCGAGCCGGTCCGTACGAAGCGATAGCAGTTTTCATACAAGGCCAACCCGTGACCCGAACTGAAATTGCGCTGAATGTGCACGTTGATCAGCGCATAGATCTTGGGATCATACAGCTTTTGCGCCAAAGCCGGGGAATAAGCATATTCGCACACCCCGTTTTTGAGTTTGGCAAAGCTCAGCAACGACGACACGCCCCATTCCTGGCGCCCCTGCTCATCCAACATGTCCCACTCGGCTACGGTTTCGGCCAAAGCGCGAAGGCTGGCACGCAACGTGTCAAAGTCGTTCGAATTGTATCCGACCATCATCGCCAGGGTCCGGGCGTCGATCGTGTGGGTCTGTGCAGTGGTCAGCGCGTCATAGGCATTGAGCAGAAGAACATTGGACAGCTTTCGCTGCAACAAGGTGAGCTTGCCGCTGATGTGGATCGCGGCAACATTTTTTTTCACCGTTTCCCGTCGCAGCGCGCCCGAGAGGTGATCCATGTCCAATTCTGTATCCGGCATGATTCTGCCTGGCTGCTCGTTTGCAGATTCTGTTGCACGAAAGGTACCCGGCAATCAACCTATTTTGGGTCCCCATATACGGGAGGACTGCCATCCCGCAGACAGGTACCTTTCCGAATCGCCCCCTTGAGTTATCCACAGCGAACCCGCTTAGTCACACCGCACCCGGCGTTCCGAAGCCATCCTTACGCTGATTACCAGCACGTTCCGAAGTCTAAACTGCTCGATTTAGTGTCTTACCGGGAATCGGTACCATTCCAACCGGATTCTGGGACCTTACATCCCGTATATGGGTCCCCTTGATCCTGAACACTGGTCCGTTCCGTCCTGAAAATGGGCACCCAAAAACCCCTAAGTTATTGTTTTAACTGGTAAAACCGATTGCTAAAGAATCTAAAACTATTAAAGGAATCAAACTTTTTGTTGCCTGTTTTCTGATTATTTCATTTGGTTTCGCGACGAAACACCCGGATCATCTCAAATCTTGTGGAAAAATCTGTTTAACAGGATAGCGCAGGAAGAAAATGTTCGGTACATTTTGCGATATACGCCGCAAAGGCGAACATTTATCGAGGCACCGACAGTGAGCAAAACCAACCAACCTTCTCTGCCACCTTATTTCAACCTGGACCCGGCCAAGGCGGCGTCAAAGCTGCCTGATCCTATCGGGACATCCCGATTCGCGAAAGCAGCGGCGTTTTGCGCGAAAGGACGCGAGGATCTGGCAAGACGTGGCTATGCTCCGGATGGCGAAAAGCGGCTGCGCCGATTCTCGATCTGGGAAATCACGAAATACCTGATTCCGGTTGCTCCGGCCCATCTGCGCCGTGTGCTTAAGGCCAATCCGGATCTCCCTCAGGGCGAAGGAGAGGCCGGGTCGAAGTGGTTTACGCTCGAAGAAGTCCTGGCGCTGCGCCACTATTTCGCCGCAGAGGGTGTCAGCACCAAGGAGTACCTGCCGTACAGGCCCAAGGGACTGCCCGCCAAAGTCGTGGCAGTGGCGAATTTCAAGGGCGGCGTTGGAAAAACATCGACTGCGGCACATCTGGCAATGTCGGCCGCCTTGGACGGGTACAAAGTACTCGTGATCGACCTGGACAGCCAGGGGTCGATGACGTCGATCCTCGGCGGTCGCGTCGCCGATGAGTGGCAAACGGTGTTTCCGTTGATCGCCAAGGACTATGCTCGGGCCGTTCAGGAAGAAAACCGCGTGCGCGCGGCGGCCGGTCAACCTGAAATTCCTCTGGACGAAACGCTTCAGGAAGCTCTGACGACTCTGCCCCGAGACGTGATCCAGAAAACGCATTGGCCCAATATCGACCTGATCGGCGCGCAGTTGAATCTGTATTGGGCTGAATTCCAGATCCCGGTCTGGCGCATGGGGCTGCGCAGTTGGCCCTTGTGGGATGGTCTGACAAACTTCCTGCAGGATGAAGGTGTGTTGAACGATTATGACATCGTTTTCCTCGATACGCCTCCTGCACTTGGGTACCTTACGATCAACGCACTGGCTGCGGCGGATATTCTGCTTGTGCCGCTGGGGGCTTCGTTTCTGGAATTTGATTCCACAGGCCGGTTCTTCGACATGCTCTATACGACCTTTGCTAGCATCGAGGACGGTGAAAACGCGGCCCAACGGGCGGCGGGATTGCCCGAGCTCAAATTCGAATGGGATGTTGTCCGCGCGATCATCACGCGGTTCGATGCCAGCCAGCAGACCGACATGGCGAACGTGATCCAAGCCTATTTTGGTGACTTCATGAATGCCTACCGGCAGGATTACACTGCTCTGGTCGGGCAGGCCGGTGAGCAGGTGAACGGGATCTACGAGGCGGACTACCGGGATTTCAACCGAGACACATACGTGCGCGGCCGAGAAACTTTCGACCGGACCTACGCGGAGTTCAAGGAAGTTCTGATCGGCTGCTGGTGGCGCGACGCACAGATGGGAGGAGAGGCAGATGGCTAAACGCAGAAGACTGACGGCGCCGGACGCGGCTGAGTTGGAGCAACTCGAGGCGGGTTTCGCCACGAAACCCTCGATCGGCCCGTTTGAAACCAAATCGGTTGTGCCTCCAATCGCACAAGTCGCGGCCGAAGCCGCCACATTGAATGGAATGGCCGCCGTGACCGATCGCGAAGCTTTGGCCCGCGACCAGGGTGATGCGGCCCGTTGGCGCGATGCGCAGGATGCGGGGCTGGTGGCCCAAAAGCTGCCGATTGACGAGATCGACGCGGACTATATTCGTCGCGACCGGATGGTCGAGGACGAAGAAGCGATGGCCGAGTTGCTGGAGTCGTTGCGAGTCAACGGTTTGCGCACGCCGATCGAGGTGACGCCGACGGCCGACGGCTACGGGCTGATCTCGGGTTATCGGCGCCTGGACGCTTTTCGCCGTCTCGCCAGAACGGATCCTGCATTCGCGCAGATTCCGGCTTTTGTCCGCCAGGCCGGGGCAGGGCAGGGGGCGTATGTCTCGATGGTCGAGGAAAACGAGCTGCGCGCCAATCTCAGCCCCTACGAACGTGGACGCATTGCGGTTCTGGCGGCAGGGCAGGGGGTATTCCCTTCGACCGAAGCCGCAGTGGACGCCTTGTTTGCGGCGGCGTCCAAGGCGAAACGGTCAAAGGTGCGCAGCTTTGCGATGGTACACGAGGCTTTGGGCGACCTGTTGCGGTACCCGGTATCCCTGTCGGAAAAGGCGGGGCTGCGATTGGCTGCAGCCCTGCGGGAGGGCGCTCAAGCCAAACTGCGCGCAGCATTGGCCGGAGCGGACGCGCCCGATGCCAAGAGCGAGTGGGCTTTGATCGAGGCTGCGCTGAAAGAGGCTCCCGAGCCGTCGCGTGAAAAGGCTCGAGGCGGACGTCCAAAGCAGGTTCAACGCATTCCGCCGCAGCCGTTGCCCGGAGGAGGCGACATCCGTGCCGAAGTCGCGGCGGGTGAATTACGAATCCGCCTGCGGCGGCAAGATTTGTCGGCCGAAGACGCCCAGGACCTTCTGGATGCGATCGCCGCACATCTAGGCTAGTTTCGCCACGAAACACCTGCCTGGCCGGTCGAAACAGGATGGGCCGGGCAGATCCCGTAAATGGGTACTTTAAACAAAAATGCGTAACTCCTGCCTTGCGCGCATTTTGGTGAAATATTGCGCGTTATTTTGACTGCGTCTTTGTCTGCCTGCGCTTTTAGGTTCGGTCCTGTTTTCAAGCCGGCGGCACGTCTTGAGGCTCTGTTTTTTGGACGGTGGTTAAGCATCGTTGAAATTGGACGTGAGTTTGGCCCGCCAGTCCGGCGAATTGCTGAAAGGTGTGGAGCGTCCTGAGACCTGTTCGCCAATGCAGGGCTGATGAACGAGTTGAAGGTCAAGCTCTTGGAGCGGATGCCGGGGGCGAAGTTGGCGATGTACATTGGCTACGAGGAAGGCAACGACGCCTCGACCGGGCAGGCCAGTCGCTGGAATGGCAGGTCGACCAAGTTGGCGAATGGCTGGAAGACAGGTCGCTGACCGATACCGATGGCGAAAAGGTTATGCATGCGCTGGCCGACCTGACCATCGCTATGCAACGGGACATTCTGCAAGAGGTCGGCCTGACGGGACAGGCCGATGCACTCGGCGCCATCCGGCGAAACTCAAGGCGGATGGAAACGCTCGACGATCTGGATTCCATCTAGCGACAGTTTCTTCCGGACCACTGATTGGCGCGCTGCTTTTGGCGGCCTGTGCCCCGGCGCGGCCAAACGGCTGGCGCCGCTTTCCGTCAAAACTGTCAAGAACGGCCTTTTTAATGTACCATGCGGTTAATCCGCGTTTAGTACATTTCATTTTCTCATTTCCGGAAGGACCGGAACCATGCCTTGGAAAACCCCCAAATGGCCCAACGTCCCTTACAGCCAACCTAACTGGCCCGAAACATGGTTGCGGTTCGAACAAGAATACTCGAACGCCCATCAGCCATCGCGTTTGGTATCTCATCCCGGTGTCCCTTATGTTGCGACGCAAACCTTGAATTCTCGTCCCACGGAAGCAGAGTTGGGACAGGTGGGGTTGGACTACCTGAAGAAGCTCCACGATTTCCTGTTGGCTCGGGGGCACACGCCGGTCTATTTGAAATACGCCGTGGACAGCCTGTCCGGCAAATTCGTTAATGCCTTCAAATGGTTGCCGTTGTGGCCCAAATTCGGAACGCCCATTGGTTCTTCGCCCGTGCCGCGTCTGGCTTCGTGGAACCTGTCGCGGGCTGCGAATCACGATGTACCGGCATCGGTCATCATGGTCGCGGCCGAAGTCTATGGCGGTGACAACCAGATTTCCCCGCAAGCCGGGATCCGCGTCCCTATGACCGTCGAGGCCGACGGAAACACCTATACCGTGCGGATCCGGTCCGCGACGGTCGAGTTTCCGGCAGGAGAAGATGCCTTTTTGACCGACCTCGCCGCGCGGGCCGGTCCTTCTTCCGGGCCCGGCATGCTTCTCGCGGTGTCCGCGGCTTTGGAGCGGTTGTACAAGGGCGATGACGTCACGTCTGAGATCGCCAACAAGGCCGGGGTTACGCAAGAGTCGGTGACAATCAACGACATCCAGTTCCACCCGCAAGACCTCAAGAACTGGCGGAGCTCACCCTGGGAGTTCACTATTCAGGCGACGGCGCACAATGCCAATCCGACCCGCGTCCCAAGCCCGTTGGGCTATGCGGTGTACGGCATTTTTCGCTTCGACAGGATCGGAGAGCCGACGCCCGGCGGCGTGGCCAAACAATCCGACCCGGTTCTGGTCTCTGTCGAGCGGACGCCGCTGGTGACCCATGCTGCCCCGCAAGGCAACGCGTTCGTATTCGCCCAGACCCCTCCGGGCTGGGCCGCGCCTGCCGGTGAGGCGTATGATTGGTCAGAGCGCAGACCAACCCGTGATGACGGTGTTCTGGACAGGTTCCGCAGCTTGTTCCAACTGGATCCATCAGCGCATGTTGACCTAAAAAGCGACGGTTTTCGCGTTTGCGTCTGCCCCGGATACGCGCCCGAGGACGCCGGTTTGCCGCCCCTGACCACCAAGACGGTCCACCTGCCGAACGGTCACGATCTGCAGCCGCGCCGGGACACGTTCAGCGCGGTCAGCGCCTATTTCAACTGTTTCCGCCTGTTCCGCCTGATGAAGCGGTTCGGGCTGCCGCCGCATTTGTTCAACGTCCGGGCCCAGCCCGAGATGCTGGTCTTCTACCGTTTCGGCATCTCGCCCGGACCGGGCAAGAGCGGCCGCACGGTGAACGCGCAGGTAAAGCTGGATTGCAAAACGCAGGGCAAGCCGGTGATCCACATGAACCTTGCGCTGGCCGAGCTGACGAAATGGGACAGGCCCGACCCTCCAGGCTGGGCGCAACCGTTAAGCATCGCGACCAGCGGACGGTGGATCGGGCATGAATTCGGGCATTATCTGCTGGCGGCCCGGTTGGGTCAGCTGGAATTCGATTTTGCCCACAGCGCCGGCGATGCCATCGCCGCCATCATGTCCGACCCGGGCTCTGCCCTGGCAGCCCCCCCCGGAAACGGAGTCGCCGCCAGTTTCCGCGGCATCACCTATCCGTTCGTCTTTGCGACTCGCCGCCATGACCGCATCGCGGAAATGGGCTGGGCCTGGTACGGCTCTTTGAACCGATCCGTGATCGAAAACCCTGCGGCGGATCCGTGCGACACCAAGGGTTATCTGACTGAACAGATCCTGTCGACGACCCTATTCCGCCTGTACCGCGCGCTGGGGGGCGACACGGTTCAGGCGGATGGCCGGGCCGACATCTATCAGCGTCGACGGGCGGCGCGCATGGCGCTGTTCCTGCTGTTCCGGGCAACGGCCGGATTTGCACAACCACCGTCGCGGGCCGAGATGCTCGAACTGGGCCTGGAAGAGGCCGGGTGGATGACCCTGCCGCCACTGCCGCTGGGGCCTCCGGGCGGCACGCCCGACCCGTGGCAGGGTGGCACGGCGCACAAGGTTGTGCGTTGGGCCTTCGAGGCGCAGGGCATGTTCCCGCCCGATCCGGAACAGATGCACAATGCGCCCGGCGATCCACCACCCGAGGACATCTATGTTTCGGACCGCCGCCCGTTGACCGAGGACACCCTGGCCGGCCCGGTTCAGTATGGGCCGGGCGCCTATGTGCCGGTCTCATTGGACTGGCGGGCCGATGCCCGGTGGTTGTCGGACTCCGCCAACCTGCGGGTCGGCAATCGGGGCACCGCGCAGGCCCAGAATGTCGGGCTGCGGGTCTGGGTCGGATCGGTTCCCGTCGGGCCGGATCCGTGGGACCTGCTGGCCCCGATCACATGGAACGCCGCAGCCATCGACTTGCCCTTGGGCAATCTGGCCGCGGGTGGCTCCATCGACCTGTTGTCGCTGCCGCAGGTCCAGAACCTTGTGACCGGCACGGCGGTCGCGGCAGGGACGCTGGGTCTCATACTGTTCGAGGTCACCTGCCCGAACGATCGAGCCAACACCGATCCGCTGGCGCAGCTGCCGCCCAGGGCCGAGGACTCGGGCGCCGGACTGCCCGGCACTCCGCGGGCGCTGGCCGATCTGGTGGCCAATGACAACAATCTGGGCCTTGTGGTTGTCCGGCCATAGCCGGAGCTCAATTTAGCGTAGATTTAAACAATATTAAGTCTGGAATGTTTGCCAACGTGGCGTTGGGCCATTAGACTAAAATCGTAACCAGTGGGGGCGGTGGTTTCGCAATGTCCAAAATCAGCGCGAAATCCCTTGATGTGTCCAACCTGCGTCTGGCGGCTTTTGCCTTCGCTGATGTCGAAGGCTATACGCGCCATATGGAGGCCGACAGCATCAAGGCCGCCAGAGACTGGGGCAGGTTGCGCGAAGACGTTCTGCTGAACCGGATTTCGGACTATGGCGGGCGGCTGGTCTCGCACTCCGGCGATGCCATCTTGGTTGAGTTCAACAGCGCCACCAATGCGGTTCGGTGGGCCCTGGACAAACAGCACCAGGTTCGGAACCGGCCGGTTGATGAAACCCCCATGCATGTCCGAATCGGCATCAATCTGGACGAGGTCGTCGATGACGGGCGGTCTCTGCAATCCGACGGCGTCGTCATTGCGTCCCGCATTCAGGATCTGGCCGCGGGCGGCGACGTGGTGCTGACCCAGCAAGTGCGCGACATCGTGCGCAACCGGATCTCGGTTCGGTTCCACGAGATCGGGGCGCCGATCCTGAAGAATATCGAACGCCCGGTGCGGGTGTTCATCGCCCAGCGGAGTTCCGAGGCACGCGCGATCCTGCGGCCACACGCGCAATGGGAGGCGCGGCCGTCGCTGGCCGTCCTGCCGTTTCGCGACCTGCAAGGCCGTGACGAAGACAGGTATTTCGGCGAGGGCATGACCGAGGACATCATCACCGGAGTGTCACGCAGCCGCGCGATTTTCGTGGTGGCGCGCACCTCGACCCTGCAGATGTCGAAGGAATCCGTGCCCTCGCGCGAGGTGGCCGCGGCGCTGGGGGTCAAATACCTGTTGACCGGATCGATCCGGCGCAGCGGAAACCTGCTGCGCATCCATGCCGAGCTGGTGGACGTGGTGCGCAACCGGGCCGTCTGGGCCGACAATTTCGATGGCGACGCCTCGGACATCTTCACCTTTCAGGACCGCATCGTGTCCAGCATCGTCGCCACGGTCGAACCCAGCGTTCAGCGGGCCGAGGCGGCAAATCTGGTCACCCGCCCGACCGAAAGCCTCGATGCCTATGACTGCGTGTTGCGGGGCCTGCCCGAACTCTACCGGTTCCAGGGCCAGAGCTATGAGACGGCCATGTCCCTGTTCCGGCGGGCGGTCGAACTGGACCCGGGCTATGCGCAGGCGCATTCCTATCTGGCCTGGTGCCTAAATTTCTGGATCGCCGAGGGCAAAAGCCCGAATGTCGAGCGCGATAGCGCCGCCGCCGTGTTCCATGCCCGCAAGGGTGTCGAGCTGGACCCCGAGGACGCGCTGAACCTGTCGATTCGCGGCCATATCCTCAGCCTGCTGGAACGCCGCCCGCACGAGGCGATAGACATCATGGATCAGGCGCTGTCGCTCAATCCCAATCTGCCGCTGGCCTGGGGGATCAGCGCGACGGCCCATGCCTATCTGGGCAACGGCGCCATCGCGCGCGAGCACATGCTGAACGTCTGGCGGCTGACCCCGTTCGGGCCGCTGAATTTCTTTTTCTGGACGGCGGCGGGGCTGGCCGAGTTCGTGGACGGCAACTATCCCGAAGCGATCCGTGCCCTGCAACGCGCGCGCCGCACCAGGCCGCGATTCATGGCGGCGCTGCGCATTCTGGCGGCTTCCTACGCGCTGGACGGGCAGGTCGAACAGGCCCGCGTGACCGCCGAAAAGCTTCTCGAGAAAGATCCAGGTTTTTCAATTTCGCGTTTTATGGCATGGTACCCCCTGAAGACCCCGGACACGCGGGAACGGCTGGTGCTTGGTCTGAGCACTGCAGGTCTGCCGAACTGACGCGTTTCACCGCCGCTGCGCGCCTTGTGGCCGCAGTGACCCGCACGCAGGCACATGCGGCAATGGCGAAACCGCCGGAACTCATAATGATCTCGAGCATATTTCGATGAAAAGGCGGCGCTGGCGTCTTTTTGAACAAGGTCCATTTCAAACGAGGACATTGACATGACGGATTTCGGAACAAACGCCTCGGCTCGATCGTCCGGGCTTGGCACTGGAAGTCAGGGGCTGGGTCTGGGTCTCGGCGCATCGCGTGGATTGGGGCTTGGACTGGGCCTTGGCAACGGTTTGGGTCTCGGTAACGGTCTGGGGCTGGGATTGGGCCTCGGCAATGGTTTTGGGTTGGGGAATGGGCTTGGACTGGGCCTCGGCAATGGCCTTGGATTGGGGAATGGCCTTGGATTGGGGCTTGGCCTCGGTCTCGGCAACGGGCTGGGGCTGGGCAATGGTTTGGGCCTGGGCAACGGGCTGGGGCTTGGAACAGACCCGGTCATTCCCGTCGGCGCGGATGGCGGCATCGGTCTGGTCCGCAGCTATTATGCGACCCCGATCGAGCTGGCGTTGCTGCCTTGGGCGCTTAATTTCACGCCCGACAACGCGGGCGTGTCGCCGTTCCCGCTCGAATATGTGATCAATCCCTATCAGGCAGACCCGGCCGGCATCGACTATCCCAAGGTTCTGGAATGGACCACGCAGGACTGGGATCCAGCCCTGCGGTTCTGGGCGCTTCCCTTCGATGAACACCTGACCGAGTGGTTGCGCGCCGCCGACCGCAGCGAACCGGCAACCCTGGCGGCGCTGGAATTCGCCGGCCAATGGCGGGAATGGCTGCCACGGCCCGGGTTCGATCCGGTGGGGCCGTATCTGGAAGCGGGTGACCTTGAATGGCGCTATGTCGTGGATGTCAACAAGACCGTGGCGCAGAACGAAACGGATGCCTCGGACGCGTTCCGATTCATTCAGGGCGAGCTGGAAACCCTAAAGATCTACATGGAGGACGACCGCAGCAGCTATCTGGTGGAATCCGATGTTCAGGCCGACGGTCTGCCCAACTACATCATCCATTTCATCGGTGCCAATTCCTTCGATCACCCTTACACCTTGAAGCTGATCGACGCGGGGCTGGCCTTGGGCAACGTGGCCTACATGTCGTACAAGGCCTATTACAAACGGGTGCGGCCCTCGGTGCTGCGGCCGGGGCTGACAGTTCCGTTCGGCCCGCCTGCGCATCCGGCGTTTCCGTCCGGCCATTCCTTCCTGGCGCATCTGATCGCGCTGCTGCTGCTGGAAATCCCCGGGCTGTACCAGCGGTTCGGCGTGTCGCGCGATGGCGCGCCATCGGGTGGCGGGCTGTTGCAAAAGCCGGTGTCGGCCGACTTGGCCGGGACGGCGCCGATCAAGTCGCCCTTGTTGCAGATCGCCCACCGCATCGCGGTCAACCGCGAGCGCATCGGCGTGCACTATCCGACGGATTCGCAGGCCAGCCGGCACCTGGCCGCAGGTCTTTGGACCCGGATGCTGAAGCCCAGAAACCAGGTCTCGAACGCCGGAGGGCCGGACTACCGCATTCATTGCCCGACGCTTCTGGCGTTGATCGAAAACGCCAAGACCGAGTGGCCGACCCCCTGGCCCGGCTGATCTGCGGGCAGGCGCAAACCACGTGTGACGATTATTAACGAGGATTCAGTTCATGAAGATTTCACGTATTTTTCACAGATTTGGGCGCCTGGCTGGCGCGGTCTTGCTGATGGGTCAACTTGGGGCGCAGCCTGTTTTTGCGCAGGTTCTGTCGTCCGGCGAAGGGCGCGCCAGCAGCGTCGATCTGGTCGAGGCGGCCCGGACCCTGTCGATGCAGGACGCCTATGCGCGGGCTTTGTTCCTGTATGTCCGGTCCAACCCGGCGGTGATGAACGATCAGCAATTCTATGTCGGACTCGTGTCCTATCTGGTATCGACACAGATCGGGCAAGACTGCCGGAAGGCCTTTGCCAACGAGTTCGAACGCCGGGACTACTATACCCGTGCCTTTCAGGTTCAACCGCAGGTGCAACAGATCATCGCCGGCAAGACCATCCCGCAGCGCTTCGAGGTGAGCTACCGCGTGAAGACAAACGAATACGATTTCCAAGCCAGCTCTTTGCCGTTCGGGAACATACGCAGCATCGGCCAGCGGCTCGATCGCATGATCGGTTCGGACAACGCCCAAAGCTGCGCCCACCAGATGTTGCAGGGAACCAACGTCGATGTCCGGGCCTTTCCCTGGCACTTTACGGTCATCGACGAATCCGGCCAATCGCAGGCACCGCAATTTCCTTTCGTCCAGTCCTTGCAACTCAGCCCCGCCGATGCCCGCACCTTGTTCCAGCAATTCGGCCGGCAGCTCTATTCGATCGTGGCCTATCAGGTGCTGGCGGCCTCTGACGGCTCGCACAGGGTGCAGGTGATCCCAACCGATGCCCAGCTTTTCGGGTTGTCGGACACCGCCGTTGTGCGGGTCCAGACCTATGCGCATCCCACGCTCAGCCAACCGAACTATCTGGATATCGCCAGCCAGTTGACGGTACGGACCGAGCGGCCCCCGCAGCAGCAAGGATACAACGCTTATTCCTACGTTCCGCATCTGGATGTCACGGTGACGCTGCAGCAGGACGGTTTCCGTGCGGTGGCCACGGGCGTCGCGCAGAGCCCGGGAACCGGGGTCACTGCGGGTGGGACCCGGACGCTTACCGGGTCGGCTGCGGTCGGGGCGTCGAGCTTCATCATGCGCATGTCCGCGCCGCAGTTGACCGGGCAGGTGCAGGGCCTGCCGGATGTACCCGGAGCGCAGCGTTTCCTGACGGTGTTTGGTGAAATCGATTTCAACAATGTCACCACCAGCAGCGCCCCCATCCTGGGCCAGGCGATGGTGCTGCAGGTTTCGGCCGACGGAACGCTGTCGGAAACGCAGCCTTTCCCGATAACCGGAGAATTCACGCCGCTTCAGGCTTCGGCTCAGGCCGAGCCGGAAACGCCGTCGGCCAGCGAATGAGCGGGCAGGGGCCGCGTTTCCGCACGGCCCGGCCGTTTCAGTCCAGCGCCGTGGCCTGGTTTGCCACCTCGGTCTGCGGTTGCGGGTTTCCCGAATAGATGTCCAGACTGCTGGGCGCGGACTGTTGCGTCACCTGCTGTGACGCAGGGGCCGTCGGGGTACCGCTGGCAAACAGGGTGCCGCCCTGCGGAGCCGCGGGTTGCGGGGCCGGCTGTTGTTGCTGCGGGGCCGCCGGCGCGAACAGGTTCTGCTGCTGCGCCTGACCGGGCTGGGTTGGGACCTGCCCGGGTTGGGCGGCCGGGGCTCCGAACAATGTGGTCGTGGCGGGCTGCTGTTGGGTTGGTGCAGCTGTGTACTGACCTTGGTTTGCCGCGGGCTGCTGGCCCTGCGGTGCAAAACCCGATGCCGGTGGCTGAGCTGCCGGGGCGCCAAAAGGCGTCGTGGGTTGCTGACTGGCCGCCCCGAACCCGGCCTGTTGCGTGCCGAAGGGCTGTGTCGGAGCCGTCTGGGCATTGGCTTCGTTCTGCAGATAGAGCGGGGTGGGCAGGCCCGCGGCGGTTCGGGCCATCACCAGCGCCTGGACCGGCGTCACCATGGCCGGGCTGGTCCCGGACTGCGCCAGAAACGCATTGCGCGCGCCGATTGTCTCCGGCCCGTTGGCCCCGTCGATGACGCCGCCGTAATAGCCCAGCGATCGCAGCCCTTCCTGCAACATCATGACTTCGGTTGGGTTCAGATCGCGGTGGGCAAGGGCGGGGTTCATGCCCCCGGTCTGGCTCAGCAGCGCAGCATATTGTGGCCGGGTCAACTGGCCGGTCTGGGCCTCGCCGCGCGACGCCTGGAACTGACGGATCACCGCCCGGCTGCGCTTGCCCAGCACGCCGTCGACGGTTCCGATATCGTATCCCAAATCGCGAAAGGCGGTCTGGATCTGGATACGCTCGGCCCGGCTGTACTGGCTGTTCAGGCTGGACGCCGAACCCCCGCTGGATGAATAGCTGCGCTGTGGTTGCGCCTGCTTCTTGGCTTTCTGGTTGTCGGTGATCCCCTTGGTGATCAAGGCCCCGACGATGCCGCCGGCGATGAAGTCACCTGCATCCGCGGCTGCCGTGACGGGCATTGACACCGCCAAGGATGCCGCGACGATTGCGGAAATATGCGTGTTTTTCATGGTCAGGCCCCCAAGCAGCTTTGTGACGAACAGACTTAAATGAATGCCACAATGATACTTGGGATAGGCTTGACGGTCCACTTGTATATGCAAAACGGTGTTCGCCCCCGCGTGGTGCACCGGCCGCAGGCGGGGGAGAATGCCGGGATCAGTGTGCCAGATAGGTTTTCAAGGTCTCGGTGGTGCCTTGGGTCCAGATCATGGTCAGCCACCGCGCAAATGCCTCACGGAACGCGGTGAAATCGGCCAGATCGCCATAGTACTGGCGCTGCTCCAGCCACACGGTTGGGGTTTCACGCGCTTGTGTCGCGACGGCCACCAGATCGTCCCAGAACGGGTCGTTGGGGTCAATCGGCGTCCCGTCTTCGCGCGTGCCGGCGCACATCCGGGCCCAGAACGCCTCGACCAGCGCCAGCCCCTCGACCGAGGCGCCGGCTGCCTGGGCGTCACGGATCGAGGGCAGCACGAATCCTACATGTCTGGACGAGCCGTCAAAAGCGACCCGGCGCGTGGTGTCGATGATGGCCGGATTGCGGAACCGGTTTTCGATCAGGTCGATGTACTCGGCCACCGACCGTTCGGGCACCGGACGCACGAAAGGGGCGATTTCCTCGGTTTCGACCTTGCTGAACAACCCGGACACCAGCGGATGCGCCATGCACTCCGCGATCGTTCCCAGGTTCAGGATCTCGCCGACATTGGCAAGAACCTGATGGCCCGCGTTCAGAATGCGCAGTTTCATGACCTCATAGTCATGAACGCGGTCGGTAAAGGTGGCGCCGACCTTGTCCCAATCCGGCCGCCCGGCGCAGAAGGCATCCTCGATCACCCATTGGCGGAAGCTTTCATGGGTGACCGGCGCGGCGTCGTCGATCCCCAGCGCGCGCACCAGCTCCAGCTCGGTCGGACCCGTGGCGGGCACGATGCAATCGACCATCGAGTTGGGGAAGGTACATTGCGTGTCGATCCAGTCGGCCAGATCCGGGTCCGACAGGCGCGCCAGCCCCACCACCGCCTGACGCAGAACCTGCCCGTTGCCGATCAGGTTGTCACAGCTCAGCCCGGTCAGCGGACCGACGCCCGCATCGCGCCGCCGTCGCAGGCCCGCGACGATTGCGCCGAAGGCGGTGCGTGGCCGGTCAGGATTGGCGGCATCGTGTCGGATGTCGGGGTGGCCGGTGTCCAGCCCCTTGGTAACGGGGTGCAAGAAATAGCCGCCCTCGGTCACGGTCAGCGACACGATGCGGATCGCCGGATCGGCCAGCTGCGTGATCAGCGGGCCGTTGTCCTCTTGCGGGGGCAGGTAGTCGATCATCGCGCCGGTCACCTCGGCGCGGCGCTGGCCTTCGGTCAGCTCGACCAGCGTGGTGAGACAGTCCTGCGCCAGCAGCTTGCGCCGCATCTCGGCGTCATAGGCGCGCACGCCGGCGCCGATGATGGCCCAATCCTGCGCCGCGCCCTGCTGCATCAGCCGGTGCAGGTACCAGGCCTGATGCGCGCGATGAAAATTGCCCACCCCGATATGCACGATCCCCGGCCTCAGCGCGGCGCGGTCGTATTCCGGGCGCAGCACGCCCTTGGGCAACGCGCCCAGATTGGTCTGACACAACCGGACCGGTCGGGTATCTGCGGGGCGCTCCACCATCAGCTCATCCAATTTCCACCATCCACGTTGTATGTCTGGGCCACGATGTAATCGGCCTCGGACGAGGCCAGAAACACCGCCATTCCGGTCAGGTCCTCGGCCCGGCCCATCCGGCCGAAGGGCACCGCTTCGCCCACTTCCTTCTTCTTCTGTCCCGGCGCCTTGCCCTCGTATTTGGCAAAGAAGGCATCGACGCCGTCCCAGTGCTCGCCATCCACCACGCCGGGGGCGATGGCATTCACGTTGATCCCGTGTCGGATCAGGTTCAGCCCCGCCGATTGGGTCAGGCTGATTACCGCCGCCTTGCTGGCGCAATAGACCGCCACGAGCGGCTCGCCTCGGCGGCCGGCCTGGCTGGCCATGTTGATGATCTTGCCGCCGGTGCCCTGGTCGATCATGTGTCGCGCGACCGCCTGCAAGGTGAACAGGGTGCCGGCGACGTTGATGTCGAACACGCGCTGGTAATCCGGGCGGGTGATTTCCACGATCGGGGCTGCGGTGAAGATCGCGGCGTTGTTGATCAGGATGTCGATCCCGCCCATCCGCGCCACGGCGTCGGCCACGCCCGCCTCGATGCTATCCTGCTGCGAGACATCCATTTCGACCGCAATCGCCTGAGGCCCGATTTCCCGCGCGGCCTTGCGCGCCTGCGGCACGTCGATATCGGCCAGCGCCACCTGCGCGCCCTCGGCGGCATAGGCGCGGGCAAAGGCCAGCCCTATGCCCCGCGCCGCCCCGGTGATCAGGGCCCGTTTTCCAACCAGCCGGTTCATGCGATCCGTAGCCCCGCCGCGTCGAACCGGTGGATCTTGTCCTCCTCCGGCGTCAGATGGATCGTGTCGCCGTGGCGCAGGCCGACCTCGCCGCCGGCGCGCACGGTCATCGGCTCGGCGAAGCCGTCCACATGGACGTGAAAGAACGTGTCCGAGCCCAGATGTTCGGACACCCCGACCGTGCCCTTCCACAGGCCCTCGCTGGGTGAGGCGGCAACGTGTTCGGGGCGTACGCCGATCGTGTGGGCGCCATGCTTTTCGGCCTCGGGGCCTTCGATGAAATTCATTTTGGGCGAGCCGATGAAGCCGGCCACGAACTTGTTGCGCGGCGCGCGGTACAGCTCGAGCGGCGAGCCCACCTGTTCGATCACCCCCGCCTGCAGGACCACGATCTTGTCGGCCATGGTCATGGCCTCGACCTGGTCATGGGTGACGTAGATCATCGTGGTTTCCAGCCGGTTGTGCAGTTCGGATATCTCCAGCCGCATGCCCACGCGCAGCGCTGCGTCCAGGTTCGACAGCGGTTCGTCGAACAGGAACGCCGCCGGTTCGCGCACGATGGCGCGGCCGATGGCGACCCGCTGGCGCTGGCCGCCCGACAACTGGCCGGGGCGGCGGTCCAGATAGTCGGTCAGGTTCAGCACCTCGGCCGCCTGTTCCACGCGGCGGTCCTGCTCGGCCTTGTCCAGCCCGGCCATGCGCAGCGGAAAGGCGATGTTCTTGCGCACGGTCATGTGCGGATACAGCGCATAGGACTGGAACACCATGGCCAGGCCCCGCTTGGCCGGCGGCACCGCGGTGGCGTCCTGATCGTCGATCAGGATGCGGCCGCCGCTGACGTCCTCCAGCCCCGCGATCAGGCGCAGCAGGGTGGACTTCCCGCAGCCCGAGGGGCCCACGAACACCACGAATTCGCCGTCGTTGATTTCCAGATCCAGCGGCGGAATGACTTCCACGTCGCCAAAGCTCTTGCTGACTTTCTCAAGTACGATGCGTCCCATGTGTCTTTCCTTACTTCACGGCGCCGAAGGTCAGGCCGCGGACCAGTTGTTTCTGACTGAACCACCCAAGGATCAGGATCGGGGCGATGGCCATGGTCGATGCCGCGCTGAGCTTGGCGAAGAACAGGCCCTCGGGGCTGGAATAGCTGGCGATGAACGCGGTCAGCGGGGCCGCGTCGACGGCGGTCAGGTTCAGGGTCCAGAACGCTTCGTTCCAGGCCAGGATGAAGTTCAGCAGCACGGTCGAGGCGATGCCCGGCACCGCCATCGGCGTCAGGATGTAAAGGATTTCCTCTTTCAGCGTGGCGCCGTCCATGCGCGCGGCTTCCAGGATGTCGCCGGGGATTTCGCGGAAATAGGTGTATAGCATCCAGACGATGATCGGCAGGTTGATCAGCATCAGCACCACCACCAAGCCGGCGCGGCTGTCCAGCAGGCCCAGTTGGATGAACAGCAGGTAGATCGGGTACAGCACCCCCACCGCCGGCAGCATCTTGGTGGACAGCATCCACAGCAGAATGTCCTTGGTGCGCGCCGAGGGCACGAAGGCCATGGCCCAGGCGGCGGGAACCGCGACGATCACGCCCAGCAGGGTGGACCCGCCCGCGATGATGATCGAGTTCCACAAAAACCGCGTGTAGTTCGAGCGTTCCTGAACCACCGCGTAGTTTTCCAGCGTCCAGTCGAAGTTCAGAAAGATCGGCGGGCTGGCGATGGCCTGGGCCTCGGTCTTGAAGCTGGTCAGGATCGTCCAGAGGATCGGAAAGAAGATCAGCAGGCCGACAGCCCAGGCAAAGGCGGTGTTGATCAGCTTGCGTTGTGTGGTGACGGTACGGGCCATGTCGTCGTCCTCCTCACGCGTCCAGGTTTTTGCCGACGATGCGCATCAGGAAGATGGCGACGATATTGGCAAGGATGATGGCATAGACCCCGCCGGCCGAGCCCAGCCCGACATTCTGGCTTTCCAGCACACGCTGGTAGATCAGATAGGTCAGGGTGCGGGTGCCGAAGGCACCGCCGGTGGTCACGAAGATCTCGGCGAAGATCGACAGAAGGAAGATCGTCTGGATGAGGATGACGATCGTGATCGCGCGGCTCAGATGCGGCAGTATGATGAAAAAGAAGCGTTTCAGCGGCGGCGCACCATCCATTTCGGCGGCCTCCAGCTGTTCGCTGTCCAGCGACTGGATCGCGGTCAGCAGGATCAGGGTGGCAAAGGGCAGCCATTGCCAGGACACGATCATGACGATCGATGGCATCGACGCCTCGGACAGCCACGAGATCGGGTCGGCCCCGAAGAACCGCCACAGATGGGCGAACAGGCCGTTGACCGGGTCCATGAACATGTTCTTCCATACCAGCGCCGAAACGGTGGGCATCACGAAAAACGGGGCGATTACCAAAATGCGCACGACGCCCTGACCCCACATCGGCTGATCCAGCAGCAGAGCCAGCAGGATGCCCAGAACTACGGTAATGGCCAGCACGCCACCCACGATCACGAGCGTCGCTTGAACGGCGGGCCAGAATGAACTTGAAGTCACGAAGCGGACGTAGTTGTCGAACCCCACCCAACCCAGGTCGCCGCCGCGCAGCGGCAGGTATTTCTTGAAGGAAAAATACAGCGTCATCGTCAGCGGAACCAGCATCCAGCCCAGCAACAGGACCACGGCGGGGGCCATCATCAGGCGTGCGACGGATCGGGAGTGTTGAGTTGCCATGACGCAAGACCTCTCTGTTCAGGCGGCTTGTTGCCTGCGAGACTAACACGGGTTGTGGAAGGGGGAGAGCGGGGGACAGAAACCTGCCCACCCGCCGGGAGGAGGCCTCAGTACCCTGCGGCTTCCATTTCTTCGGCCGTGAAGGCCTGCGCCTTGGCCAGAGCTTCGTCAACCGACTGCTGTCCGGCATAGACCGCCGAGAATTCCTGGCTCACCTGGGTGGCGATGCCCGCGAATTCGGGGATGGCGACGAACTGGATCCCGGTATACGGCGTCGGCTTGACGCAGCAGTTTTCCGGATCGGCCGCAAGGATCGACTTCAGCGTCATCTGCGCGAAGGGGATGTCCTTGTAGTCGGGGTTCTCGTACAGCGAGGTGCGCGCACCCGGCGGAACGTTGGCCCAGCCCTCGTTCTCGGCGACCAGCTCGATATAGTCTTTCGAGGTGGCCCATTCGATGAACTGCTTGGCGGCGTCCTCTTTCTGGGTGCCGGCGGGGATGGCCAGAGCCCAGGCCCACAACCAGTTGGCGCGTTTGTCAACGCCTTCCGAGTTCGGCGCCAGCGCAAAGCCAACCTTGTCGGCCACGGTCGAGTCGTTGGGGTTGGTCACAAAAGACGCCGCAACGGTGGCGTCGATCCACATGCCGCATTTGCCCTGCTGGAACAACGACAGGTTCTCGTTGAAGCCGTTGGTGGCATACCCGGCGGGGCCGGATTCGCTCATCATGTCGACGAAGAAGGTCAGCGCCTCTTTCCACTCGGGCTGATCGAACTGGGGTTTCCAGTCTTCGTCGAACCAGCGCGCGCCGAACGAGTTCGCGGTCACGGTGATGAAGGCGCCACCCTCACCCCAGCCGGCCTTGCCGCGCAGGCAGATGCCGTTGATGTCGTTCTCGCGGTCGGTCATCTTGGCCGCTGCCTCGCGGATGAACTGCCAAGTCGGCGCCTCGGGCATCTCCAGACCGGCCTTCTCCATCAGGTCGGTGCGGTACATGATCATCGAGCTTTCGCCGTAGAACGGAGCCGCATACAGCGTGCCGTCGTGGCTGAGGCCGCCGCGCATCGCGGGCAGGATGTCGTCCACGTCATATTCTGCCGACATGCCGTCCAGCGGCACAAGCCAGCCGTTCGCGCCCCAGATCGGCGTTTCGTACATGCCGATGGTCATGATGTCGAACTGGCCGCCCTTAGTCGAGATGTCGGTGGTTACACGCTGGCGCAGAACGTTTTCTTCCAGCGTGACCCATTCCACTTCGTGGCCGGTCGCTTCGGTGAACTTGTCGGTGTATTTCTGCATGCGGATCATGTCGCCGTTGTTGACGGTGGCGATCGTGATCGTTTCGGCAGACGCCACGCCGGCGGTCAACGCCGCGGCACTTGCCGCCCATAGAACGGATTTCAGGTACATTCTTTCCTCCCTGGTGTCGAATTACCTAAAGGAAAGCATCGTGAATTAATTGTCGCGCGTCAACTAAAATTTTACGCGCGTAAAATAGTGTCGAGAATCAGGCCGAACTCCGCAATATCAGGCGCGCGGGAAACAGCGTTTCGGTGCGCGCGCTCAGCCGTCCGCCGCCCTCGACCAGTTGCGTCAGCGTCTCAACGGTGCGATTCGAAACCGCGTTGTAGTCATGCGCCGCGGTGGTCAGCGACGGGCAGGTGAACTTGGAAAACGGATGGTCGTCATGCGACGCGACGCGCAGGTCGCAGTCGTCGCCCAACCCGACCCGCAGGCCCTTTTCATAGCAGGCAGACAGGAACCCGATGGCCAGCCGGTCATTGCTGCACAGAATGGTGCGCGAGGGCAGGCTAGGCTGTTCCAACAGTTTGAATGCGCCTTGGCGTCCGATTTCCTCGAATCCCCAGCCGCGACCGTCGACCTTGATCACC
>NZ_JBXWSH010000024.1:0-23803 GCF_059613325.1 Ruegeria sp. BHSA191
GACGTAGTCGGCGTGGCCGGGGCAGTCGACGTGCGCATAGTGGCGGTTGTCGGTCTCGTATTCCACGTGGGCGGTCGAGATGGTGATGCCGCGCGCCTTCTCTTCCGGCGCACCGTCAATCTGGTCATACGCCTTGAAGTCGCCGAAATACTTGGTGATCGCTGCGGTCAGCGTCGTCTTGCCGTGGTCAACGTGGCCGATCGTGCCGATGTTGACGTGCGGTTTTGTACGCTCAAACTTTTCCTTTGCCATGATGGCCTCCTTTTTCGGTAATGACGGGAGCCCGGAGACCGGGCCCCCTCAAACTTTGTCGCTTAGGCGTATTTCGCCTGGATCTCTTCCGCGATGTTCTGCGGAACCGGATCGTAGTGGTCGAACTGCATGGTAAACTGGGCACGGCCCGACGACATCGAACGCAGGGTGTTGATGTAGCCGAACATGTTCGCCAGCGGCACGAAGGCCTGGATGGCGATCGCGTTGCCGCGCGGCTCCTGTCCAGACACCTGGCCCCGACGCGAAGTCAGGTCGCCGATGATACCGCCGGTATACTCTTCCGGGGTGATCACTTCGACCTTCATGATCGGTTCCAGCAGTTTCGCGCCGGCCTTTTTCAGACCTTCGCGCATGCACATCCGCGCCGCGATTTCGAACGCCAGAACGCTCGAGTCGACGTCGTGGAATTTACCGTCCAGCAGAGCAACCTTGAAGTCGATCACAGGGAAGCCGGCCAGCGGGCCGCTGTCCATGACGGACTGGATGCCTTTTTCGACACCCGGGATGTATTCCTTGGGAACGGCGCCACCCACGATGCGGCTTTCGAACGAATACCCTTCGCCCGGTTCGGTCGGAGTGATCTCGAGCTTGACCTCGGCGAACTGACCCGAACCACCCGACTGTTTCTTGTGGGTGTAGGTGTGTTCAATCGGCATCGAGATGGTCTCACGATAGGCCACCTGCGGCGCACCGATGTTGGCTTCGACCTTGAACTCGCGCTTCAGACGATCAACCAGGATGTCCAGGTGAAGTTCGCCCATGCCCTTCATGATGGTCTGACCCGATTCCAGGTCGGTTTCCACGCGGAAGGACGGGTCTTCGGCGGCCAGACGGGCCAGACCCTGCGACATCTTCTCCTGGTCGCCCTTGGTTTTGGGCTCGACCGCGATCTCGATCACCGGATCGGGGAAGGTCATGGTTTCCAGAACCACCGGATCCTTCGCGTCGCACAGGGTGTCACCGGTGGTGGTGTCCTTCAGACCCGCCAGCGCGATGATGTCGCCTGCAAACGCTTCTTCGATCTCTTCCCGGTTGTTCGAGTGCATCATCATCATACGACCGATGCGCTCTTTCTTGCCCTTGGTCGAGTTCAGGATCGAGTCGCCCTTGTTCAGCACGCCCGAGTAGATCCGGGTGAAGGTCAGCGAACCGACGAACGGGTCGTTCATGATCTTGAACGCTAGGCCAGCGAAGGGCTGGTTGTCATCGGCACGACGGGCGATGTTGCGCTCTTCGGTCTCGTCGCCAGGCTTGAAGCCCATATAGTCGACAACGTCCAGCGGGCTGGGCAAATAGTCGATCACGGCGTTGAGCAGCGGCTGAACACCTTTGTTCTTGAACGCCGAACCACCCAGAACCGGAACGAAGTCCAGCGCCAGAGTGCCCTTGCGCAGCAGTTTGCGCAGGGTCGGGATGTCGGGCTCGTTGCCTTCCAGGTATTCCATCATGGCGTCGTCGTCTTGCTCGACGGCGGCTTCGATCATCTTGCCGCGCCACTCTTCGGCTATGTCCTTCAGGCTGTCGCGGATCGGAGCCTTGACCCAGCTTGCACCCAAGTCTTCGCCCTGCCACAGCCATTCTTCCATGGTGACCAGGTCGATCAGGCCTTCCAGCTCGTTCTCGGCGCCAATCGGAATACCGACCGGAACGGCGCGCGCGCCGGTGCGGTCTTCGATCATGCGCACGCAGTTGAAGAAGTCGGCGCCGATCTTGTCCATCTTGTTGACGAACACGATGCGCGGAACCTTGTAGCGGTCAGCCTGACGCCACACGGTTTCGGTCTGGGGTTCAACACCGGCGTTTGCGTCCAGAACGCACACGGCACCGTCAAGAACGGCTAGCGAGCGCTCCACTTCGATGGTGAAGTCAACGTGGCCGGGGGTGTCGATGATGTTCAGGCGGTGCTTGGGGGTATCGGCGGTCTTACCGTCCTCGGTGCGCTCCCAGAATGTGGTGGTCGCAGCCGAGGTGATGGTGATGCCGCGTTCCTGCTCCTGCTCCATCCAGTCCATGGTGGCTGCACCATCGTGCACCTCACCGATGTTATGGGATTTGCCGGTATAATACAGGATACGCTCCGAGCAAGTTGTCTTGCCTGCGTCGATGTGCGCCATGATACCGAAGTTACGGTATAGTTCGAGCGGATATTCGCGTGCCATTTGGATAAGCCTCTAGGGTTACCAGCGGTAGTGGCTGAAGGCTTTGTTCGCCTCGGCCATCTTGTGGGTGTCTTCGCGCTTCTTAACGGCAGTACCGCGGGACTGTACGGCGTCCAGCAATTCACCGGCGAGGCGTTCTTCCATGGTGTTTTCGTTGCGGTTGCGCGCGGCGGCGATCAGCCAGCGGATAGCCAGCGCTTCGCGGCGCTCGGGGCGCACTTCGACCGGAACCTGATAGGTTGCACCACCAACCCGGCGCGAGCGGACCTCGACCGACGGTTTGATGTTGTCGAGCGCTTCGTGAAACACTTCGACGGGTGCGCGCTTGATCTTGCTTTCGATGCGGTCGAAGGCGTTGTAGACGATGCGCTCGGCGACCGACTTCTTGCCGTCGATCATCAGGTTGTTCATGAATTTCGTCAGAACCTTGTCGCCAAATTTGGCGTCAGGCAGGACTTCGCGTTTTTCGGCGGCGTGACGACGGGACATCTCGGCCTCTCCTTCTTACTTGGGACGCTTCGCGCCGTATTTCGAACGACGCTGCTTACGGTCTTTGACGCCCTGGGTATCCAGAACACCGCGCAGGATGTGGTAACGGACACCCGGAAGGTCTTTCACACGGCCGCCACGGATCAGGACCACCGAGTGCTCCTGCAGGTTGTGGCTTTCACCGGGGATGTACGATATGACCTCGTATCCGTTGGTCAGGCGCACCTTGGCGACCTTCCGCATGGCCGAGTTCGGCTTCTTCGGCGTGGTAGTGTACACGCGGGTGCAGACGCCGCGCTTCTGCGGGCACTGCTCCAGGTGCATGGACTTCGAGCGTTTCACTTTGGGCTGCCGCGGCTTGCGGATCAGCTGCTGAATAGTTGGCATTCCGGTTTCTTCCCCGTTTTGCAACACACATGACATGCACGCGCATTGCGTGCGGTTAACTTCGCTGCGCCAATGCGTCCACAAGCGCAAAACCCGCGAGCGTTCCCATTCCGAGGTGAACGTCGCGGTTGGTTATCAGAGGGCGCGAACGACAAAATTGTCCGGGCCTTGACCAGTCCGTTTCTGATTTCGGTTTCGGGGCGGCCCCCATACCGAGATGACGGGCGTATAGGGGGAGTCGGCCCAAGTGTCAACAGCCACGGCCGCACTGGCCGGAAATGGCCCCTGTTGCAGCCTGCGGCGGGCCGATGCATAGTCCGGCGTGGCGATACCCAAGCGGACGAGATCATGCAAGTCATTGGCCTGTGCCGGTTCTCCTACCCTGCGATCGGCGGGTTCCAGACTGAACATGACACGATCGAGGCACGGCGCCGCCACCTGTACCGCCCCGACCGCCTGGCCGAGCGCTTCCGCCTGCTCGAAACCTGCGCCCTGCCGGGCCTGAAGGCCCAGACCGACCCCGATTTCGAATTGATCATCGTGACCGGCACCTGCCTGCCGTCACCGGCCAAGGCCCGCCTGCGCGACCTGACGGCCGGAATGTCGCAGGTCAGGATCATCGAGCGCGAGCCCGGACGGCATCGCGCGGTGATGAAGCAGATCCTCAACGACGCCCGCCGTCATCCTGACCGGCCCTGCCTGCAGTTCCGGCAGGATGACGATGACGCCGTCGCGGTCGACTTCATCGAAAGCTTGCGGCAGGCGGCGGTTGAGGCGACCGAGCTCGCGGCCCGCAACCTGTCCGTGGCGATTGATTTCGACCAGGGGTATCTGGCCCGGTTCGGTCCCTTCGGCGTGCAGGCCAAGCCGGTCCGGCGCAAACTGCTGGGCGTGGGTCTGGGTATGCTTGTCCAAGGCGGCTGCCCCTTGACCATCATGAATTTCGCCCATCAGCGCATGGGACGGTTCATGCCGGTGGTCACGGTGCCCGATCGGCCGATGTGGGTCCGAACGTTCAACGGCTTCAACGACTCGCAAAAGGCGCGAACCAACCGAAGCGCCCTGCCCCCCCTTGACGATGCAGAGCGGGACCTGTTCCGCACCCGGTTCGCAATCGACGCTGACGCCGTCCGCCGCGGCTACTCCGAGGCTTGAAGCCGCCGCTCGCGGAACAGGGTGAACAGCCCCGCCCCTACGACCAGCACCGCGCCCAGCATCGTCAGCCGGTCTGGCCAGTCGCCGAACACGGCCCAGCCCAGCACCAGCGCCCAGATCAGGCTGGTATAGCGGAACGGCGCGACGAACCCGACCTCGCCCACCCTCATGACCATCACGCTGAACAGATACCCCAGCAAAACGAAAATGGCAGCCGAGCCGATCAGAAGACCCGTCGGCGCGGCGACGGGCACCCATCCCTGGAACACCGAGGCCACGGCCGCCGCCAGGGTGATCGTCAGCGATGTCGCCAGCGTCACCACCATCGACGGGACCTCAGACGACATCCGCCGCGTGATCAAGTCGCGCGCAGTCACGCACATGACAGCTACCAGCGCATAAAGTGCATACAGGCTGAACCCGTCCGGCCCTGGCCGCACGATCAGCAGCATTCCGGCAAACCCCATGGCGATGGCCAGAATTCGCCGCCATCCGATCGGTTCGGCAAAGAACAGTGCCGCGCCCAGGGTCACCGTCAGCGGCAGCGCCTGCAGAACCGCCGTCACATTGGCCAGCGGCATGTGCATCAGCGCGGTCAGAAAGAAGAACGTGGCCAACAGCTCGGACAGCGAGCGCACCGCCACCAGAACCCTGTCATGGCCGGAAAACCGCAGGTGCAACGCGCCCAGACGCCGCGCCAGTAGAAACACCAGGGTAGTGGCCAGCAGCCCGCGCATCGCAACGAGTTGAAACAGCGGCAGATCCTGTCCAGCCGCTTTGACCAGCGTATCGTTCACGGTGAAGGCGGCCATGCTGCCCATCATCAGCAGCGCGCCCTTGACGTTCGGAGTCATCGAAATGGCCCATTGGGAAATCACCGGCCCATTGGCCCGCGCCACCGGCCCGTTGTCAATATGCCGGGAGCACTCGGAAAAACGAAAAAGGCCCCGCAGATGCGGGGCCTGTTTCGTTCCACGGAAATCGGAGTTTACTCGCGGCTTTCCGGGGTTTCGATCAGCGCGTCCAGATCGTCGCCCATCACGTCGTCGTCGATCACCGGAGCCGCCAAGGCGGCTGCGGCCTCGGCCTCTTCGCGACGGGCCTCGATGACCACGTTGTCACGCTGCTGTGCGATCTGGCGCACGGCCTGCGTCGCGCCACCGGTACCCGCCGGGATCAGGCGGCCGACGATGACGTTTTCCTTCAGGCCGACCAGCTTGTCCTTCTTGCCCTGAACCGAGGCTTCGGTCAGCACGCGGGTGGTTTCCTGGAACGATGCCGCCGAGATGAACGAACGTGTCTGCAGCGACGCCTTGGTGATCCCCAGCAGGATCGGCTCGCCCTGGGCCGGACGACCACCGCGGGCGATGGTCTTTTCGTTGGCCGCGTCGAACTCCTGCTTGTCGACATGCTCGCCCTTCAGCAGGGTGGTATCGCCCGAGTCGAGGATCTCCCACTTCTGCAGCATCTGGCGCACGATGACCTCGATGTGCTTGTCGTTGATCTTCACGCCCTGCAGACGATAGACCTCCTGCACCTCGTTGATCATGTAGTCGGCCAGAGCCTCGACGCCCAGAATCGACAGGATGTCGTGAGGAGCCGGGTTGCCGTCCATGATGTAGTCACCCTTCTGCACGAAGTCGCCTTCCTGCACCGGGATGTGCTTGCCCTTGGGCACCATGTATTCGACGGGCTCCAGCGACTCGTCCGCCGGTTCAATCGAGATGCGGCGCTTGTTCTTGTAGTCGCGGCCAAAGCGCACGTAACCATCGATTTCGGCGATGATCGCGTGATCCTTGGGGCGACGGGCCTCGAACAGTTCGGCCACACGCGGCAGACCACCGGTGATGTCCTTGGTCTTGGCGCCTTCGCGCGGGATACGCGCAACGACGTCGCCGGCCTCGATCTTCTGGCCGTCCTCGACCGACAGGATCGCATCCACGGACATCGGGTAGTGAACCGGGTTGCCCGCATCGTTGCGGACCGGCTCGCCGTTTTCGTCCACCAGGATGATTTCCGGCTTCAGGTCGCTGCCTTTCGGCGCCGCACGCCAGTCGATCACGATCTTCTGAGTCATGCCGGTTGCATCGTCGGTCTCATCCCGCACAGCGATGCCCGAGACCAGGTCGACATATTTCGCGGTACCGGCCTTCTCGGCGATGATCGGCAGGGTGTAGGGGTCCCACTCGAACAACTTGTCGCCGCGCTTGACCTTGTCGCCATCCTTGACGAACAGCTTGGAGCCGTAGCCCAGCTTGAAGCTGGCGCGCTCTTCTCCGTGCTCGTCCTTGATCACCAGCTTCATGTTCCGGCCCATGACCAGGCTTTCGCCCGCGGCATTGACCAGGATCTGCGGGTTTTCAAAGGCGACGACGCCGTCCTGGTTGGCTTCCTGGAACGACTGCTGGCCGCCCTGTGCAACACCACCGATGTGGAAGGTCCGCATCGTCAGCTGCGTGCCGGGTTCACCGATCGACTGGGCGGCGATGATGCCGACCGCTTCGCCGGTGTTGACCATGGTGCCGCGTGCCAGGTCACGGCCATAGCACATGGCGCAGACGCCCTCTTCGCTTTCGCAGGTCAGCGGCGAGCGGATGCGGGCCGACTGGACACCGGCTTCGTGGATCGCGTCGGCCATGCGTTCGTCGATCAGCTGGCCGGCAGCGACCAGAATCTCGTCCGAACCCGGGCGCAGGATGTCCTCGGCCGCGACACGGCCCAGGATGCGCTCGGCCAGCGAGGCGACCACTTCTCCGTCATTGACGGCGGCCTCGGCGGTGATGGCGCGGTCGGTGCCGCAATCATGCTCGCGCACGATGCAGTCCTGCGCCACGTCCACCAGGCGGCGGGTCAGGTAACCCGAGTTCGCCGTCTTCAGAGCGGTATCCGACAGACCCTTGCGGGCGCCGTGGGTCGAGTTGAAGTACTCAAGAACGGTCAGACCTTCCTTGAAGTTCGAGATGATCGGCGTTTCGATGATGTCACCGTTCGGCTTGGCCATCAGGCCGCGCATGCCGCCCAGCTGCTTCATCTGCGTGACCGAGCCACGGGCACCGGAGTGCGCCATCATGTAGACCGAGTTCGGCTCCTTGTCGGCGCCGCTCTCGTCCTTCTGGACGGCCGAGATGGTGTTCATCATCGCCTCGGTGACGCGGTCGTTGCACTTCGACCAGGCATCCACGACCTTGTTGTACTTTTCGCCCTGGGTGATCAGGCCGTCCATGTACTGCTGTTCAAAGTCCTTCACCTGCTCGCGGGTCTCGTCCACGATGGCCCATTTGTCGGACGGGATTACCATGTCGTCCTTGCCGAACGAGATGCCCGCCTTGAACGCCTCGCGGAAGCCCATCGACATGATCTGGTCACAGAAGATCACCGACTCTTTCTGACCGCAGTAGCGGTAGACGGTGTCGATGACCTGCTGCACCTCTTTCTTGCGCAGAAGACGGTTGACCAGATCGAACGGCGCCTTGTTGTTCTTGGGCAGCAGAGCCCCCAGGCGCACGCGGCCCGGCGTGGTCTCATAGCGCTTCTGAACTTCGTTGCCCTCTTCGTCGATCTGGGTGATCCGCGCGATGATCTTCGAGTGCAGGTGCACCTCGCCCGCGTCCAACGCGTGCTGGACCTCTTCGATCGAGCCGAACACCTTGCCTTCGCCCGGCATGCCTTCGCGTTCCAGGGTCAGATAGTACAGACCCAGAATCATATCCTGCGACGGAACGATGATCGGCGCGCCGTTTGCAGGCGACAAAACGTTGTTCGTCGACATCATCAGAACGCGCGCTTCCAACTGTGCCTCAAGGCTCAGCGGAACGTGAACAGCCATCTGGTCCCCGTCGAAGTCGGCGTTGAAGGCCGAACAAACCAGCGGGTGCAGCTGGATCGCCTTTCCTTCGATCAGAACCGGCTCGAACGCCTGAATGCCCAGGCGGTGTAGCGTCGGCGCCCGGTTCAGCATTACCGGGTGCTCGCGGATCACCTCGTCGAGGATGTCCCACACTTCGGGGCGCTCTTTCTCGACCAGCTTCTTCGCCTGCTTCACGGTCGAAGACAGACCCTTGGCTTCTAGCCGCGAGTAGATGAACGGCTTGAACAGCTCCAGCGCCATCTTCTTGGGCAGACCACACTGGTGCAGCTTGAGCTCGGGGCCAGTCACGATGACCGAACGGCCCGAGAAGTCGACGCGTTTCCCCAGAAGGTTCTGTCGGAAGCGACCCTGCTTGCCCTTCAGCATGTCCGACAGCGATTTCAACGGACGCTTGTTGGCGCCGGTGATCACGCGGCCACGACGGCCGTTGTCGAACAGGGCGTCAACCGATTCCTGCAGCATCCGCTTTTCGTTGCGGACGATAATGTCAGGCGCGCGCAGTTCGATCAGACGCTTCAGACGGTTGTTCCGGTTGATGACGCGACGATACAGATCGTTCAGATCCGAGGTCGCGAAACGGCCACCATCCAGCGGCACCAGCGGGCGCAGTTCCGGCGGGATGACCGGGATCACGGTCATCACCATCCATTCCGGGCGGTTGCCAGATTCCAGGAAGGACTCGACGACCTTCAGGCGCTTGATGATCTTCTTGGGCTTCAGCTCACCGGTGGCTTCGGCCAGATCCGCGCGCAGCTGCTCGGCCTCGGCCTCGAGGTCGATGTTCTGCAGCATCTCGCGGATGGCTTCGGCGCCGATATTGGCCTTGAACGCGTCCATGCCATAGGCATCCTGCGCGTCCATGTACTCTTCCTCGGTCAGCATCTGGCCATAGGTCAGGTCGGTCAGACCGGGCTCGATGACGACATAGTTTTCGAAATACAGAACGCGTTCCAGATCGCGCAGGGTCATGTCCAGCATCAGACCGATGCGGGAGGGCAGCGATTTCAGGAACCAGATATGTGCGACGGGCGCGGCCAGTTCGATGTGGCCCATACGCTCGCGGCGGACCTTCTGCAGGGTGACTTCCACACCGCATTTCTCGCAAACGACGCCGCGATACTTCATCCGCTTGTACTTGCCGCACAGACATTCGTAATCTTTGATCGGGCCAAAGATACGCGCGCAGAACAGGCCGTCACGCTCGGGCTTGAACGTGCGATAGTTGATGGTTTCCGGCTTCTTGATCTCGCCATAAGACCAAGACAGGATCCGTTCCGGCGACGCCAGCGAGACCTTGATTTCATCAAAGACCTTGGGCGGGGTCAGCGGGTTGAAGGGATTGTTTCCTTGGGTCAGTTCCTGATTCATCACAGGTCTCCAGCAGGTTTGGCCGTCTCAGTCACTTTGGTGTCCTTTGCCGGTTTGCGCGCCAGGCGCGCCTTGATCGCTTCGGACAGTGTTTTCAAGCCGTATTTCAATCGGGCAATTATCTGGTTGTCGACCCCGCAATACTGTTTGCGGAGTTTCGACATGATCGCGGTTGGCGGAAAATCGGTGTCGGCGGGCGCCAGGTCGTTCAGCTTTCCGCCGACCATGAACCCATCGCACACCGTGGGCCATCCATTGACTTGGATATAGTGTACATGCGGGTTTCCGGGCAATTCGAACTCGAACCGCCAAGGGTCGTGGATGCCGGCTTCCAGCTTCTGCTCGGCCATCCATATCAGGTGATCGATGTCCCAAAGCGCAGCCACTAGCGAATTCGGCGCCTCCCAGTCCCGCCGCATTGGAACCAGTTCCATGTCCGGACCGAAGAAGGTCGGCCCAGCCGTCCGGTCATAGGTCCAGGTAAAATCACCATGCCACGGGAAAAGCACATATTTCAGGCCATGCGTCCGCGCCTTTGCCACGGCCGCCTCGATCATTGGGGTGTTCACCGGTCCAAGCGGGCACAGGTCTTCGAGCACCAGAAACACGAACCGGGTATCCGGTCTATCCTGTTTGATCCTGCGCGCGGCATCGCCCAGGATTTCAACAAAACTGCGACCGGGAAACCGCAGGGTGTTGGGCACGTCCAGATCCCCGTCCGTCGCAACGAAACAGTCCGGATGACCCGGCCACATCCGATCGACCGTGTGCAGCACGGCGGGGATGTAATGTTCGTTCTTCGAGTAGGTCGATACCAGAAGGACCGTGTCACGAAACACGTCCGACGGTCCCGCACTGGGTTCACGCGCTGCGATCTCTTTCCAGCGGCGCCGCCGCTCGGACCCACGCTTGAACCATCCGGCAATTTTGCCCAGATCATATTTGCGGCGGGCCGCCTTGGCGCTATCGACACCGCAATATTCGACCCGCAGCTGCGACAGCAACGGTGACGCCGGAAACTCCTTGCGCGACACCGCCTTGGGATTGATCTGGCCGTCGGACAGAAACCCGCCACCGACCACGGGCCACGCCTCCATCTGCATGTAGTGCAGGACTTCGTTCGTTTGAGAAGGCTGCTCGAACAGACGCAGACTGTTGTACCCTTCCGCGGCTTTGTGGCCGGCGACTGACGCAAGATGATCAAGGCTCCACAACGCCGGGGCCAGAGAATTCACGGCTTCCCAGTTTGAGCGGATCGGGGTCAGTTCCAGGCCAGCGTCCCGGATCACCGGACCACTTTCCGGGTCAAGCGCTTTGCTGAAATCGCCCGGCCATTGGAACAGGACATATTTCAGGTCATGCGCACGAACGCTCTCCATGGCGGCGGCGACCATCGCATTGTCCACCGGCGCGAGCGGACAGAACACGTCCTGCAGCAGAAACACATGCCGTAGATTCGGACGATCGCGGCGCAGTTGCTGTACGGCCTCATCCAGAATGCCCGTGACGGTCGCACCGCCGGTGCGAATGACAGGATCGGCGTCATAGGCACCATTGGTCACAACGATGCATTCCGGATGTCCAGGCCAGAACTGCTGCAATGTCCGCAGGATCGCAGGCACGAAACGCTCGTTCTCTGCATTTGTCACCAAAAGCAGAGCCACGTCACGAAACATGCCTTCAGACCCCGCAGCAGGGACCGAAACCGCTGCGCTGGACACACGATCCGCCATTACGCCTCCACCCCACCCGAAACGGGCAGGCGCAGAAAGACGCGACTGGCGCCAGGCGCCACCAGCAGACCTCTGAGCGTGACCTGGTTCATGCAAGAACCCTCGTGATTGCGTTTACCGGGATGGGCAAAGCCCATCCCGGTGCTTTTGAAAGGCGCGGTGGGCAAAAGGGTTTACCCTTCGTCCTCAACCGCGTCCAACAACTCCATGTTCAGGCCGAGACCACGGACTTCTTTCACCAGAACGTTGAACGATTCCGGTACGCCCGCCTCGAAGTTGTCCTCGCCCTTGACGATCGACTCATAGACCTTGGTCCGGCCGGCGACGTCATCCGACTTCACGGTGAGCATCTCCTGCAGGGTGTAGGCGGCGCCATAGGCTTCCAGGGCCCAGACCTCCATCTCACCAAAGCGCTGACCACCGAACTGCGCCTTGCCGCCCAGCGGCTGCTGGGTCACCAGGCTGTAGGGCCCGGTCGAACGTGCGTGAATCTTGTCGTCCACCAGGTGGTGCAGTTTCAGCAGGTACTTGACGCCCACAGTCACTGGACGCGCGAACTGCTCGCCGGTGCGGCCGTCGAACAGGATCGACTGACCGCTGGTGTCAAAACCGGCGCGAACCAGCGCGTCGTTGACGTCGGCCTCTTTCGCACCGTCGAAGACCGGGGTTGCGATCGGTACGCCGCGGGTGACGTTGCTGGCCGCTTCGACCAGTTCGTCCTCGTCCATGTTCGAGATACCCTCGGCATAGACGTCCTCGCCATAGGCGTGCTTCATCGCATCGCGCACCGGCGTCAGGTCGCCCGAGCGGCGGTATTCCTGCAGCGCCTCGTCGATCTTCAGACCCAGACCGCGCGCGGCCCAACCCATGTGGGTTTCAAGGATCTGACCGACGTTCATTCGCGACGGCACACCCAACGGGTTCAGACAGAAGTCGACCGGGGTACCATCGGCAAGGAACGGCATATCCTCCATCGGCACGACTTTCGAGATCACACCCTTGTTCCCGTGACGGCCGGCCATCTTGTCGCCCGGCTGCAGCTTGCGCTTCACGGCAATGAAGACCTTGACCATCTTCATCACGCCCGGCGGCAGGTCGTCGCCACGGCGGACCTTCTCGACCTTGTCCTCGAAGCGGGCATCCAGGGCGCGTTTCTGCACCTCGTACTGCTCGTTCAGGGCCTCGACGACCTGCGCGTCCTTCTCGTCTTCCAGCGCCAGCTGCCACCACTGACCGCGGGTCAGCGACTCGAGCAGCTGTTCGGTGATTTCCGAGCCTGCCTTGACGCCTTTCGGCCCCTTGACGGCGGTCTTGCCCAGCAGCATCGACTTAAGACGCGCATAGATGTTGCGGTCGAGGATCGCCAGCTCGTCATCCCGGTCACGGGCCAGACGTTCGACTTCCTCGCGCTCGATCTGCAGCGCACGCTCGTCTTTCTCGACGCCGTGACGGTTGAAGACGCGGACTTCGACGACCGTACCGTAATCGCCCGGCTTCACGCGCAGCGAGGTGTCGCGCACGTCGGATGCCTTTTCGCCGAAGATGGCGCGCAGCAGCTTTTCTTCCGGGGTCATCGGGCTTTCGCCCTTCGGAGTGATCTTGCCGACCAGAATGTCGCCCGGCTCGACGTCGGCACCGATGTAGACGATGCCCGCCTCATCGAGGTTGCGCAGCGCTTCTTCACCGACGTTCGGGATGTCGCGGGTGATCTCTTCCGGGCCAAGCTTGGTGTCGCGGGCGGCGACTTCGAATTCCTCGATATGGACCGAGGTGAATACGTCGTCGCGCGCGATGCGTTCGGAAATCAGGATCGAGTCTTCGTAGTTGTAGCCATTCCACGGCATGAACGCGACGATCACGTTCTTGCCGAGCGCCAGTTCACCCATGTCGGTCGACGGACCGTCGGCGATGACCTCGCCCTTCTTGACTTCCTGGCCCACCTTCACCAGCGGACGCTGGTTGATGCAGGTGTTCTGGTTCGACCGCTGGAACTTGCGCAGACGATAGATGTCAACGCCCGCATCGCCCAGCTCCAGATCTTCGGTGGCGCGGATCACGATACGCTGGGCATCGACCTGGTCGATGATGCCCGCGCGCTTCGCCTGGATCGCAGCGCCCGAGTCGATGGCAACCTTGCCCTCGATCCCCGTACCGACCAGCGGCGCCTCGGCGCGCAGCAGCGGAACCGCCTGACGTTGCATGTTCGAGCCCATGAGAGCGCGGTTCGCGTCGTCGTTTTCCAGGAACGGAATCAACGAAGCCGCAACCGACACCAGCTGTTTCGGCGACACGTCGATCAGGTCCACGTTCTCGCGCGGGGCAAGCGTGTAGTCGCCGGCCTGACGGGTCGAGACCAGATCGTTGATGAACTTGCCGTTCTCGTCCAGCGTCGCGTTGGCCTGCGCCACGGTGTGACGCATTTCCTCGGTCGCGGACATGTAGTGGACCTCGTCGGTCACCTGCCCGTCTTTGACGACGCGATAGGGCGTTTCGATGAAGCCGTACTTGTTCACGCGGGCGAAGGTGGCCAGAGAGTTGATCAGACCGATGTTTGGACCTTCCGGCGTTTCAATCGGGCACATCCGGCCATAGTGCGTCGGGTGCACGTCGCGCACCTCAAAGCCCGCACGCTCGCGGGTCAGGCCGCCCGGCCCAAGCGCCGACAGGCGGCGTTTGTGGGTGACTTCCGACAGCGGGTTGGTCTGGTCCATGAACTGCGACAGCTGCGAGCTGCCGAAGAATTCACGCACAGCAGCCGCGGCCGGTTTCGCGTTGATCAGGTCCTGCGGCATGACGGTGTCGATCTCGACCGACGACATGCGCTCCTTGATGGCGCGCTCCATGCGCAGCAGGCCGACGCGGTACTGGTTTTCCATCAGTTCGCCGACCGAGCGGACGCGGCGATTACCCAGGTGGTCGATGTCGTCGATGTCGCCCTTGCCGTCGCGCAGCTCCACCAGCGCCTTGATGCAGGCCACGATATCTTCGCGGTCCAGCGTGCGCTGGGTGTCGGGCTTGTCCAGCGCCAGGCGCATGTTCATCTTGACGCGGCCCACGGCGGACAGGTCATACCGCTCGCTGTCGAAGAACAGCGTGTCGAACAGGGCCGAGGCAGCCTCGACGGTCGGCGGCTCGCCCGGGCGCATGACGCGGTAGATGTCCATGAGCGCGGTTTCCCGGTTCATGTTCTTGTCCTGCGCCATGGTGTTGCGGATGTAGGGGCCGACGTTGACGTTGTCGATGTCGAGAACCGGAATGTCGGTGATGCCCGCGTCGATCAGCTCCTTCACGGTGCCGCCGATCAGCTCGCCATCCTTGTCGTATTCCAGCGTCAGCTCGTCACCGGCCTCGACATAGATCGCGCCGGTTTCTTCATTGATGATGTCCTTGGCGACGAACTTGCCCACGATGTGATCGAAGGGCACCAGCAGGTGGGTAACCTTGCCCTCGTCGATCAACTGCTTGACCGCGCGCGGAGTGACCTTCTTGCCCGCCTCGGCAATGACTTCGCCGGTCTTGGCGTCGACCAAGTCATAGGTCGGGCGGGTGCCGCGTACGCGCTCGGGGAAAAACGGGGTGACCCAGCCCTTTTTCTTGTCCAGCTTGTAGGACACGGTGTTGTAGTAGGCATCCATGATGCCTTCCTGGTCCAAGCCCAGCGCATAGAGCAGCGTGGTCACCGGCAATTTGCGGCGACGGTCGATGCGGGCATAGACGATGTCCTTGGCGTCGAACTCGAAGTCCAGCCAGCTGCCGCGATACGGGATGATGCGGCAGGCGAACAGCAGCTTGCCCGAAGAATGGGTCTTGCCCTTGTCGTGGTCGAAGAACACGCCCGGGCTGCGGTGCATCTGGGACACGATCACGCGCTCGGTGCCGTTCACGATGAAGGTACCGTTCGGCGTCATCAGGGGCATGTCGCCCATGAACACGTCCTGCTCCTTGATGTCCTTGACCGATTTGGCCCCGGTATCTTCATCGACATCGAACACGATCAGACGCAGGGTGACCTTCAGCGGCGCGCTGTAGGTCATGTCGCGCTGCATACATTCCTCGACGTCGTATTTCGGCTTTTCCAACTCGTATTTCACAAACTCCAGCACGGAAGTTTCGTTGAAATCCTTGATCGGGAAAACCGACTGGAACACGCCTTGAATGCCTTCGCCGTCGGTCGGCTGGTCGGCATCGCCAGAGCGCAGGAACAGATCATAAGAAGATTTCTGGACCTCGATGAGGTTCGGCATTTCCAGAACTTCGCGGATTTTGCCGTAGTATTTCCGAAGACGTTTCTGGCCAAGGAACGATTGAGCCATGTCAGATGTCACCTTTCGATATTCTCAGCGGAGAAAGGCACCGCCGGGCTCCGGCACCTTTTCCATACGAGACAACACGTCCGGATCAATTCATGGCCACCGTCCCGAGTGGCAGCCTCCCGATCCGCGAACCGCGTCTTAGAAAACACCCCGCCGCATGGGGCCCTTTCTAAGACAGGTTCGGCTGAGCCCGGATTTCTCCGGACCCAGCCAGAATTTGCGGTGCTTCAGCGATGCACCAGCAGACCGACTTAGGCCAGCTCGACCTCGGCGCCAGCTGCTTCCAGCTTGCCCTTGATCTCTTCGGCTTCGTCTTTCGACACAGCTTCTTTGATCTTGCCGCCGGCTTCGACCAGTTCCTTGGCTTCTTTCAGGCCCAGGCCGGTGATGCCGCGAACTTCTTTGATGACGTTGATTTTCGAAGCGCCGGCGTTCTTCAGAACGACGTCGAATTCGGTCTTCTCTTCCTCGGCTGCGCCACCGGCGGCATCGCCACCAGCTGCGACCATGACGGCGCCGCCAGCTGCGGGCTCGATGCCGTACTCGTCCTTGAGGATGGTTTTCAGTTCTTGTGCTTCCAGCAGGGTCAGACCAACGATCTCTTCTGCCAGTTTCTTCAGATCAGCCATTGTATCAGCTCTTTCCGTTTACAGTGTGTGTTCCAACGTCAGGGCATGCGCCCCACGCAGATCATTCAGTGCCAACCGCTTACGCAGCTTCCGCCTTCTCTTCGATGGTGGAAAGGATGCTTGCGATGTTGCTTGCAGGTGCGCCAATCGCGCCGGCGATGTTCGAAGCAGGTGCGCCAATGCAGCCCACGATCGAAGCAATGAGCTCCTCACGCGACGGCATTTTCGAGACGGCTTCGACGCCTTTGCGATCAAGAGCGTTCTCGCCCATTGCACCGCCAAGGATTTCGAACTTCTTGTTCTCCTTGGCGAAGTCCTCGGCCACCTTGGCTGCTGCCACGGGGTCCTCGGAATAGGTCAGAACGGTCATACCCGTCAGCAGGTCGGCCATGCTTGCACACGGCTTACCCTCGAGGGCGATTTTGGCGAGCCTGTTCTTGGCAACACGCACGGAACCGCCCGCTTCGCGTGCACGCGCGCGCAGGTCCTGCATCTCGGCAACTGTCAGACCGGCGTAGTGAGCAACCACCACGACGCCAGAGCTTTCGAAGATCTGGCCGAGTTCCTCGACCACTTTCTCTTTCTGGGCTCTATCCACAGTTCTCTCCAAGTTAGGGACGAAATTTCATCCCGGCTCAATTTTGCCGTAGCTTGCGCCACGGCGTTCAGGTCCGTGATACGGGGTGGAGCCAAAATATCGCCCGAGGGCGGGACCCTCGATCTTTTGGTCTTACCCGTCTCAGGCAGGAAATTAAGGGACCGGATGGACCCACCCACCGTCTTGGACGAAACGAAATAAAGCGCACGACGAATCGCACGCTTTATTCCGTAGCTCTCTTTAGGGCAGATGGCCGGGGTTTCCAAGGCCTAAATTGGCCCATTCCTCAAGCCGGTAGACAATAGCCGAAAACCCGAACAGGATCGACGGATGATCGATCTGAAATCCATTTCAAAGCCGCAGTTCCTGTTCCGGCAGATTTCCCGTCAATTATGGGTTCGCACCAGCCTGATCGCCGCGTTGGCCGTGGTCAGCGCGGGAGTTGGCACCTACCTGGGCGGCTTTGTCCCGGATTTTCTTGCACAACGGCTGAGCGCCGAGGCGGTGGCAAAGATTCTTGCCATTCTCGCATCGTCGATGCTGGCCGTTACGACATTCTCACTTTCGATCATGGTCGCGGCGCAACGTTGGGCCTCGAACCAGTCGTCACCGCGCGCGCAGCAGGTGATCGAAGAAGACAGTGTTTCGCAGAACGTGCTGGCGACCTTTCTCGGCGCTTTCATCTTCGCCCTAGTGTCGTTGATCCTGGTTGAAACCGGGGTCTACACCCAGCAATCCATTGCTGTAGCGCTGGCGTTCACGCTTGTGGTCATCTTCCTCGTGACGCTGGCCCTGCTGCTATGGATCGACCAGTTGCCCAGCTACGGCAGTATTTCCGAAACAGCACGGAAGATCGAACAGAACGCAACGGACACGATCACCCGATCCATCGAACTCCCTTGCCTTGGCGCCTTGCCCTACCAAGCCTCCGATGACATTCCGCCGGCCAGTCACGAGGTTAGGGCAAGTGCCACCGGGAACGTGCGGCACGTGGATGTGGGAATGCTGAATTCCTGCGCCGAGGAAAACGACAGCGAGATATGGATCATTGCGCTGCCGGGGCAGTTCGTCATCGAAGGCGAACCGTTGGCCAAGACCACCAAGGAAATTGACAGCAAGACCATTCAGGAAGCCTTTGTGATCGGAACCGAGCGCAGTTTTGACCAGGATCCGCGCTTTGGCATTCAAACCCTGTCGGAAATCGCCCAACGCGCGCTGTCGCCCGGGATCAATGATCCGATGACGGCGATCCAGATGATCGAGAGACTGCTGCGGGTTCTTCTGCCGCTTGGCGCACGGCGTCTTCACACCGACGAGCCGCGTTTCCCGAGAATCCACGCACCTGCAATCCCAACGGATCTGTATCTCCGCGACGCCTATGCGGCCATTTCTAGAGATGCAGGCGACAAGGTCGAGGTGCACGAAGCTCTTCTGAACGCATTGACGCGGCTGGCAAAATCGCAAGATGCCGCCATGGTGAAGGCGGCCCAAGAGGCCGCCGACCAAGCGCAGTCCATTGCAGAACGCGACCTCAGGCTCGAGGCTGACAAGGCGCGCGTGCGCGAGGTGTCCCATCAGGTTTTCGGCGGTCATGCCGGCTGAAGCACCCTCGGAGAAATGAAAAACCCCGGGCAGCAGGGCCACCCGGGGTTCGAAATCCCGTAGGAACGTGTCGGCTTATTCAGCCGCAGCCTCTGCGACGTCCACGGTCACCCCGGGGCCCATTGTCGAGCTCAGCGCGATCTTCTTCATGTAGGTGCCTTTGGCGCCCGACGGCTTGGCCTTGGCCACGGCCGAAATGAAGGCGCGGACGTTCTCGGCCAGCTTGGCTTCGTCGAACGAGGCTTTGCCGACGCCGGCATGCACGACGCCGCCTTTTTCCGCCTTGAACTGAACTTCACCGCCCTTGGCTGCTTCCACGGCCGCTTTCACGTCCATGGTCACGGTGCCGACCTTGGGGTTCGGCATCAGGTTGCGGGGGCCCAGGATCTTACCCAGACGACCGACGATCGGCATCATGTCCGGGGTCGCGATGCAACGGTCAAAGTCGATGTTGCCAGCCTGGATGCTTTCCATCAGGTCCTCGGCGCCGACGATGTCAGCACCGGCCTCTTTCGCCTCGTCGGCCTTGGGGCCACGGGCGAAAACGGCAACGCGCATGTCCTTGCCGGTGCCGTTCGGCAGACCGACGACGCCGCGCACCATCTGGTCGGCGTGGCGGGTGTCGACACCCAGGTTCATGGCGATTTCGATGGTTTCGTCGAACTTCGCGGTCGCGTTGGCCTTGACCAGTTTGACAGCTTCCTCGACCGACAGGTTTTCCTTGCCGGCGACGGCTTCGCGCGCTGCGCGGGTACGTTTACCGAGTTTTGCCATCTTATTTCACCTCGATGCCCATGGAACGGGCCGAGCCCAGGATGATCTTCATTGCGCCTTCGATGTCGGTCGCGTTCAGATCCTTCATTTTGGCTTCGGCGATTTCGCGCACCTGCTTGGTGGTCACGGTTGCCACGGTCTCACGACCGGGGTTCTCCGCACCTTTCGGGCGGTTGCGCTTGCCGACCGGCTTCAGACCGGCCGCCTTCTTCAGGTAGTAAGACGCGGGCGGCGTCTTGATGTCCATGGTGAAGGACTTGTCCTGATAGTAGGTGATCACGGTCGGGCACGGAGCGCCGGGCTCCATGTCTGCGGTCTTGGCGTTGAACGCCTTGCAGAATTCCATGATGTTGATGCCGCGCTGACCCAGCGCCGGACCAACTGGCGGCGACGGGTTCGCCTGACCTGCAGGAACCTGCAGCTTCATCGTACCAGCAAGCTTCTTGGCCATTTGGTTTTCCTTTCAACGTAGGTGAAACGCGTTCCACCCGGTTTGTGTTGCGTGGTCCGATCCGGAATCGCGATCCCTGCGATCTCCCACGAGAGAATCTCGCCCGAAGACGATAGAGGCGGCGTTTACAGCGGAACGGAGGGGTTGGCAAGGGGCTGCCGATAGGAGCTTAACACGGGCCCGCCTGCCCCGCATGCGCCTCGGCACTTCGGCGACGAAGCGTTAGAGTTTCACGTTGTGTTTGCTGAAGAACGCCCGCATCCGGCTGTCGAGAAAGCCTCTGCCCGTCGCAATCTGCATGAGTTCGAACGCACAGCCGTTGTTGACCTCGACCGCAACCGGCCCATCGTCCGTCAGTGCGATATCAGTCGACCCGAAGTGGTTCGCCGCATGCAGAAACGCGATCTTCCGATTCAATTCCCTCAAATCGTCCCAGAACGGCAGCGTTTCACCGACAAGTTTGCGCTCCGAGTCCGGCAGCGCATCCAACGCGACACGGCGGCCATTTTCCACGGCCGCCAGGCCCTTCACTTCTCCGGTCTCCGGGTCAAGGTTGCACAACAGGTTGCCCGGACGCCAGAAATTGTCGGCGATATTGCCTGCCATGGGCAGCTTGAGCATCGCAAACGGCACGGAAAGCTGATTGTCGTCGATGAGGTTCAGGCAACGCACGGTTGCGATCGCATCGGTGATGCCATCGAAGAACCTGTGCGGCTTGAGACAGTCCTGAAAGATGTAAGGGATCTCTCCAAGGACCGAGTCGGCGAACGCGTCGAATGTCTGTGGGTCATGGCCATCCGCGATGACATGCGTGTCGGTATGCGCCGATATTCGCATGGCGCCGGCGCTCCACATGCCACCGATGGGCTTCGCAAAGACAGGGGCCGGCCCCCGGGCCGACAAGAAGGACTTCAGGTCTGCGGCGCTCGTCAGCTTCGGCGTATTGCCGAAATGGCGGGCGCTGCGGTCAAAAACGGCCAGTATCTTCGGGGTCGGCACGCCGTTATGTTCGAGAAAACAGGCGGACAGCCATTTGTCTTCGGTTAACGCCCACCACTGTGCGTCATTGCAGGCATTGACGAGCGGCCAGTGAATGTGGGCGGAAACGAATTCCTCGCGCTCGACATCCGACCAACGCGCGCGATCATAGAGTTCATACAGGAAATACTCATAGAACTTCAACTTGCCGCTTTTTCTGCGCAGCTTGAGAAAATCAAAAGCAAGCGAAAACGGGCTTATGCCAGTCGCACGCGCGACTTCTACAAGTTGACTGGAAACATTGACCGTCTCCTTGCCTTTGATGGCCTCTACATCCTGCGCAAAAGCTGTCATTTTTCAGCCGTTCCTCGATTGTTGCCCTGCTGGAAAAAATCCAAGAAAAATGTGTCGATACTTGGGCGCAGACAAGCCCCGCCCCGACTCGTTGCACACGAAATGAAAAACGCCGCGATGCGTGTGACATCGCGGCGCGCATAAAATGATGGAAGAGCCTTCAGCCCTGCTTGGTCACCTGGGTAAAGTCCAGCTCGACCGGGGTTTCGCGACCGAAGATCGAGACCGAAACCTTCAGCTTCTGGTTCTCTTCGTCCACGCCTTCGACCATGCCGTCGAAATCCTCGAACGGGCCGTCGTTGACCTTGACCTTCTCGCCCACCTCGAAGCTGATGAGGGTGCGCGGCGCTTCTTCGCCTTCCTGCACGCGGTTGAGGATCTGGTTCACCTCGGCGTCGCGCATCGGCATCGGGCGGCCCTGCGGGCCCAGAAAACCCGTGACCCGGTTGATCGAGTTGATCAGGTGATAGCCCTTGTCCGACATTTCCATGTGGACCAGAACGTAACCGGGCATGAAGCGGCGCTCGGTCGTGACCTTCTTGCCGCGGCGCACCTCGATCACCTCTTCGGTGGGAACCAGAACCTCGTCGATCTCGTCCTCAAGGCCCTGTTCGGCCACAGCCGTGCGGATCTGCTCTGCGATCTTCTTTTCGAAATTCGAAAGAACGCTGACCGAGTACCACCGTTTCGCCATGAACCTGCCGTCCTTGTTTGCCTTTGGCGCGCCGCGTCAAAGGGCGCACCGGAATTGAAATTCTGTCGCGGCCCCGCCGCGTGATCCGGAATAAAAAGCGGCGCGCAGCCCGAATCGCCGCACGCCCATCCCGTAAGGTACCGCGTCACCTAAACCGACATCGCACGCTGTGCAAGAGGGCAGTGCGCCAAGAGGGCGTTATGACGGGATCTCCTGCGCGGCCCCACCCGCGTGGCCAGACCTAGTTGAACGCACCCAGGATCAGTTGCAGCCCGCCGCGGATGCCCAGATCGACCAGCGCGAAGAACACCGCGGTCAGCGCCGCCATGATGAACACCATGACCGTGGTCAGCAGCACCTCGCGCCGGGTCGGCCAGACGACCTTCGAGACTTCGGCACGGACTTGCTGAATGAACTGGATGGGGTTTGTGGTGGCCATGAGGCTTGATCTCTCTACTAGCGAATGGGCCGGACATAGCCGGGCATTGCGGCAATTTCAAGGGCCGGCGACGGGACCGTCACGGCTTGGGGTGATCATCCCACTGGTTGCTCAGGATGCGGCGGGCGTCGCCCTCGGGGTCATCATACTGGTTGGTGCGCACGGTATAGATGAAGGCCACAAGGCCAACGCCGCCCAGAAACAGGGAAATCGGAATCAGATAAGCCAGCACTTCCATTCAGGTCACCTCAGGCGCAGGGCGTTCAGGGATACGGTAATCGACGAGGTCGACATCGCCAAGGCCGCGATCAGGGGCGTTGCCAGGCCGGCCACCGCCAGCGGCACGGCGATCACGTTGTAGATGGTCGCGATCCGGAAGTTTTCGCGAATCCGCTTCGTTGCCTTTTCAGCAGTCCGACAGGCATCGGCGATCGGCGACAGATCGGTGCCCAGCAGCACGATATCCGAGGCCACACGCGCCGCGTCCAGTGCCGAGGCTGGCGAGATCGACACATGCGCCGCCGCCAGCGCCGCCGTGTCATTCAGCCCGTCACCCACCATCAGAACGCGATGGCCCTGATCGGTCAGCTTCTGGATGTGGGCCGCCTTGTCCTGCGGCAGGGCCCGGGCGATCCAGCTCTCGATACCCAGCTTCTCGGCCAAAGCCTGCACGGCACTCGACGTATCACCCGAGATCAGGATGACATTCTTGCCGCCGTCGCGCAGGGCGCGCACTGCCTCGGCCGCTCCGGGGCGCAGGCTGTCGACAAACCGGAAGGCAACGGGCGCGCGGCCCCCCACCGCCAGCCACGCCGTGGTTTCGGCGCTGTCCGGAGCGCCCACCCATTCCGCCCGACCCAGACGCACCAGCTGTCCGGCATGCTGGCCCTCGGTACCAAAACCCGGAACCTCGGCGATCTCGGAGATATCTGCCGGGGTGATCCCCGCATCCCGCGCCGCGCGCGCCAAGGCAACCGACAAGGGGTGCGCCGACGCCTCGGCCAGCGCCAACGCAATGGCCAGATCGTTCCGGGCGATTTCAGGCAGGTTCACCAGATCCGGCGTACCTGCGGTCAGAGTGCCGGTTTTGTCGAACACGACCGTGTCGACCTCGGCCAGACGTTCCAGCGCCGTGGCGTGCTTGATCAGCATCCCCTTGCGGAACAGGCGCCCTGATGCCGCCGTCGTCACCGCCGGAACCGCCAGCCCCAGCGCACAGGGACAGGTGATGATCAGCACTGCGGCGGCGATGTTCAGCGCCGTACGGATATCGCCGGAATAGAGGTACCAGCCCACGAAGCTGAGCGCCGACAGAATATGCACGCCGGGCGCGTAAAGCTTGGCCGCCTTGTCAGCCAGCGAGGTATAGCGCGACCGCCCGGATTCGGCGATGGCCACCAGATCGGCCATCCGGTGCAGCGAGGTGTCCTCGCCCACCGCCGTGGCGCGGATGGTCAACGGGCCGGTCAGGTTCACCTCGCCGGCGCTGACCTGCGTGCCGGGTTGCGCGAATACCGGCAGCGTCTCGCCGGTCAGCAA
>NZ_JBXWSH010000025.1:0-23546 GCF_059613325.1 Ruegeria sp. BHSA191
CAGCAGATCTTCGACATTCCGCAGCGACAAAGGGAAACGAACGTACATCATGACCGCCAAGCGGATAATTTCCGGGCTGCTATGAAAGTATTTGAATGGATCACACTTGGGCATGGCCAGAGGCTACGAAACCGCCCTGCCCGCCTCAACCAAATTCCTTCTGACAACACCATTGAGAATATGCAAGAAATTCTCGTTCCAATACAATACCCTCCAATCGAATGGGCAAACTGTGTAAAGATCAGATTCTTGTCAAGTTGGGCTGTGCTCCATTATTGTTCCTCATAACGCCCAAATATGCACGCTCGGTCCAGTTGGGCCTACATGCCCACAGCAAGTCCCGTGCCGTTGCTCTTTGGCTTACACGGAGTGCACAGTCAGCAAGGCTCCGCGGACTGGCGAGGAAATGATGAAACATCTGGTGATTGGCTTAGTATGGGTCGCCCTTTCGGGAAATTGGGCAGAAGCTCAGGTCTCCGAATGGGGCACGAGCGGCGACTGGCATGTTCGCATAGACGCAGCGGTCGGAAACGGTTGCTACATCGAGAAGGATTTCGAAAGTGGCATCCGGCTTGCCTTCGGCTACCTGCCAGACCTCGAGGGCGGGTTCATTTCCGCGTTCAGCGCCGATTGGTTGGAAAGGCCGTTAGACGAGACGGGTAACGTGAAGTTCTTTACCTCCGAAGAAAAATTCGCCGGGGAAGTGGAAATGATGGTCCGAGACGGAATGCCCGGCGGCAGGGCCTTTTTTAACAACCCGGCATTTGCCCTAGAAATCGCCAAGCGCAGGTCTCTGCGCGTGTTGGGACCCGAGGGCGGGGAATTCGAAGTGGACCTGACCGGATCGGCGCGGGCCATCGCCGAGATGGAGCGTTGCCAAGCCGCACAAGGTTGAAGTCAATGCGGGCCCGTGCGTAGAGCAGGATCGGGCGCGGCTCGAATCTGGGCTACATCCGCAATGCAAGGCACGCGAGAGTCCGGCATGGTAATGGGTTCGGTTGCTCGCCGTTTGTTGCGCTGGACCAACTTCACAATTGGCTTGGAAAGTTGCCCGCTGATCTCGAAGGGCCAGGCGCTGCGTGCCAACGGACGACCGAGAGGGCGCGGCTCAGCCCGCAGGTCGATCGTGTCTTTCAGGTAATCGAGATCGCCTTTGGCAACCACTTGCACGCGGGCAGTCTCCAGTACAGCGTCGTTTATCGTGACTCGCCCGCTGTCAAAACGCAGCGGCGCACGTATGCAAGAGATCGGCGAAAACCCTGCACGGCGATCCGCAGAAAAAAGCCACGGTAGAACGCCCAACCCAGCGAGATCGATCAGGGTCGTGGAAACCTGCCCGGGCCCCATCTCAATCTCGGCGCTACCAGTAAGGCTGCTGGCAAAGTCCTGCGGTTCGGGAAAGCGCGCGGCAAGGTCAAACCGGCCGGTCAATGTACCTGTTGCATGCACTTTCCCGCCCAGACCATTGGTCAGCCGGCCCACGTCCCAGCCCCCTGTACTGCCGGACAATTCAATCCAGTCCGGACGGTTGAGAGCGTCTACCGTTGCAAAGAACGAAGCAAAACCGCCGCCGTAATCGACCCTGAGCGGGCCAAGCCATGCGCGTCCGTTTTGGGCCGTGAATGCACTGGCCATGTGCGAGATACCTTCCTGCCCGATGATCTTGTCGAATGTGATGTCGATCTCGGCGTCAAGGACTCGCAAGAGTTCCGCAGGATTCTTCAGAGCAGCGAGGCTCAAATCTCCCGCATCATCACCCAACACCAGCGGCTGAAAGTCCGACAGGTCTTCAACGGCGGGCGCGGGGGACGGAAGGACGAGCGGCTGGAAATCCGACAGATCCTCTTCCCTCAGTTCCGGCTCGGCTGCGGGCAACACCAGCGGCTGAAAGCCCGACAAATCCTCGCTAGCGGTGGGGTCGAGGTGTTCTTTCAACTGCACTGACCGCATCTCCAGATAAACACCGGGCTCGCGGGATACTTCCCGCACGGTACGGATCGCGTTCTGCAAATCACGAAGATACACCGCCTTGCTATTTATGGAGCCGCGCAATACCGGCGCGCCGGCGATGATGTTCAGATCGCCCATCAAGGAGATACGGGTTTCGCCAGTGCTCACTTCACCGCTGGCTTCAATCCCCTTGCTATGGCGGACCAGATCGAGGGCGACCCCGGCAGCGCCAGTATCCACGGGGGTGAGTTGCAGCGCTTCCAGAAAAGAGGCCCCGTCAGGCGCGGATAGCGCGACGGAAAGGCTTGTATCCTTAAGGGGAAACAAGCTTTCCGAGCGTAGCGAGAGGTATCCGTCCCACAGATCGCTGTCGCGTTCCTCTATTTCAAAGTCCTCCAAAACGGTCCGCCCGTCTACTTCGGTTATGTACACATGCCCAAGCAAGCGACCGAATTCATGAACGCGCTCGGGGCGCAAGGTGCGCAGGACCTGCGCGGCAGGCAGGTCGAGATCGCCTTTTACATCATATCCGCGCAGATTTAGCAGATCGTCCATGTGCCCCGCAGCGGAGAAAAACGGCTTGTCCAGCGGTCCGAGCGCAAAGGACACGTCACGTAGCGCCAACTTGCCGTCTGGCGTTCGCTTTATGTCGCCGACGCGGAAAGGACCGATATCGCTGAGATGTTCCGAAAAGGCGTTAGTCGCAAGGTTGAAATCCTCGATGGACAGCAGCTTGTCCGCGCCAACCAGACGCATTCCGAGAGCTTCGGGTCTAATGTCGCGGAGAAAGATCGCCGGCGCGGTGAGGGTTTTCTCGCCAAGAAGATCAACATCGAGTTTCAGATCGAATTCCGGCGGCTCGCCAACTTTGCGAAGAAAGCCGGCGAGTTTTACGCTTTGACCTTTTTCAAGCGTCAATAGTGTTTCGATTTCCTCGAAGTCGTACAAGCCGTGCCGACGTAAAAACCGCGCCTCGAGCCGCCCGGAGCCATGTACCTCGCCGCGTAGCGAAAGCGCCTGCAATACTGCGTTGAGGTCCTCGGTCTTGATCTCAAGCCTGCTGTCGAACCCAAGTGGGCCCAGTGATGGATCGGAATTTCCCCTCATGCTGAGATCCGTCACGCCGATACGGCTGGTGACCGAAAATGCTTCATCTTCAGGGAAAACGCCATGCAATGTCACATGCTCATCGTTTAACTTTCCGTCGAACACGAGCGCCACCTCACGCTCACCGGCTACCGCTTTCTGATCAACTCGGAAGGTATCAAGAACGAAATCGAAGACGAACCCGGTTTGGCGATTTTCTACCGCCACCTTCATGTCGGAAAAATGGATGTCACGCGTGCTCATGAAGCGGATGAGCGCCGGGCTTGCGTCCGACGATGACATGCCGCGCTTTTGGTCAATCGATTTCTGCGCCGTTCGCCAACTCGTCCTGTCGTCTTCAAGGCGGAGCAGTTCCATGCGCAGACCGTTTGCCTCGATCATTGGGAGCTGCGTCCATCCCGCCGCCCCCGTCCACGGAGCAAGGTGCAACCGTGCCGTCTCCAGTGTCAGAAGCTCAGTACCCGGCATAGCCTCTGAAGGTAGCCGCAGCCCGGTGGCTTCGAGCGAGAAGGAGGGGAAAAAATCAAGGTCAACGTTTCCCTCCACCAATACCGTCTGACCAAGCAAATCTGTCAGAAAATCAGCAGTAAGCGCATTGCGCCACGAACGGAAGCTGCTGCTCTCCAGCACAAATGCGAGACTTGCGACGAACCCTGCAAGAAAGACTGCGCTTAAACGGATAAGTCGACGATTTATTCTCATGGCTCAAGGGGGTTCAATCTGCAAAAGCGACTTGTTTTCTCATACGAATTTCAGCTTATTCCGGCTCCGTTCATTTGTATAGCGGTGTCGGTCTATGTAGATCTTCATCTATCACTCTTCGTTGGATTGGTTTAAAGCTGCGCATGAGCTTTCGCACGCCTTCGGGCATTGCAGGTTGAAATTGACCTCGACCGTTGCGCTGCCTCGTTCGGCGAAATCGGGGCAGTGGCATTTGAACGTGTTTGTGCGTACTGACGGGCCTTCAGTCTGGCTGTTTCCGCAGCGGTCACCGCTTCGGTCCCACGAAAAAAGCAGTCCCAGTCTAGCGACTGCCGAAGCGCTCGGATTTTTGTCCGGGACTGAGCATCTGATCGAGAAAATTTCGTGTGCTTTCACGATAACATGAGTGCAAAGCGGTCCTGCTATTGTTAACTTGGACTCGACGGCACAGCCCGGCGCTCTTGCCGACGTTGTGCCGGATTTGATATGTAAATGATATCTTTTTAAGCGCACGAGGAGCCACATACGTGATCAAGCGAACTTTGCTAGTTTTCACCTCGCTTGCCACTACCGTTTTTGCCAGTGAAACACGGTCGCTTGGCGCCCATGAACACGGCGTCGGCGTATTGAATATCGCGGTGGACGACACCACGGTTTTCATGGAGTTTCACGCTCCTGGAGCCGATATCGTCGGTTTCGAGTATGCGGCGGTGAACGCTGAGGATCGCAATGCCATAGACACGGCCGTAGCGACACTTGCCCGTCCACTTAAACTCTTCATCCTGCCGGCCGCCGCAGAATGCAGCGTAGTGCAGGCCAGCGCCGAGTTGGAAGGCGAAGGTGCACATGGCGAGCAGCATGCGCATGAAGAAGATCATGCCCACGAACATGATGAACACGGCGCCAACGAAGCAGGTCACACAGAGTTTCACGCCGAATACACCCTGACCTGTGCCAATGCAGACGCAATTACCGAAATCTCGTTTGGTTACTTCGACACCTTCTCGAACGCTCGAGAGTTGGAGGTGCAGATCGTTTCGGAGACGGGTGCACAAGCATTTGAAGTTGAGCGCGATGAGCCGACGCTGGACCTGCGTGGCTTCTTCTGAGCTTGCTGGGAGGCGGCAACATAGACCTCAAGAATGTCCGCTTCCGTTGGCCGGGGCGGAAATCCTTTGGTATTTCGGTCTCGGCTCTATCCGTGCGGGCGGGCGAAACCGTCCTGCTTCTTGGTGAGAGCGGTTCGGGAAAATCGACGCTTCTATCTCTGATCTGCGGAACCATCATTGCAGACAGGGGAATTGTGACCGTGTCAGGAATTGATCTCAAGACACTGTCAAGTGGGAAGCGCGACAGGTTCAGAGCGGAAAATATCGGTGTCATCTTTCAGCAATTCAACCTGTTACCCTTCGCATCGGTTATCGACAATATCCTGCTGCCCCTTCGCTTCGCTCCCGAACGTAGAAGTCGTTGCCTGGATGAAAATAAGGACGCCGCCAATCTTTGCAGTGCCCTTGGACTGCCAGACGGCATCGTATCCAGCAAGGCCGCGAAGCTTAGCGTAGGTCAGCAACAGCGTGTCGCCGTCGCACGCGCCCTGATCGGTCAACCGCCAATCCTGGTTGCAGATGAGCCAACCTCTTCACTCGACGAAACATCGCAAGCGACCTTTTTGGATCTGATGTTTGAGCAAGTCCGCGCACAGAACTCGACCCTTTTGATGGTCAGCCATGACCCGCGTCTGGCCGAGAGATTCGACCGAGTGGTGCGCATGTCCGATACCGTAGAGACCGACAGGCAAGCCGCGTGATCTTGCGGATCGCCTTCGGCTCGTTGATGGCACGCGCTCTGACCGTCGCCATGACGATACTCGCAATCGGCTTGTCGGTTGCGCTGTTCCTTGGCGTGGAAAAAGTGAGGACTGGAGCAAAGACGAGTTTCGCGGATACGATCTCTGGCACCGATCTGATCGTTGGGGCGCGCTCGGGATCGGTGCAGCTTCTTCTTTATTCCGTGTTCCGCATTGGCAACGCGACAAACAACGTGACCTGGGAAAGTTATCAAGACATCGCGGCGCGTGCGGATGTTGACTGGATCGTTCCCATATCGCTCGGCGACAGCCATCGCCAGTTCCGGGTCATGGGAACGAGTGCAGCCTTTTTCGAGCACTACAAGTACCGGAACGGGCAAGATCTGGCCTTCGAATCTGGTGTCATCCTCGATGATCTCTTCGACACGGTCATTGGATACGATGTCGCCCGGACACTGGGGTACTCGATAGGCGATCCAATTATCATCGCGCACGGGCTCGCTTCTTTTACCGAACACAGGGATCAGCCCTTTCGCGTGTCCGGCATCCTGCAAAAAACTGGCACCCCCGTTGATCGGACAGTGATCGTCTCAATGGAGGCCATCGAAGCGATCCACGTTGATTGGCAGAGCGGCGCAAGGATGCCCGGCCAGACCACACCGCAGGAGGCTATCCGCCAGATGGACCTGACGCCGAAAGCCATCACTGCAGCACTTGTCGGGGTGAATAGCCCGATACAAACATTCGCGTTGCAGCGCGCCATCAATGAATACCCCGAGGAGCCCTTGCTTGCGATCTTACCGGGCGTGGCCCTTCAAGAGTTATGGGGGATCGTTGGTGTCGCAGAGACTGCATTATCTGCTGTGTCTGTCATGGTTGTCGCTACCGCGCTCATCGGCATGATGGCGACGATTTTTTCCAGTCTCAACGAGCGCAGGCGCGAAATGGCGATTTTTCGGGCTGTGGGAGCCAGCCCAGCGGCAATTATGGGGCTCCTTGTCTTCGAAGCAATACTGACTGCAACTGCGGGAGCCATGTTGGGTTTGGGCATGCTCTATCTCGGCCTGGTCGTGGCGCAGCCGATGATTGACAGCGCCTTCGGCCTGTTCATCCCGATCGATCCGCCAGCTTTCAAGGAACTGCTCGTCCTGATTTCGGTGGTCGCTGCTGGTGCAGGCGTAAGCCTCGTCCCAGCCTTGCGCGCCTACCGCTTGTCCTTGGCTGACGGCATGACGGTGAAAACATGAAGCACTTGCACAGGGCCGCAGAGGCCAGTGGGCCGCGAAGCGATGTCCGGTTGCTGATTGGTCCTGATCCCGGAGACAGAGCGCATAGCGATGTGCGCAATGATGCTACTAACCGCCGGAAACTATGGTACTGTCTCGGGTGTGTGATGGTGAGCACGGGAAACATGAACGCCCGTATAACTAGGAACGCTTGAAAGGAGTTGATGGTGAAAGACCGCAAGCTGATTGTTCTCGTTTCCACATTGGGTCTGCTGTTTGCAGTATCTTCGGCCTCTGCCGAACGACTGGTTCTAGGCTGGGACACATTGGCGCCACCGCAGGCCGTTATCGAAGATCCATTTGCCAAACTGACCCGAGACCAATTGGATGCACTCAGGCAGATTCTCAGGTTCGAGAGTTCAAAGAACAGCCCGACTCCTTCCATGACGTCCAAAAATGCAAGCGAACTCCGCGATCGGCTCTTGGGTGAAGGTCTGGACGTAGATTGGCTCTTCGAGCAGCGCGAGCGCATCATAGAGAAACGCCGCGCCCAGAGCACCGCGGTGAACCCCGAAATCATAGGAGCAGAAGTTCGTATGCCTGGCTATGTCCTGCCGCTCGAATTCGACGGGTTAAAAGTGACCGAGTTCCTGTTAGTCCCTTACGCCGGTGCTTGTATCCATACGCCTCCACCTCCGGCAAACCAGATGGTGCATGTTACTTATGAAAAAGGGATTGAGGTTTCCGGGCTGTTCGCGCCTGTATGGATCGAGGGGGAGATGAATGCAGCCTATTCCGTGCAGGACGTAGGCTTTTCCGACGGTGCATCGCGCGTGGAAGTGGGCTACGGGATGTCTGCCGAAACGGTAGAACTTTACTGATACGGCAGATACTCACGCGCTGCGGCGTTTATCAGAAAGAAAACTTTACGCCCAGAAACGGTCCGCCGAGATTGAGGTCATCGATTGGTCCGAAATTGTCCAGATCAAAATCCATGTAGCGGTAACCGATAACCAGATCAGCCCGGTTCATTCGATAGTTTGCAGCAAGTGACGCTTGCCAGGTCAAGTCGCTGTTGCCGGCGCCGATGTCCCCATAATAGGACAAGTACCATTTATCATTCAGCTCCGTAATGCCACGAAGGCCAACGACGACGTCCCAGTTGTTGCCCGCTTCATTTTCTCTGATAACCTGCCCGTCGATAGGGGAACCACCAACGGCTTCCGTGGCGTCCACCTCGACTTTGCCATCCAGCCACAGGAATCGGACCCCACCCGTTGCGTGCAGGGTAGTCCCTGCTGTCTTCATGATCTTGTACCCAGCACCAAAAGTACTTTGGAAGCCCTTCAGGTCAAAAGAACCATTGACGTCAACCTCGATCGGGCCAACCGATGCGGAGGTGCCTGCGGAGTCCCCGAGATCAAGGTAAAATGCATCTGCAAAGAATAGCCAATCGTCTTTCTCTGCGAAAATAGCGCCCATGAAGCCAAGCTTCAGGTCTTCGATAATCGTGTCGATGGGCATCGATATGTCAGCACCCGTTGTGGTTTCACCCCCAAGATCAGCGCCCCAGAAGTAAACTTCGGCCTGCCAGTCCCAACTGCCTAGTCCGGTATCCTGTGCAACAGTCACGTTCGGAGCGCAGATTATTGCCGCGACCGGCAAACACACTGCCTTCAGACATTTCAAAGCATTCATGTCGATTTCCTTCCTATTGCCAGCTCGTAATGCAGGTGTAATTTCTGCCGGAAGGAAGGCGGGATTCTTATCCCAATGGTCACCGTTCCGGCGGCGGTATCATTCAAGCGTGTTCTTGTAGATGACGCCGTCTTTCATGATAATTTTGATGTTGTCGCTATCTGTCACCGCGCCCAGGTCCTCAAGCGGATTGCCTTCGACCAGCAACAGATCGGCATAGTTGCCTTCCGCCACCAGCCCGAGAGTGCCTTCAAGATAGGGGTTACGCATATCGCCGCTCATTGCGAAAAGCTCTCCGGCGTTGCTTGTCGCCATGCGCAATATTTCGACGGGCTCAAACCAGTCCAGCAAACGCTCCATCTGCTTGGCCTGCTCTTCAGCAACCTCGGATGGCACGAAGAACAAATCTGTACCGTAGGTCACTTTTAATTCCGGGATTTCTTTGGCCCACTGATACACTTTGGCTGTGCCTTCACAAACAATCGCGAGCTTGGCATTCGAAAAATCACTAAGCTGCGGTTCGGAGCAGACCGTAAAAGGCTGCGTGCTCAGGAACACACCTTCATCTGCCATACGCTGGAGCGTTTCTTTGTCCAGTAGTTGCCCGTGCCCAATATCCTTGACGCCCGCATCAATCGCGCGATTAATGGACTCTTTGTGATAAGCATGGATCGTGACATAGGTGCCCCAGTCAGCAGCCGTATCGACAGCGGCCTTGATTTCATCAAAGGTAAACTGGTTTCCCAACAGAGGATCAGCCGGCGAGGAATAACCGCCGCCAGCCATCAACTTGATCTGGGATGCGCCATGCCGCAAATTCTCGCGTGCCGCTGCCAGTACCTGCGGGACCCCGTCAGTGAGATACCCATCGCCCGACTTGTAAAGTGGGGGAAGATCGCCGCCGAAACGGGGGTGGGTTTGATTGGGGAAACGAAAATCGCCGTGGCCAGCAGTCTGTGAGAGTGGCCCTCCGGACGGATAGATTCTCGGGCCGGGAACCAGCCCCTGATCGATCGCTTGCTTCAGTCCAAACGAAGCTCCGCCCATGTCCCTTACCGAAGTGAAGCCACGCATCAACATGTTTTCAGCGTCTACCGCCGAGTGAATGGCATTGTACTCTGGGAGGGCAGTAAGAAATGCGCTCTGGGGCAACGTGGTCCACGTAATATGCGCGTGGGTATCGGAAAGCCCGGGCATCAATGTGCGACCACCGCCGTCGATCACCTGACCGCCGGCGACGGCGATATCATCCGACGAGATCTGGGTAATCAAGTTGTCGGTGACAACGACGTTGACATCTTCCATCAACGTCTCGTTCACGCCGTCGAAAACATCGACATTGGTGAACAGGATGGGGCCGTCCTGCGACACGGCGACCCCGGTTGAAAGAATAAGCGCGAGAGACGCGCTCAATGCTGTTCTTGACTGTCGTTTTACCATATCGGCGTCTCCATTTCGTTTTTCCATTTCAGTTTATGACGCTACCTGCCGACCAGCGATTGTCAAAGCTCTCTTATTCGACCACAGGATTGCGGATCGCGACACCAGCCGGGATGTTCTGCACGACAGAGTCGTCCACCACGACCTGTCCATTCACGATGACGAAAGGGATACCCGTGGTCGGCAGGGAGTTCTCTCCGATCGTCGGGGTCGCATTGTCGGTCACGGTCTCCGGATCGAAAATCGTGATATCCGCCGCCATACCTTCCTGCACACGCCCGCGCTGCTTCATCTGCGGGACATGATCTTCGAGGAACCGGGCCGGCTCGTAGCTCATTTTGGACAGCGCGTCCATTAGTGAGACCTTGCCCTCTTCGCGCACCATGCGCAGGATTCTCCCATGTGTGCCTGCACCCCGCGCGTGACCGTTTGCTGACCCGTAGGGCGTGTCAAATGTAGCGGTGAAGCCCAGCTTGTTTCCATCGGCGTCGGTGATGATCCAAGGCATCCCGTCCGATCCGACAATCACCCCCGGTCGGGTGAAGGCTTCCTCGATGTATTCTTCTTTCATGGTGTACATCAGCAGATCGGTTGCAGGTGCTTCCTTGCGCAGACGATCGAATTCCTCGTTAGTCAGTGGCTCGCCAGTCGCGGCCAGTTTGTAGTCCGAGGCCTGAATACCCATGCGCGCCTCGAAACCCGGTGCGTTGTAATCGGCATCCACGTAAGTTCCGGCGTATTGATAAGGGTAGAATTCGCCGATTACTTTCTGCCCCTTGGCGCGTGCCGAGTCGATCAGATCAAGGCAATTGCCGGTCAAGCCAAGGCAGTTGCTGGGGACATGGTGGACCAGCAAGGGCACATCGTTTTCCCGAGCGATGGTCAGCATTTCGGTGAGGCCCATGAAACCACTCGGCGGAATTTGCGCCAGATACCGCACATGCGTCGTGATCGGCAGATCGTACTTCCCGGCCAGCGCCGTGACCGCCATCAGTTCCGGGCTGCCAACCACAGTGTAATATCCGATGGGATAGGCGATCCCGATCCCGCCCTGCTTCAACTCCGCCTCAATCGCGTCGACGATTGCAACCTCGTCAAGTGGATCGAAGGTCTTGGTCTTGAATTGTGCGCCATCGTTCATGGCCGCCCCCATCGCGGCGCTGTAAAGAAGCCGGCCGTCGGGTTCCTGCCCGTCGAGCACCGCAACGCGCGCGCCAACATGCGCCACGTTCGTTCCGTAATTTACGAAGGATTTGCCGTTCCAATAGTCGTAGAAATCGGACACCGGAAAGGCGCCCACTTCGAGGTCCATCGGGGTCGTTACGCCATCCCGGACGTAAAGCTTGTGCCCGAATTCGGACTGCGCGTGGCTGTGAAAGTCGATGAACCCGGGGGCAACGACATGCCCGGTCGCGTCGATTTCTCGCGCACCGTCAAGGTCATCCGTACTGATCTCGGTGATGTAGCCATTGTTGATGCCCACGTTGGCCACCTGATCGAAGCCGGTTTCGGGGTCCATCACGCGGCCATTGTTGATCACTAAATCGAAGCTTTGCGCATAGGCTGTAGAGGCGGTCATCACGGATAAAATGAGTGGCAGAGCTGTTAGCGAGTTCTTCATTTAAACCTCCTATGGTCGTTCAACGGTCTGCGCCACGAATAAAGAAGTCAGCACCGGGCTGACTTCATCGTGACGGCGCGTCGGTAAAGTTCATTGATCCAGATCACTTCGGGAACAGGAAGGTGACGTTGAAACGCAACCCCCAGTCGGGTCCACCCGACGGCGAGTCGAGGTACGGGCGCCCCGCCAGTTGAAAGCTGACCGGTTGCTGGCCGAAATGCACAAGCTTGCTGACGCCGATATTCAGCGGCGCCGTCCATTCTTCCTCATTCCAATCGTAACTCGCTTCGGCATTGATCGAAAAGGTCCAGGCGTCAGGCGTCGTGTAGGTCAGGAAGGGCTGCAGGAAGGTCGCATTGGTCTTGTCCCGGCCATCGGACGGGCTGTCGACGCCCCAGATGTGGTTGACGAGGGCGCCATAGGTCCAGCCATTCTTCTGTTTCAGCGCGACAAATGTTGGACCAACCCCCCAGTTATCGGAGGAGAATTCGTCCTTGCCTGTTGGCAGGAGCAGCACCGGGCCCGCCCCCCAGATCCAGCCACCTTTGGTCGGTGCCTTTGGCGAGAAGAAAAAAGACTGGACGATATCGCCCAGCCCCGAGGTGTCGCTGCCGCCGATGACCGGCGAGTCCAGATCAATTAAAGGAACGATCGTCCGTGAAATCAGATTCCAGTTATCGGAAAGATCGAACGGGATAACCGGCTGCACGTTGAGAACCCAGCGATCCGCATCCGCCTCCCCTATACCGGTGTCGTAATTCAACTGAAACGGGACGCTTATCAGGCTGGCGACCGGGTTCGACAACTGCTTGGCCAATTCAGCGGCCTCCCCCGGCGCAGGGCTGCCGGAGGTGTTCGGAACGGGCACGCCACCAGCAGTCGCGCCTTGGGTGACGGTGTCGCCGGAGGAAATCGCGGACGAGGACTGAGCCAGCACGCCTGTCGGCAGCGAGACCGCAAAAACAAGCGAAAGCTTTGTAAGTGTCGAATTCATTCTCACGTTAAGGTCCCTTCGAATCGATGAAACTGGCGGCGGCGGAAACTGAAGACGTGGATCGCGTCCTCGTTCGGGTTGAATTCGCCGCGATACGACGAGGCATCTTCAGCTTGACCACGAGGCATCTTCAGCTTGACCACTTCGTGCTCCAAACTTTCAATCATTGGATTAAGTGTGCGCTTGGCGGGTTGGATTTGGCAATTCCATAAAGATACGATTCTTCCTACATTGGGCGCCATTCTTCCCTAAACGCTGGATTCATCGAAAATACATGTTAAATTCAGCCGTGTGGCATGGTTAAAAAATCGCATACATGACCGCTTCTTGAACCGAATGCCGGTAAAAGAAGCTGAAGTCGTTCAGATTTCGTCGGGGCAAATGAACTTCCGCACGATGGAGTTCTGGGGCCGCGACACTTTCATCCTCAAGATTGCAAGCAGCGCCTACGCGTCGTTCACCGCACGTCCGCATCCCGGCTGGATCGGACTTCTTACCCCTATGTCTTGGACGGGTGATTTCCGGTTGAATGCCTGTCGGCACGAGCTCAATAGCGCCTATTACCTCGACGGCACCCATGAATACACCGTGGCGTGTCAGGACTCGGTGAGGCTCCTTGTGGGCATCAGGCGACGCGTAATGGACTCTGTCCTTTCGGAAATCTCTGGAGACATCGATGTGGATTTCCTCTCTGGGAGTCGCATTTTCGACGACTGCTCGGAGTGCGTGTTCGAAATGGAAGAGATGATTTCTTCCCTTCAAACGGACGGCATTCGTCATGCCGCCACTTTTGAAGGCACGAACCTGTCACAAGACCAAGAACGAGCCGTCGTTGCGAAGGTCGCGCACGTACTTTTGGAGAAGATGGAGTGCCCCACTTCGGCATGGCTCGGCCAAATCGACGACTATCACATCACGACAACGATCCGAGATGCGATCAGGGACCGTCCCTTGCATGAAGATCTGCGGCTTGAAGAGCTATACGAGATCGCAGGTGCCGGTAAAAACCGACTGCACAAAAGCTTTGTCAATGTTTACGGTGCACCGCCGGTGCGTTACCTGAAATTGCGGCGGCTGTGGCGGGCAAGGCAGTTCTTGCTGGATCCCAAGAACTCAAACTGTAAAATCGGGGATGTCGCATTCCAATTCGGCTTTCCGTCAAGCGGACGGTTAGCGAAAAGTTATCAAGCCGTCTTTGAGGAACTGCCACGCGATACGGTCAAACGCGCAAAAGGTACCGCGTCACGCGGCGCAGAGGTCCTGTAAGCCATTGCCGATCTAGCATGGTCTGAACGCAACTTGAACGTTTCGAAGAAGGCCCCGTCAAGCCTGCGACGTGTCAACTGGTCTTGCCACTATCGCCAGGCTTCCCGTCGTCATCGGGTTGCGCGTTCGTTTCATCCGCCGGTTGATCCTCGGTCGGGGACGCGGAAAGCGGCTCGGTGACCTTTGCCGTCTCTTCTTCTGGCCCGAAGTACTCAGGCGAACCCCGCGGCGGATAGCGCAACGTACCTTCCAGTCGTTCCCGCACCTGCGAAGAAAAGTTCGGAAACGGAAGTTGCCGTTTGTATCGCCATCGCCCAACCTCTTCAACCGTCGCTTTGGACTTGGCTGCGTCGAGTCCTGCATCTTTCGACAGATAGACGGTCTGACTTGGAAACGCGAAGCCCGTGCCCGATGCCTCGACGATTTCCTTTATCCGGAAGAAAACGTCTTCGCGGATCGCGTAAAAGTCATTCCATTCCCGAGTTTGCGCATAAACACGAACGTCAATATCCAGAGAAGATGCGCCATATCCAACAAACCGCACGCGCGCCGTCTCGCTCTTGATACGGGGATGGCCGTGCATCATTTTCCGGATTTCGGCCAAAACAAAGCGGAGTTGATCCGTGTCGGTTTCATACCGGAGACCAATGACCGAATTGATCAGCATCTCGTCGCACTGGGCCCAATTGACCAACTCCATATCGACGAACTTCGAGTTTGGTATGGCGATGAGCGTACGATCCAGAGCGCGGACATGCGTGGAGCGTACGCCGATGCGTTCGACCGTACCAGCCTGACCGCCGAAGGAGCAGTAATCGCCAACACGAACCGACTTTTCGAGATACAGCACAAACCCACTAATGAGATTTTCCAACGTTGGCCGGATAGCGAGTGCAACCGCAAGACCGCCAACACCGAGACCGGCAAGAATGCTGAGCAGTGGGAAACCCATGGTCTGCGCGCCAAAGGCAAGTATCCAGATCACTCCCACCAAAGCGATGATGTGGTTCAACAATCTCATCATGCTATCGTCCGAAGAACGATCAGAAGACATGCGGCGCGCGGCGATCTTGTCAGACATGTACTCCATGAAGTTCCAGAACGTCCAAGCCAGAGCGCCGTAGATGACCGCTGTTGCAATGAAAGTCTCTGTTCGCGCGAAAGAGCCGGTCAAGAAGAGTTGGTAGTTGAAAAACTTGTTCAGCAGATAGATCAGGATGACCGTCGAGCCGGAACGGATGAGCCTACCTGTGCTCGCCCTGATTTCACCGGCCACAACTCGCCGTTTCACGGCCGATTTGAGCCAAATCAGCACGCTCATGACGAAAGCCAGCGACAGAAAAGCAAAAACGATCTTCCAGAGTGGCGTTCCCCAGTACAAGCCCTTTGAAATATCGGGCAAAGACCTTTCCAGAGCGGCGGGGATCCAAGGGCCGCTAAACTGCAGAAGTCGCGTGCTCCATAACTCGTCCAGACGCTCCGGTGTTTGCGTTGCGATTTCTCTGAGATATCTGGGCGCAATCTTCGAGGAATTTGCCGAAAACAGGAACTCGCCTTCCCGCGGTCCCGCGTCAACTCTTTGCAGAATGAGAGGCGTGCTCGGAACAGGATAGTAGTCGGCGATTTCCGACAGGTCCACAGTATGGTCCGGCAGTACAACGAACTCGGCAGGATCGACCTGCTCGATGATGTCGATGAGTGCAAGGATGGTCCTCAGGCTAGAGTCGCGCCGCGTCGCCGTGTTTTCCGCCGACACGTCCAAAAGAGAAATCAGGGCATCGGCAAGTAACTCGATACGGTGATAGTTTTGGCTTGATTTTTCCTGGCTATAATTCGCGTTTGCTTCGACCAATTCGTCGTGCAGGTTTTGCAGTGTTTGGAGAGTATGGTAAGGCGTATGTGTCAAAACCGGTGGCAGGGCCGCGTCCGGATCGACCTCCTCGGTGATCGCTTGCGCGGACGTCTGCGACGTCAGAAGAGAGACGCAGAGAAGCGAGGCAAGCAATCGACTCGCGACTACGGAAATCAGGCTTTTGATCATCTTCATCGCTCGAACGTAACCGGATTTCGAATTTCTGAAAGGGCTTTCGTCGCCTTGGCAACGCACTACAGCATGCAGGAAAACTCTTCCATCTTGAATTCGCAAAGAAAACGGTTTTTGCTGGCTGCACGCGGGGGGGGGCACCGGTTCAGCGCCCGAAGAACAGCATTGGGAGTAATGGCATGGCGAATGGTACTATTGGCATGCGACTGGTTTTGCTGCTTATTCTTGGCTTGGCGGTTTCCGCATGCAGCCACCGCGAACAGGCGATCATCGGTGTACAAAACCCGAACGTACCTATCGAAGAGATTGCAGGCACGAAGACGCACGACATCTACGTTCTGACCACGCGGCAGCCTTCGGCGGACCCGGCATTAATGTTCTCCGGGCAACGTGGCGAACTGAGTTATGCCAGAGTGACCGTGACAATCCCGCCGGGTCATAAGCGGGGTCAAGTAGAACGCCCTAAACGCCTGCCACCTGATCCCCAAAAAGATATGACAGTTATTGATCCGGTACGGTTTTCGGGCGAGCGGCAGTTCGTCACCGATATCAATAAGGCCATAAGAGCAGCGCCAGACGAAGAAGACTCCATTCTGGTTTTCGTGCACGGTTACAACACCACGTTCACCGACGCCGTTGTGAGGCTTGGTCAGTTCGTGGAAGACTCCGGATTCGACGGCGTGCCTGTGCTTTTCACCTGGGCGTCCGCCGGAAAACTGACGGACTATGTGTATGATCTGAACAGCGCTCTGGCTGCACGAAGCGCCTTGATTGAAGGTTCAGATACACTTATTGGGACCAATGCAAAAGCTATCAATCTTGTTGCGCATTCCATGGGAAATTTTCTGAGTGTAGAGGCCATGAAGCAGGCGCGTATCCAGAACAGGTTTGACAGCAGTGGGAAGCTCAGAAACATCATATTGGCCTCGGCAGATATCGATGTAGACGTCTTTGCTGAACAGATGGCCGTATTTGATCCGTCAGAGCGCAAGTTCTACGTCCTGATCTCTGAAGATGACAAGGCGCTGTCAGTGTCGCGATTTCTTGCAAGGGGGGTCAACCGGGTCGGTGACGCCGATGTCGCAACGCTTGACGCCTTAGGTGTGACTGTGATCGACTTAACAAAGGTCGAGGATACGAACAGCACGAACCACACGAAGTTCGCTGACTCGCCGCAGGCCGTCCAAATTCTTGGAAACGAAATGCTGAAGGGCGATTCACTCCATACCGGAACCGTGGAACCGGGAGTTCTCGGTAACATCTTCGTTGACATGACAAATGCGGCTCAGAGCTCGATAAGCCCGGGTGGGTAGTCGCAACGTCACCTAATCGACCGATCAAAGATAGGATTGGTTTTCAACGTCGCGTTCGCGCATGCATCACAGGACGACATATAGTTTTTGTTGCGCAAGCGCCGGTTGGAATGTGACATCTCTAATTCAGCTTATTTGTCGGTTCTGTAGCTTAAGGATTTCCGGACCACGACATCCCAGGTCAGAGATGGAACGCACGGCCATTATTTTTCGACATCATTGAGGAGCGATAGACTATGGTTGGCGCGTTCGAACAGGCGCTGCTCTCAGCGATGGTCATTCCCATCATGATCGGTATGGGTGCATCACTTACACCACGAGATTTCAAACTCGCGATCCACCCGCCTAAAAGGCTCGCTATTGGCATCGTCTCGCAACTTGGCTTCATGCCGCTTATCGGGTTCGTGCTGTCGATAGCTCTTGGGTTGCTAGAGCCCGTCGCTGTGGGGCTTCTGATACTCTCCTGTATGCCGGGTGGTACCACCTCGAACATGTTCACCTATTTTTCGCAGGGGAACCTGGCGCTTTCGATATTGATGACGGTAACATCGACCGTTCTCGGCGTTGTGCTGATCCCACTGATCTTGTGGATTTATGCTTCAACGTTGGAATTGGAGATCCCGCTCAAGAACATCGCAATCTCCCTTGCTTCGCTTCTCGTCCCTGTCGCTTTGGGCATGATCATACGCCGTTCAAATGCTCGTGCCCGAGCCTTGGCGGAAACCATGGGTTCCGCCGTTGGGGTGTTTTTTATCGTGTTTATCGTGATAACGTGGGTGCCCAGAAACTGGCAGTTTCTATTATCCACTTCATCGACAACTTACACCGCAGCAATTCTACTTGGGGTGTGCGGTATTCTGGTTGGGCTCGCCTTTGCTGTATTACTCCGCCTGCATCCGCGCGACGCCCGGACGATAGCGCTTGAAACTGGAATTCGGAACGGGCCGTTGGCGATTGCAATCATCGCGCTTTCGTTTTCTGGCGAAGAACAGCAAGCGACCGCGGCGGTTGCAGCGCTTTACTCGCTTTTCATGCTGCTCATTTCGTCACTGGCTACCTTAATTTTTCGGCGAAACACATTTTGGCGGACACCAGATTGATCGCTTCGTTCCAACAGTTAGGCGGTTGCGCCTCGAGCATTGCTAAAACGCGCGCGAGACTCCAAGTCCGAATACAAGCTGATCCCTGTCGCCCCGTTCCGAAACAATCGGGCTGTCTGCCGCGTCGTTAAGAAGTCTCGAAAACATCAAGCCGCCTCCTACCAACCATGTGCGACTAAGCGGTTGGACATAGACGACCGATAGGCGGACGTCACGAACACCGGATTCCGCCTCGAACACGGAAAGTCCACTGTCCGCCGCGCCCGCCGGACTGACTGAAAAGAATGTGTCCATGTAGTCTGACGAACCGTAAGTCGTGCCAGCATAAAAACCAAGAGCGGCGAACTTACCTACGGGCATCCAACGCCGAGCAGAGGCAGCAATCGTGTAACCGTCGTTATCACCGGTAACACCATGAGTGAAACTCGCGCCGACAGACCAACGCTCTCTCGGGTCACTGCCGACATTCTCATAAGATATAAACCCGCCCAATTCGAACGTTCCTTCGATGTCCGGCAAAAGATCCACGATCGGATCATCCACGTCTTCTCGGCCGAACCGATACATGCCCGCAGGCCCGGCGCGCCAGTTGCGATTTTCCAAAAGGTTGATCGTAGCATAGTTTACTTCGAGAGAAACGTAGCGCTGTTCGCCAAAAGAATACCTGCCAAAGGGAGCAACGCCTACCGCAGCACCATCTGACCCAAGATATTCCGGGTAACTTCCAATGCCGAGACCAAAGTAACTTGGAAGATACGTGGGGGTCAAAGAAAGGAACTGGGGCTCCGCGATAGCGGAAGCTGCGATAGTGGACAGGCACGCTGCGAAGGCAAAGCAATCCGTTTTCGTTGCTCGATACATGGCATTTCGCCTCCTTTTTGTAAGAAGCATTGGTCGCGGATTTTCTAACGCCCTTTCAAGCACGCGATATCTGCAATGAAAATGTGCGAATTTCTGGAAAATACCGAATGCGAGTTTTGTCAGCGACATTTGCTTCGCATCAAGAGGTATAGCAAATGGTTTCGGTCAACCCTGATTGAAAGGATCTGAGCTAAACCCGAATAAAAAAGGTTAGCGGAACGGTACACTGGATGGGGTTCTGTCGCAAACTTTAGATGGCAGAGCATCAGTTGAATTGGAGATCGGTTTGCCCTGCCAGTTGGGCGAACTGCTGAAACGGACGGAGGCCGGGCGTGAATTGACCTTTGCGGATCATGTTGACCAGTTCGATGCCAGCCAGGGCAGATGCAGCTGAATCGAAAGACTTGAAACCCAGCATGGGCCCGATCCGACGTTTGATGAAGCGATGGTCTTGTTCAATGATGTTGTTGAGGTATTTCCGTCTGACCATCTCAATCGGTACCGGACAACCAAAGCCTTTCAGCATCTTGTTTATTGCTTTGATGCCAGCTGTGTTCGCACCGCTTTTGTCGATGACAATTTTCCGTGGCAAACCGTTCGCCCCAAGCGCACGAGCGAAGAACTTGGTCGCAGCCGCTTTATTCCGGCGCTTGGATAGCATGAAATCAAGGGTCTTTCCGTGTTTGTCGATGGCGCGATAGAGACAAACCCACTCACCCTTCACCTTCACATAGGTCTCATCCATGCACCATGAACGGTCGGCAGGGCGCTTTTTGTAACGTGAAGCATCAGCTACAAGACCGGCATATCGACTCACCCAACGGTTCAGCGTCGCGTGATCCAGTTTAACGCCTCTTTCCGCCATGATTTCTTCCAGATCCCGATATGACATACCGTATCGGAGATAAAAGAAAACAGCGTACAAAATCACTTCTTTCGGAAAGTGTGCGCCCTTGAAAGACATTGTCACGGTCTGCTCCTGTCATTTTTGAGCATGCGCTACCAAAACTACGTTTGACCTGACAGGTGGGAACTAACTTTGCGACAGAACCGCTCCGATCTGGTCTCCGTGTTGTCCGAGGCCCGCGAGGTTCCAGAAATGAAAGCCCATGCAAGCCCGCGTGATTGGGTGGAGATCGGCTGCGGCTGGCGCGACAGGACGGCTACATGGAGCGCTTGAACGAAACTGCACAGGATTGGGTGCCCCATAGACCTCAACACGATAACAAGAGTCAATTGATACGACTGACATAAAGAGCTGAGATCGGATCGGCAGCAAGTCCCCTCCAGCAGCTGCCAACGGATAAGGCACTGACAAGAAAGCAGCCCCTAACGGGGTCAATTGGCGGGCGAAGAATGCAGAACAATACATGAACATGCAAGATTCTGTATAAGCCATTTATATGTTTTAGATTTTTCCCTTGCGTTTAACCGATGGCGATCCCATCTCTTTTCCACCCACGGTTCATTGCCAGCTTTGGCATCTGAACGACGGGTCGAACGGCGACGACTGCGCCATTCGCAGATCAGATCACCCTGATCCCTTGTGAGCGACCCAGAGGGTCCTGCTTACGCATCAACGCAGAGACCGCGGTGTCCAGCACCGCATGAAAGTTTCGAAGGAGCCCTCCGGGCTGTCCGGCGGGCGTGGTGCATGAGGAGGACCTACTGTGCCGAATGCGAAGACCGGGGCGAAGAGCCCGACCCTGCCGGAAACGCTCCGGCTCAAGATCACATACCGCAAGGTGGCAGATCTCAAACCCTATGCGGGGAATGCCCGCACCCATTCCGACAAGCAGATCGACCAGATCGCGGCGTCGATCCGGCAGTTCAGCTTCGTGAACCCGGTTCTGATCGATGCCAACGATGGCATCGTGGCCGGGCACGGCCGCGTCGCCGCCGCACGCAAGCTCGGATATGACGAAGTGCCCGTCATCGAACTGGCACATCTGAGCGAGGCCGAGCGGCGCGCCTATGTCATCGCCGACAACCGCCTGGCCGAGCTGGCTGGCTGGGATCGAGAGGTCCTCGCAATCGAGCTTCAGGCGCTATCCGAGATGGATCTCGACTTCGATCTCGAGATCACCGGGTTCGAGACGGCCGAGCTCGACCTTCTGCTGGATGACGACGATGCTGGCGATCGCGATCCCGCGGACGTCGTCCCCGAGGTCTTCGCGGGTCCTGCAGTCACCCAGCCTGGCGACATCTGGCAGCTTGGGCGCCACAAGCTGATCTGCGGCGATGCGCTGGATCCAGATACATATCAGCTGCTCATAGGAGACGATCGCGCCCGTGCGGTCTTCACCGATCCGCCGTATAACGTGAAGATCGACGGCCATGTCTGCGGTTCCGGAAAGGTGAAGCATCGCGAGTTCGCCATGGCGACTGGCGAGATGGATAAAGCCGGCTTCACCACCTTCCTCCGCGATGCTCTCGCCGCCATGGCCGATGTCAGCCTCGATGGCGCCATCCACTTCGTGTGCATGGACTGGCGCCACATGGACGAACTGAGCGCGGCTGGGGCCGAGGTCTATTCCGAGCTCAAGAACCTGGTGGTCTGGGCCAAGACCAATGGCGGCATGGGGACCTTCTATCGCTCCCGTCACGAGCTGATCTTCGTCTACAAGGTCGGCACCGCAAAGCACCTGAACACCTTCGGCCTTGGCGAAACTGGTCGCTATCGGACGAATGTCTGGGACTATCCCGGTGTCAACAGCTTCGGCGGGAACCAGGAAGACCTGGCGCTGCATCCGACCGTCAAGCCGGTCGCGCTGGTGGCGGATGCCATTCGTGACGTGACCCGGCGTGGTGATATCGTGCTCGACGGCTTCGGCGGATCAGGCACCACGCTGATCGCGGCCGAACGCACGGGCCGTGTGGCTCGCCTGATCGAACTCGACCCCCTCTACTGCGATGTCATCTGTCGGCGCTTCGAGGCCCAGACGGGGCAGCCGGCACGGCTTGCGGACACGGACCAGACCTTCGCCGATGTGGCCCTCGGTCGCGCAGTCGAGGCTGACACCACAATTGTGGAGGCGGCCGAATGACGGCAGAGGCTCCCCCCAAAGTCGGATACATGAACCCGCCACAGCATACACGGTTCAAAAAAGGCAAGTCCGGCAATCCCCGGGGTCGCCCGCGCAAGCAGGAAGACCTAAACACGGAGTTGCACCGGGTTCTCAACCGCAAAGTGCGGGTCAAAGACAATGATCAGAAACTGCCGATCCGGGATGCGCTGATGTGGAAGCTCCGCGATCTGGCGCTGCAGGGCGACAAACAAGCCATGGCTCTGCAGCGGCGCATCATCGATGAATCCGGTATCAGCGATCCAAATGCCTATTCGCCAGAAGAAAAAAAGAAACAGATCCTCCGCAACATCCAGCGGATGATTGCAAAGACCAATGCAAAAGAGAACCGCGATGAGTAAAGACGACAAAATCGGCTATGCCAACCCGCCAAAGTCCACACGCTGGCGGAAGGGTCAGTCTGGCAACCCCAAGGGTCGGCCGAAGACGAAGTCCGAATTCATGATGGACGCCGCACGGATCCTGACCCAGCCCGTCGACGCCCGCGCACCGGACGGCACGACGGTTCGTTTGGGCGGCATCGAAGGCGCCTACCATTCGCTCTGCCGCAAAGGTCTCAAGGGGCACAAACCGTCGCTGCTCGAAGCGATCCGGATCATGCTGGAAGTCGGCCCGGCTGTTAAGGCAAAAGAGGAAGAGCAGAAAAACAAGCGGCAGGAAATCTTGGAACGGCTGGAGCGTATGGGCGTCCCAATCTCAGAAGATTCCAAACTGCGCAAATAGCGCCATTCCAAACTGGACTTCCGACGCGCCAAGAGCGTCACTGTTGCCACGCCCGGCAGGAACATCCCGGGCGCATCTCGGTACCAGGGCCAGCATAATGCTGGCCCGGAGAACCGAGGAGCAAACATGTCCACATCCAAATCGACACCCCCGCGCGAGACCAAGTCCGCAATCCTGCGCAGACTGCTGAGCCGCAAGGCCGGCGCGGATCTTGGTACTCTGCAATCCGCTACCGGCTGGCAGCCGCATTCAGTCCGCGCCGCGTTGAGCGGTCTGAGGAAGGCCGGATACACGATCGACCGCGCGGATCCTGCCAAAACCGGCGGCGGCGCGGTCTACCGCATCACCAGCGGCCCGGAGAGCGCGACATGAGGCCCTCCCTGGCCGAGATCGAGACCATGGACCGGGCGGCGCTGAGCGCTGCCTGGGACGCGGTCTTCGGTACACCCATTCCGAAGCGCCTCAGCAGTCCGTTCCTGCGCCGGTACCTGGCCTTCGAGATGCAGGCCCGGGAATCTGGCGGATTGCCCAAGGGCTTTTTCGGCATGCTCACGAGAGCGGTCCGCGACGACCAGGGCACCAGTAGCCCCACCCTGAAGCCGGGA
>NZ_JBXWSH010000026.1:0-22383 GCF_059613325.1 Ruegeria sp. BHSA191
TTCGACATTCCGCAGCGACAAAGGGAAACGAACGTACATCATGACCGCAAAGCGGATAATTTCCGGGCTGCTATGAAAGTATTGGAATGGATCACACTTGGGCATGGCCAGGGGCTACGAAACCGCCCTGCCCGCCTCAACCAAATTCCTTCTGACAACACCGGCGACCCTGTGTTTGGTGGGCGGCCCGGATCTTTCATGCCTCCCAGCAGGCCAATTCAGTGCGACGGCAACCAAAGCGCCAATTGGGGAAAAACAATAAGCAGAGCGACCAGAAGCAACGAGCAAAAGATAAACGGAAAGGCCGAGGTGTAAATCTCGCGCATGGTGGTTCCCTCAGGAGCCACGCCTTTCATTACGAACAAGAGTAACCCGAAGGGCGGAGTGGTAAAGCTGATCTCGAGTGACAGGAGCATGATCAGCGCGAACCAGATCGGGTCAAACCCAAGCGTTTGTGCAAGGGGAAATAAGATCGGAACGGTCAGGAGCATGATCGAGATCTGTTCCATGAACATTCCAAGCAGCAAGAGCACGGCAAACATTACCAGAAGCATCGGCAAGGGCGAGAGGTCGAAGCTTGTTGCCCAGGTCACGAGCCCCGTGGAAGCGCCTGAAAAGGCCAGAAGCTGGCTGAACGTGGCCGAGCCGAAGACGATGAGATAGGCCATGATCGTGACCCGAAGTGCGCCGATAACCGATTTCTTCATCGCCTCCCATGTCAGGCAGCGAAAGATCGCTGCTAGGATCAGGACACCGAGCGCGCCGAAGGCCGCGGCCTCGGAGGGGGTGACGAAGCCTTTGATCATCAGCGCGATGATGATGACCATGACGCCGACCATCGGGATCACTTCGCGTAGCAGCAAGCCCATTTTGGACAGGAACGACATCGGTTCCACATCATAGGCAGGGGCGGCTGTCGGGTCGATCTGGGTTTGCAGCCAGATCGTTGCGATATAAAACCCAGAAAGGATCAAGCCGGGGATCACGCCCGAGATCAGAAGGGCGGCCACGTCAATCTGTGCCAAGGTCGCCAAAAGCACGGCGAGTGCGGAGGGCGGGATGATAATCGCAAGACCGCCTGTGCCCAGGATCGGACCGATGCTCATGTGCGATTTGTAGCCCCGGCGGCTCATCTCAGGCACCATCAGTGAGCCAAGAAGTGCGGTCGATCCCATAGACGAACCCGAAAGCGTGGAAAACGCTGTGCCGCCCAGAACTGTGACATAGCTAAGACGCCCGGGCAGACGGCCAAGCAGCTTGTCGATTGCGGTGAACATGCGCCCGCCGAGGCCCGTGTGAAAGAAAATCTCGCCCATTAGCAGGAACAACGGAATGGGCATCAGCGCGTATTTGGTGAGCGAGCCGAGTCCGTTGTTCAACAGTTGTGTCACCCCGCGTTCACCGCCCATGAAGACCCACGCGCCGACGATATTTGCGGCCAGAAAGGCCACCGCGATCGGCATGCCGATCGCCATGAGAAACATGATCGTGCCAAGCAGCAGGGCCAGCGCCTCGAACCATTCCATTATTCGTGTATCCCTGCTTCGCCGCTATGCATCAGCTCCGATCCAAAGATGAAGCGCGAGAATTCAATGGCCATCAGTCCGAACGACAGCGGAAACGCGATGGTCAAAAGCCAGCGCGGGAAATAGTAGGCACGGGTATCGAAATCGCCCCGTTCGATATTGGTCATCACCAGCTCGATCCCCTTCCACGTCAGGATCGCGCAAACCAGCACACAGGCCGCGGCGACGGCGCGGCTCAGCAGGTGACGCGGGCCTTCGGGCAAGGCAGCGGTCAGCAATTCGATATGCACGTGGCCTTTTTCGCGGACAAGCCACGGTGCGCCGAGCATCGTCATGTAAAGCAGGCCGTATTCAGCCGAGGTAAAGAGCCACGCGAAAGGTTGCAGCCCGAGGTTCCGCATCAAAACGGAGGCAATGACCGACACCATGATCCACACCAGCATGAGACCGGAAATGACCGCCATTCCATAAAGCAGCGCCTTGTACGTTGTGTTGATCATCGCCTGGCTCCGTAAAGACAAGCAGGCCCGCCCGGAGGGCGAGCCTGCAAAGGCGCTTACTTGGCCGCGTCGAGATCGTAGAACAGCTCGATCAGGCGGTCATAGTTGGCTGTGCCACCGGGTTGACCAGCCATGACTTCCTTCATGCGTTCCCATGTCTTTTCACGAGCAGCGGCGAGGTAGTTGGCCTTGGCCTCACCTTCCAGCGAGACAACCTTCATTCCCGACGCCTCGAGCGCGGCAAAGTCTTCGTCGCGCTTGGCGCGCAGCGCTTCGACGCTGTCTTTCTCGTGCTGGATTGCAACATCCTGAAGGATTTTCCGCGCCTCGTCGGACAGCGAATTCCACTTTTCGAGGTTCACGATCACGCCAAGGTCGGTCGAGAAGAAGCACGGCTCGATCCGGTAGTTCAGGAACTCGTTCCACTTGAGATCGATCAGGCCGATCTGGGTCCAGCCGGTAGCATCAACGACACCACGCTGCAGCGCGGAATAGACTTCGCCGGTGGGCAGGTCGATCACCTGCGCGCCCAGGTAGTTGGTGAAGAACGCGTTGTAGACGTTGTTGCCGCGCAGCTTGAGGCCTTCGACTTCAAGGTTGCCATTGGCGTCGAACTTGGGCTCGTCGCGCGTCCAGAGATTGTAGCACACGCCACTGTCGAACCAGCCAAGGTATTTCAGGCCCATCTTCTCTTGGTGGATCTGGTCGATCAGCTCGATGCCGCCATTCATGCGGGTTTCGACCGCTGTCAGGTTCGACGCCACCATGGCATCCTTCTCGGGCAGCGCGCCGCCGTAGAACGAGCCGGGGGTATAGACCATGTCGACGACCCCGTCGCGCACCGCGTCGGGTTGCTGGAACATGCCGATCGCCTCGGGGCCACCGCGCACGTCGATCCGGACCACGCCCTTGCCGGCCTCGTTGACCTTGTCGACGAAGCTCAGGAAGCTTTTCGTGTAGATCAGCGTTTCGGGGAAAGCATGCACAGCCGAGAGGGTCTCTTCGGCCTTTAGCGTTCCCGCCACCAGCGTGGCCCCTGCAAGCAGGCTTGCCATGAGTTTCATTTGCATCGTGTCGTCCTCCACTGTTTTGGGGCGTCGGCCCCGTTTGTCTGGCCCTCCCGGGGCCGTGACTGCCGCTTCGTGCGGCTGTTTTCAATCCACCTCTGTGGGCCATGCCCAAGCGGCGTTTTGACTGCGAAGATTCTTGAACGCAGCGATCGCTGCACCGTGGTTGCGGGTGAGATCGATGTCGTCCCACCCGTTGACAAGTTTCATCGCCCAGCTGTCATCGAGCGAAAAGCGCACCTCGAGCGCATCGAGTGCGACGCTGCGGCTTTCGATATCGATTGCAATATCTTGCGGACCATGTGCCAGCGCGGCTTCGAGTGCGGCATGGCTGTCGTCGTCGACGACTGCGGGCAGTACCCCGTTGTTGATGGCGTTTGCGGCAAAGATATCGCCAAAGCTGGGGGCAATGACCGCGCGGAAACCTGCATCTATGAGGGCGTAGACCGCCGCTTCGCGCGACGATCCGCTGCCAAAATTCCGCCCTGCGACAAGCACGGTAGCGCCGGGATGGATGTTGAGCGGAAAATCCGCGCGCATCGCTCCTGTGGCATCGCGGCGCATGTCATGCAGAAGGTAAGGGCCATAGCCCTCGTCCCGCGGGACCGACATGAAGCGCGCCGGGATCAACTGGTCGGTGTCGATATTCGCGACCGGCAGGCCAAGCGCCGTGCCCTTTAATGTGCGCCACCCCGCCATCAGATGGCCCGCCCCTCTAGAAGCGGGCGCACATCAGTCAGCGTGCCGGTCACGGCGGCTGCAGCGACCATGGCCGGGCTCATAAGGTGGGTGCGCGCGCCACGTCCCTGACGGCCCTTGAAATTGCGGTTCGTGGAGGATGCGCAACGCTTGCCTTGGGCGACCAGATCGCCGTTCATGCCCACGCACATTGAACAGCCTGAGGCGACCCAATCAAGGCCCGCTTCTGTAAAGACGCGGTCAAGGCCCTCGGCCTCGGCCTGAGCCTTGACCTGAGCAGAGCCCGGCGAAATGAGGCCCGGAACCCTCGCTTTGCGACCGCGGAGCACGGCTGCGGCGGCGCGCAGATCTTCGATCCTTCCGTTGGTACAGGAGCCGATGAACACCTGATCGACCGGCGTGCCTTCCAGCTTGTCACCTGCCTTCAGCCCCATGTAGTCAAGCGCCGCGCGGGCCGCCTCGGCCTTGTCAGACGGCACTTCGGCGGGGTCGGGGATGACGGCGCCAATCGGAAGCGCCTGTTCCGGGCTGGTGCCCCATGTGACGGTTGGCGAGATCTCGGCGGCGTCGAGCGTGACCTCGCGGTCAAAGCGCGCACCCTCGTCACTTGATAGCGAGGCCCAATCAGCACAGGCCGCTTCCCAATCCGCCCCCTTGGGTGCGAAACGGCGCCCGTCCAGATACGCGAACGTCGTCTCGTCCGGCGCCACCATGCCGAAACGCGCGCCGCCTTCGATCGATAGGTTGCACAGGGTCATCCGCCCCTCCATCGAAAGCGCACGAATGGCGCTTCCGGCGTATTCCACGGCATGCCCTTGCGCGCCCCCGGTGCCCAGTTTGGCGATCCACCCAAGCGCGATATCCTTGGCCGTCACACCCGCACCAAGCGTGCCACCAACGGTGATGCGCATCGATTTGGGTTTGCGCTGCCAGACCGTTTGGGTGGCGAGGATATGCGCCACCTCGGTCGCGCCCACACCAAAAGCCAGCGCGCCGAAGGCGCCATGCGTCGACGTATGGCTATCGCCGCAATTGATCAGTAGACCCGGCAGGGTCAGCCCCTCTTCGGGGCCCACCACATGCACGATGCCCTGATGCGGATCATCCAGATCATAGAGCCGCACCCCATGGGTGGCGGCATTGCTGCGCAGCGTGTCGATCATGCGGGCGATCTGGGGGTCGGTGATGCGCGACCGGCCCCGCGTGGGCGCATAGTGATCAACCACGGCGAAGGTTAACGACGGTTCGGCCACCGATAGGCCGCGTTCGCGGATCTTGGCAAAGGCATGGTGCGAGCCTTCGTGCACCAGATGCCGATCGACCCAAAGCAGGGAAACGCCATCGTCGCGCTGCAACACCTCATGCGCGGCCCAAAGCTTGTCGAGCATGGTTTGCGGGGAACGCATCAGCGCTCTCCCTTGCTCAGGCCAATGGCAGGCTCCCAGTGACGTGCCGTGCCCTGACCGACGCGTGTCAGTGGCATTTCAAGGCTAAACATATCGGGGCGGTAAAGCCCCGAGAGGTATTCAACGCCGTTGCCCTCCACGTCGCGCACGACCCGGCGCAGTGACAACAGGGCTGATCCCACAGCCACGTCCAGCGCCTCGGCCACATCGGGACCGGCGAGGGTCGCGCTAACCGATTGATGCGCCTCCTTGATCTGCACGCCGCTGCGTTCGAGCAGCTTGAACAGCGGTGTGGTCGCAAGGTCGTTCTCGGAATAGTTCTGGGCGATCCGGGCAGGAACATAGGTCGTCAGGTGGGAAAAAGGCACGTCCCCCGCCAGCCGCACACGCGTGGCGATCTGGACCTTGCTGTCGCCGTTCAACCCCATCGCCGAGGCCACGAAATCGGGCGCGCTGCCATAGGAAAACGACAATAGCCGTGCCGTGGTCTGCTGGCCCATCTCGACAAGTTGCGGCATCAGCGTGTTGAAATCCATCGCGGCGCGTTGGCCGCTGGCGTGGCGCGCACGTACCTTGGTGCCGCTTCCGGCGCGTCGCTCGATCAACCCGCTCTGGGCCAAGGCATTGAGCGCGCGGCGCACCGTCACGCGGCTGACCCCGAAGGATTCGGCAAGCTTCTGTTCGCCAGGCAGGCTTTCGCCGTCGCGCAGATTGCCGCCGGTAATCTGATCGCGTAGCGACAGATAGACGTGTCGGGCCTTCACCCCTTCCGGCAGTATCTGAACGGTTTCGGCCTGCACTTGTGATTCCCCCAACTCTGCGCCGTAGAAGGTAAATGTGTTCCCTTCAAAAGCAAGTATTAGTATTCTAGATGTGCAAAATTTCTTTCTGGAAAGATACAATATATGTATTACAGATAATACAGGTTACCCGGGGAGAAGGTCATGCCAATTGTCGAACTTCATGTTTTGGAAGGTTATGATGCTAAAGAGAAGCAGCGCCTTGGGCAGGCCCTGACGGACGCGGTGCGCTTCGTCGTGCCCGCCGCGTCCGACCTTGTGACGGTGATGATCCACGACATGCCGCCAGACAATTATTATCGCGGTCGCGCAACGCGCAGCCCCGCACCGGCTCGGCCCGATCCCGCGCGAGTCGTCAAGGATTACCTTGCCGCAATGGAAGCGCGCGACTTGGAAAAGGCGCGCTCCTTTCTCGGCGACGGCTTTGCCATGACCTTCCCGGGCACCGCGCCCATGCGCAAGCTTGACGAGCTGATCGAATGGTCCAAACCGCGCTACAGGTCTGTCACCAAAGCCTATGACGGTTTTGACGCGATGCAGAGCGCGGGTGACGCAGCCATCGTCTATTGCCGCGGCACGTTGCGGGGCGAATACCACGACGGCGGCACCTTTGACGGCATCCGCTTTGTCGACCGGTTCGAAATCACCGGCGGCAAGATCACCAAGCAGGATGTATGGAACGACATGGCCGAAGTGAGGGCGAAGTCATGAGCGAGATCGACCCCATTACCCTGTCGGTTCTTGCCGGCCGGATGGAACAGATCGCGGACGAAATGGACGCGACGCTTTTCCGCGCCGCCTTCAACCCGATCATCGCCGAGGCGCATGATGCCAGCCACGGGCTTTATCACGCCGCGTCGGGCGATACGCTGGTGCAGGGCAAATCCGGCCTGCCGATTTTCGTGGGCGTGATGTCATTTGCCGTGAAAGCCGTGATCGAAAAGGCCGCCAGGGACGGCGATCTTGAAGATGGCGATATCTATATCTTCAACGATGCCCATATCGGCGGCACGCACCTCAGCGACATGCGTCTGGTCCGGCCCTATTTTCGTAATGGTAAACTGTTTTGCTATCTTGCCTCGGTCGGTCACTGGCATGACGTGGGCGGCGCGGTGCCGGGCAACTACAACCCGGCAGCGACGGATGTGTTTCAAGAGGCCTTCAACCTGCCGCCCGTGAAACTGGCCCGCAAGGGCGAGATCAACCAGGACATCATCGACATCCTGTTGCGCAACACCCGCCTGCCGCAATCGGCCATGGGCGATCTGAACGGCCAGCTTGGCGCGCTGGATCTGGGCGTCAAGCGGATGGACGAGTTGCTGGATGAATATGGCAGCGAAACGATCACCGCCGCGCTGGACGCTCTTGGCCATCGTGCCGAGGCGCTGATGCGGTCTGAACTGACCGATCTCCCCAATGGTCGGTGGGAGGCCGAGGATTATCTCGACAACGACGGGATCACCGACGAACCGCTGAAGATCAAGATCGCGCTGGAGATCAAAGACGATCAGATGACGCTGGATTTCACGGGGTCATCGCCGCAATGCGCAGGCCCGGTGAATATTGCCCTGCCAACGACCGTGGCAACCGCCTATGTCGCGATCAAGCATGTGTTTCCGGCCCTGCCTGCCAATGCTGGCGTGATGCGTCCCATCGAAGTGTTCGTGCCCGAAGGCAGCCTTTTGGCGGCGCAATTCCCGGCCCCCACCGGTGGCTATACCGAAACCATCCTGCGCATGATCGACGTGGTCTTTTCCGCCTTTGCGCAGGCCGCGCCCGACCGGGTTGTCGCCAATGCCTATGGCACGATCAATGCGCTCTCCATCGCGGGCAAGCGCAAGAACGGGCAGCCTTGGGTGATGTTCTCATTCTATGGCGGCGGTCATGGCGGTTCGATCGAGACGGACGGGCTCAACCATGGCAACGCGCCGATTTCCACCGCGACGATTCCGCCGATGGAAATCCTGGAGGCCGCCTATCCGGTGATGTTCCGCAAATGGGCGCTTAGGCCCGACAGCGCAGGCACAGGCACGCATCGCGGCGGTCTGGGCGCGGTCTACGAGATCGAAGTGCTGGAGGAAAACGGCGCCGAGGCGTTCCTGTTCGGCGAACGCGGGCGGTTTGCCCCCAAGGGGATCGCGGGCGGCGGCGACGCGGCGCTGAACGCGTTCCAGTATGAGCAGGACGACGGCTGGCACAGCCCGCCGCTGGCCTCGAAGATGCGGGGGATCAGGCTCAAGGCCGGGCAGGCCGTGCGGCTGGAAACACCGGGTGGCGGTGGGTATGGCGCGGCGTCCGAACGCCCGCCTGCTGCCGTGGCCCGCGACGTGGCGCGCGGGCTGGTCAGCGCGGCCCAGGCGGTTGCGACTTATGGCACGAAATGGCGGGAGTACACGGCATGAGCAACCGCATGATCGGTGTCGATGTCGGCGGCACATTCACGGATGTCTTTGTTCTGAACGAGACCGAAGGCACTGCCAGTGTCGCCAAGGTTCCGACAACACGGCCTGACCAGTCGGGCGGCTTTCTCGATGGGATCAGGCGCGAGGTTCAGGACCTGTCGGAGATCTCCGTGGTGGTGCACGGCACGACGGCAGGCACCAATGCACTGCTGGAACGCAAGGGCGCGATAACCGGGGTAATATGCACCGAGGGCCTGCGCGACGTGTTGGAAATGCGCCGCCGCGACAGGCCGCGCACATGGGGCCTGCGAGGCGATTTCGAACCGGTGGTGGACCGCCGCAACCGGCTGGAAGTGCCCGAGCGCACGCTGGCCGACGGCACGATCCGCACGCCCGTGGACCTTGACGCCGTGCGCGCCGCCGCCAAGGTGTTGCAGGATCAGGGCTGCGAAGGCGTGGCGGTCCTGTTTGCCAATTCCTATGCCAACACCGCCAACGAAGACGCAGCCGTCGCCGCGCTGCGCGAGGTCTGGCACAACGAGCATGTCTCGGCCTCGTCCGAGATCCTGCCCGAGATCCGCGAATTCGAACGCTTCTCGACCACCGCGCTCAATGCCTATTTGCAGCCCGAGGTGTCGGGCTATCTGAGACGGCTGGAAAACGCCCTCAAGGCGGGCGGGTTCGATGGCGAGTTCATGATCGTGCAGTCGAATGGCGGCGTCATGGCGGTGGATACCGCTTGCCGTCTGCCGGTGCGCACGGCGCTGTCCGGCCCCGCGGCGGGGGTGATCGCGGCGGGCTATATTGCCGGCTCGGCGGGGTTCGAGAATGTCATCACCGGCGACATGGGCGGGACCAGCTTTGATGTCTCGCTGATCGCAGGGGGGCAGTCGATGCTGTCGCCGCAGACCTCGATCGATTTCGGCATGGTGGTGCGCAATCCGATGATCGAGATCACCACCATCGGCGCGGGCGGCGGCTCCATCGCCTGGGTGGACAAGGGCGGGCTGTTGAACATCGGCCCGGAAAGCGCGGGCAGCAATCCGGGGCCGGTGGCCTATGGCCTCGGGAATACCCGCCCGACCGTGACCGACGCCAACGTGGTGCTGGGCCGGATCGATCCGGACAACCCCATCGGCGGCAAGCTGGAACGGCTGGATGTGGACGCGGCAGGCAGCGCGATAGACGAGCATGTGGGCGGTCCGCTGGGCCTCTCCACGGTTCAGGCCGCCGAGGCGATCCTCAAGGTTGCCAACAGCCGTATGGCGGGCGCTATCCGCCTTGTCAGTATCGAGCGCGGCTATGACCCCAAGCGGTTTGCCTTCATGCCGTTCGGCGGTGGCGGCGCGCTGCATGCGGGGGCGATGCTGGCCGAGGTGGGCATCGCGCGTGCCATCGTGCCGCGCTATCCTGGTGTCACATCGGCCATGGGCTGCGTGATTGCGGACATGCGGCAGGATTTCGTGCAGACGATCAATTCTCTGGTCGGCACTCTGGATGAGGCGGCCTTGGGCGACTTCATGCAGGATCACGCCAATCACGGCATGGCGCTCTTGGATGCAGCGCGCACCAGTTTCGAGGCCCGCCAACTGAGTTTCGAGCTGGACATGGCCTATGTCGGGCAAACCCATACCGTGTCGGTGCCGCTGAATGTGAAAGCGCAGGGCGGCAAGGTGACCCCGCCAACACGCGCCGAGATTGAAGAGGCGTTTGACGCCGCTTATCGCGCCACCTTCGGCCGGCTGTTGCAAAACGGTGTCAGGCGCATCCTGAACCTGCGCAGCGCGGTGACAGGCATTCGCCCCAAATTCGACCTGAGCGCCTTGGCCCCGTCCGGCGATGGCGCGTCCGAGCCGATTGCCCAGCGTCGGGTGCATTTCGCCGACAGCTGGCATGACACGGCGATCTATGACCGCCTGGCCCTTCCGGTGGGAACCGTCATCAAGGGGCCTGCGATCCTGACGCAGCCCGATACGACGGTTCTGATCGAACCTGACTTGCAAGGTCGTGTCGATCCGTTTGGCAATACCATCATCGAGCCTCGGGAGGACGCATCATGAGCAATCCAGCAACATGGGACATTGCGCGCACGGCGCTTCTGACGATTGATTTGCAGAACGATTTCATCCACCCCAAGGGCGCCTATCGCCGGGCCGGGCAAGGCGCGGACAGCATCGCCGCCCTGCCAGACCGCATCGCCCCGCTGGCGCGGGCCATTCAGGCCAGGGGCGGGCGGTATTTCTCGGCCCAGTTCACACTGGTGCCGGACAAGGATGGCGAACCTCTGATTGCGCCGCATCTCAAAGAGCTGCGCCCGTTCCTCGGCAAAGGCGATTTCGCCCCCGGCAGTTTCGGGCACACGCTCGTGGACATACTCCAGCCCGCGGATTTCGTGATCGAGAAGGTCGCCTATTCCGCCTTTTACCAGACAAGGCTGGAATACCTGATGCGCGCGGTGGGGATCGAGCATTTGATCGTCGGCGGCATCGTCACCAATGGCGGTGTCGCCTCGACGCTGCGTGACGCGCATCTGCGCAACATCGAAACCGTCATGCTGACCGATGGCTGCGCCGCGTTCCGGCAAGAGGTGCATGATGCTACGCGGTTGTCGTTGGGAACGGTCACCCATCAGATGAGCTGTGCCGAGGCGCTGAGCCTGATCGAGGCTGCGTCATGAGCCTACGCGCACGTCTTCAGAAAAAGGAAATCTTGGCCGCTCCCGGTGTCTATGACGGGCTGACGGCCTCGCTCGCCGAAGCGGCAGGATTCGAGGCGCTTTATCTCAGTGGCGCGGCCGTGGCCTATACCCGGCTGGGCCGGCCAGACATTGGCCTGACCACCGCGTCCGAGATGGCCGATACCATGACGCTGATCGCCGACCGCACATCATTGCCGGTGATCATCGACGCCGATACGGGCTTTGGCAACGCGCTCAACGCCCAGCGCACCATGCGGCTTTATGAACGCGCCGGCGCCTCGGCCCTGCAGGTGGAGGACCAGACCTATCCCAAACGCTGCGGCCATCTGGCGGACAAGTCGTTGATCCCGGCCACGGAAATGGTGGGCAAGATTGCCGCGATGGCCGATGCGCGCGCTTCGCAAGAAACGCTGATCATCGCCCGCACCGATGCGGTTGCTGTTGAAGGTTTTGCCGCCGCCGAAGACCGGGCCGAGGCCTATCTTGAAGCGGGTGCCGACGTACTCTTTATCGAGGCTCCGCAAACCCGCACCCAGTTGGAACAGGTCGCGACGCGCTTTGCGGAGCGCGTGCCGCTGCTGGCCAATATGGTCGAAGGTGGCGCCACCCCGATCACCAACGCGGCTGACCTTGAAAACCTCGGCTTTTCCATCGTCATCTTTCCCGGCGGGATCGTTCGCGCGCTGGCACGCACCGCGCAGGACTATTACCAGAGCCTTTTCAGCAACGGTTCGAACAAGCCGTTTGCCGACCGGATGTTCGATTTCGGCGGGCTGAACGACGTGCTCGGGACCGCGGAAATGCTCAAAAAGGGTGCACTCTATGACGGCGCCGACAGTTGAAACTCCCCCGGCGGGCTATGACCTTGAGGTCGAAACGCTCATCATCGGTGCAGGTGCCTGCGGGTTGATTGCGGCACTATCGGCACAAGAAGTCGGACAAGAGGTTCTGGTGATCGAGGCCGATGAGGTTCCCTCCGGGTCCACTGCGTTGTCGGCGGGCCTGATTCCGGCGGCGGGCACGGCGTTGCAACAAGAGGCGGGTATCGAGGACAGCCCCGCCCGGCTCTCCGCCGATATTCAAGCCAAGGCTCATGGTGAGAACGACCAGGCGCTGGTCGATCTTCTGGCGCAGAATGCCGCCCCAGTGATCGACTGGCTGACACAGGTGCATGGTCTGCCGTTCTCTGTGGTCGATGATTTCGACTACCCCGGCCACTCGGTCCGCCGCATGCACGGACTGCCGACGCGCTCCGGGGCTGAACTGATCGACGCGCTGCGCAGCACCGCAGAACGCGCGGGCATCGACATTGTCTGCGAACGCCGCGCCGAGACGCTGTTCTTTGAGGATGGTCTGGTTCACGGGATCGCCGCGCGCCGCCCCGATGGCAGTGTGGAAACCATTGGCTGCAAGCGCCTGATCCTTGCCTGCAACGGCTATGGCGGCAACCGTGAACTGGTCGCGCGCTATATGCCCGAGATCGAGGCGGGGCTGTGGTTCGGCCATGACGGCAACCGGGGCGAGGCGGTGCTTTGGGGTGACAAGATCGGGGCAGCGACCGAGCATCTTGGTGCCTATCAAGGCCATGGCAATGTCGCCCATCCTCATGGCATCCTCATCACCTGGGCCACGATCACCGAAGGTGGGGTGCAAGTGAACCGCGAAGGCAACCGCTTCTGGAACGAGGCACAGGGCTATTCCGAGGCCGCCCGTGCCGTGCTGTCGCAACCCGGCGGCGAGGCCGTCGCCATCTTCGATGCCCGGATCGCCGACGTCGCGCGGCAATTCGAAGATTTTAAACGTGCCGAAGCACAAGGTGCGATCAAGAGCGCCGACACGCTGAGCGGGTTGGCCATTGCGCTTGGGCTTCCTGCCGATGCGCTTGTGAGAACCATCGCAAGCATTCCGTTGGGCGGCACGGATGGTTTCGGTCGCAGCTTCGGCGCAACCGGCCTTGCTCCGCCCTATTGCGGCGTGCGAGTGACAGGGGCGCTTTTTCATACACAGGGTGGCCTGCGTGTGGACGAAATGGCGCGTGTTCTCACCCGCGAGGGTGTGCCGATTGCAAATCTCTACGCCGGCGGCGGGGCAGCCTGCGGTGTGTCGGGCCGCGGGGACAGCGGCTATCTTTCCGGAAACGGCTTACTGGCCGCGGCCGTCCTGGGGCGCATCGCCGGAACCCCCGCGATAACCCAAAGGACAAGCACCTCGCCTTCGTGATAAACAGCGCGCCACATGTAGTGACGTTCGCCGTTGATCTTCACGAAAACCTAGTCGACATGCCACTGCCATTGCCGCCCGGATCGCAGTCTTTCCGCCCGCCGACGCCGGATTTCTGACGCGAACATCGGACCAAATCTGTTCCACCAGAAACGGATCGTCTCGTGACTTACATCAATACCGCGCTCGTGCAGCAGATCTTCGACATTCCGCAGCGACAAAGGGAAACGAACGTACATCATGACCGCCAAGCGGATAATTTCCGGGCTGCTATGAAAGTATTTGAATGGATCACACTTGGGAATGGCCAGAGGCTACGAAACCGCCCTGCCCGCCTCAACCAAATTCCTTCTGACAACACCTTTCGAGGACGATCAGTAGTCTTTATGCCATAATTGAGCCTCGAATGCGGGTTGTCCGAGGAGGAGAAGAGCAATGCACAATCAACTAAACGAGCACCGTCGGATGCTGTTTCAAGCGTACCGCAGGTTTCTTGCAGCAGATCGCGCGTGGCAAGTCGCGCAGTCTGCGGCACTGGCATGATTACCAGCCGGCATGACGGAAAAAACAGCACTGATCGGCAATCCCGGTTCCCGCATGCGGCAGCTCTATCAAAAGCGAAACCGTGCGCTCGCCAGGCTTGAACTGACCAGGGCAGAGTTCAAAAAGGCTCAGCTGCGATTGAGTAGGCGGTCAGGCATGGTTGTGCGACTGATAGCGGCCGGATAGGCAGAGGGTTTTTTTTATTCTCCTGTGCGCCACGTTACAGCAAAGCTAGTCGCGTGTTCGGTATCGAGACGACTGCACCACAAGCACTGTCAGCAAGGGCACTGCGACCGAAATAATGCCTACGACAATCAGCAAGTAGCCTAGTTCGGAGTAATCGGCCGACGAAGTCCGTACTCCCGTAGCCGGGTCAACGGCCTCACGTGTAACCAAGAAAACCTTGTTGAGATACTTCGTACCCAAGCTGCTGGCCGAAAGCGCCATATTCGTGAAAGACGCCATGACCGCAAAGAACGTTGCCTTCAGGTCGGCCGGCGCGTTGCGCGCGATCCAGGCCAGCATCGGCACCATCGCGATCTGCGCCAGCGGCGACTCGATCGCGGTATCCAGAATGGCGATGAACCGCGCGTCGACGACTCCACCGGTATGCGCCGCGGTCCATTCCTGGATCCCATAATAAAGACCGATATTCGGCAATGCCAGGATACCGGATGCGATCGTCAGCAGGACGATGATATAGGCGATCGACCGGTTCGCCATCATGGGGCGCAACACGATCAACCCCAGTAAGGCCAGCAGCGAGGTGATCAGTGAAAGGATCGAAAGGAACCGCTCGTCGAACTCGAGCACGTCGATTTCGAACCATATCTGCCCCGGCCCGGGCAGCGGCACGGCCCGGAACACGAAAATGATCGCTGCTGTTCCGATCAGGGCGCGCGCGGCATCGGGGCGAAGTTCCTGAAGAAGCTGCCTCATCAGGAACAGGATCACGGTCATCGAAGTCACAAAAACGATCTCTTGCGCGTAGATGAGGTCCGACGTGCCCAACCAGATACTCAGGACGACGAAGGTCAGGCCACCCCCCAGGATTTGCCAGTTGACGTGCGTCACCGCGTCCGGGCGCCTTTGGGCCACCCCTTGTTCAGCGCGGCGATGCTGCACGATCATGTGCAGCACCACGCCACTGACCGAAATCACGGGGATGGCAAGGGCGATCAGGTAAACACGGCCATACAGATCAAGTCGCGCGTCTTGTGGCAGGTCTTCTGCCCCCGAAAACATCCAGATATTCACGGCGGCTACTGCGACAAGGCCCGATATGATAGCAACGCGGCCTAGCGTCTGCATCGTCGTATGCATGGCGCGCGCCTGCCCCTCGTCGAAAGGTTGGCCCGCTTCGTTAAGGGCGGGCACGGCTTCGACCGTCATGGCATCGGCGACGACGTCCTGGATTGCATAGCCCGCCGGCGCAAGCAGAACGGCGATGACATACCATTCACTCAGCGGAAGCAACGCACGCATTTCATCCGGCCGCGAAACGATGCCATACATGATCAGCAGCGACAGCGTTATCAAACCCGCGCCGAAAAGGATAAGCAGCGCTTTCCACCGCCAGAATATGTCAACCAAATGCCCCATTGGCATCTTCAACACCCATGGCAACCCGGCCCAGAATGCCAGTCCGGCCACGAATTCCGCCGAGAGCGAAAGGTACTCCTTGAGAAAGAACGCCCCCACGACCGAGGTCAGACCGGATACACCCGCCGCGAAATAAACCATCAGAGGCGGCAGGTAGGACCAGCGCATCTGTTGCGCGGGGTCTACAAAGACGCGGTAAAAAGCACCTTTGTGTTCTGAACTTCTGTCATCTTCTTGTGATGGCATCAGGCTTTTTCCATGCGAGGCTTGTTTGTGTACGGGATCGAGCTTCTCAAGCATTCTGATCCCACACCCGCAGTTTTCAGACCACATAGGTCCGCAAGGATAATTGAAAAAAGGATCGAGTTATCAAGCGTCGGTGATGCCATTCGAAAGAAAAAATCCTTCAACAACCAAGCGTAGCCATTTGGGGCAACGAGTTATAGCCATCTATCCATGGCGGCCCGCACCACGGTCAAAGCACAGTGCGCGAAAGCCGCTTGAACCGCAGGCCTGAATATTCCCTGCCGTGCTCGATGCACGTTTCCATTTCGAAGCGACAGCGGATACCATCAGGCGTAACAACGATAGGGTCATCTTCATCCGCACAGGGTTCGATCCTGTGGCGAACAAATTTCTCCCCATACTGTCTGGGCGGAAGCCGGCCCTCTATAAATGCCTGAATTTCAGTGGTGCCCCTTATGTCTCCGAACTCGGAGGCCGTCGACCAGAGACCGTCGGGGTGAAACAGGCGAGCGGCTGCCGTACCATCGCGACGATCCACGCAATCAAGAAATCGCATCAGAAGAGACCTTCGCGAATTCCGCGCGGCATGCGTTGTGTGGGTGCTGCTAGACGAATGCGAACCAGTCTCCACATGGACAGAATGGCTGTCCCTTAATCGGCGCAGAGACCCCGCCACTCGGCAAGTGCGGCGGCCCGGTTCGACTTGAAGTTTGGTCTGGAGGAAAGCGTGCGCTCCGAATTGAACAGGTTATAGATCGAGGCATGGACGGCGACGAATTTCTGCAAACTTCGCATCCGCCGGAAGCGAAGCATCGCCCGCTCTCGTCGTCGGAACAGCAGATGTGAATTCTCAGCGCGATTGTTGAGCCAGCGCCCCGTTTCCTGGCGATGGTCGGCACCGATATCTTTCAGTGCAGCACCATAGGATCTGAGCCTGTCGGTCACGATGACTTCCGGGCGTCCATGCTTGCGCATTGCTTTCTTTAGAAATTTCAGCGCGGCCTTCTTGTCACGTGTCTTCGTGACGAAGCTTTCCAAAACCTCGCCCTCGTGATCAACCGCACGCCAAAGGTAATGGCGTTCGCCATTGATCTTCACGAACATCTCATCCAGGTGCCAGCGCCAGCGGCTCGAACGCATGCCCTCTATCCGCCGCTTCCGGATCTCGGCGGCAAACATCGGGCCAAACCTGTGCCACCAAAACCGCACGGTTTCGTGGCTGACATCGATCCCGTGCTCGTGAAGCAGATCTTCGACATTTCGCAACGAAAGCGGGAAACGGACCTACAGCATCACAGCCAAGCGGATGATTTCTGGGCTGGTTTTTAAATAGTGAAACCGCGATCTTATGGTCATAGGGCGACGCTACAAAACAGCCCTACCCGCCTCAAGCCGGTTTCCTCTGACAAGACCCGATATTGAGGCCGATGGCCGGGAACAGGTAGCTGGTAACCAGCGAGCCGCCAATCCCGATCAGGATGTCACGGCCCAGTCCAGAGCCGGACCCCTTGACAATCAGGGTCGACACCCAGCCGACGACCGCGCCGACCACCACAGCAATCAAGAGCCCTGAAACGAGCCCCATACCGGTGCCCAGCGCTTCGGGCGGCACCTGAGCAAAGGCGGGCGTCGCCAGAAAGCCAAGTGCAGGTGGCATCATATGTTTCTTCATTGAGAAGTCTCCCTCCCTGAACGGCCAAAACTGCCGGATCAACCCACGCAAGTGTGGCGAAGACCATCACATCCGCGTCACACCTGATTTGCCTGCTTGGTTGGTTACAATCTACCGTTGCGCAGATTGAAGACCTGACCACGAGAGTTCGTCCCGCAAATTACGTGACGGTGGCCCGAGGCCATCTCGATATAGTAGTTGTCGGACCCTTCCTGGCCGGCCTTGATGATGTGAACGTCCCGCGCTCTGACACCAAAGCTGGATGAAACCTCGTCTCTGCAGCCTGCAATCGCGGCAGCGGGCACTCTGACTTCGCGGACTTTGTTTCGCTTGTGCGCGAGGTTGTTCTCACGCTCTTTATGTCCGGCCGCGTAGCCTTCGCTGTAAGCGCGGGTGCCGTAGCCCGTATCGAACTGCTCATTGTGCAAACCGTCCCGGTATCCCGCCTCGAACATCGCCGTCTCGTGGTGTCCTTGAGGTCTGTATCCTTCCTGATAATGATTTTCGTGATGCGCGAGGGCCGCAATGCCAAGGATCGCAGCCGCGGCCAAGGCCGCCTTTTCCTTGTCGGACATCGCAGCACCAGGAATCGCTGATCCGACGAACAACGAGCCAGCAACCAGGCCCGTAACTAGAATTCGCATGATTTCCTCCTATACCTAGCGATTTAACTGAAAATTGTACGCGAAGTGGCGACCAAGAAGGACGCATTTCGCACCCGTAACAGTGTCATTGGATTGGATCCTCTGGCACAAGGAATGTTGGAACGAGGTCTTCTGTGCAGCCAGAATTCACTGGTTCGCCCGGTTGATCGAAAAAGGCTGCAGCGACGTCTCTGGCGCATTGTGAGAACAACGTTGCCCCATGCCCCGTGTTTGGAAAACGGACGAACTGTGACCCGACCGAGTTGACCGCCGCCAGCTCTGCCCATGACGTCGCTGTCCGGATGCCGTGCGTTCCAGTGAAAATCATCACAGCAATACCATGACTTCTTGTTGCGAGACCCCACCGGCCTGAGAGCACCGCCTGGTCCATCAGTTTGCCGCAGAGCGAATTTGCTCCATTACGGCGTCGCAGTCAGACGTACTTCCCACAACGGCACCAGGCGCTGTCTCACCGGACATCTCGGCAAGGTCGGCCGCTGCGCGGGTGAGGATCTGGTCCACCTGGTCAGGGGTCAAAAGTCCCTCCTCCTGCGCGGCAATCACGATCGAGCAGACGCCGGCCGACATACCCGTCGCAATACCCGCACCTGCGGCCGAGCCTCCGACGATCGCCCCACCGAAGAGGGCTCCTGCGACCAGTCCAATAACCAGCCCGACAGTTCCAATCAGTATTTTACCCATGTCTTCTTGCCTTTCTCAAAAACAGCGGCCTTCAGGGCCACAACAAATTGAGGATGAAAACCGCGGCACCGATTCCAAAGAACAGCGGCCAACTCCATCTCGGGCCACCGTCCTTGTGCGGGACATAAAGACCCGCTTTGTGCATGCCGATCATCACGACAAATATGAGGACGCCCGTTACAAGCGCATGTGCGAGGTCAAAGTGCATCTGGCCCTCCCTTGTTAGGTTGTTCACTGCGGGGTCTGCCGCCGTGAACGTATCGACAAAGCAATGTCAGGATCGTGATATTCAGCAACGGCGACAGGGTTGCTATCCACGGGAGCAACGGTTCGGGAAATCCGTCCGTCCAAAGAACCCATGGCAGACCAAGCGGCATCAGAAAGACGCCTGCCAGGGGATCGCGCTCCTGACCGAAGAGCCCAAAGGCTCCGATCAGGAGCAACGCCAGAGCTACGAGGTACATCGCCCAGGCGATCCGGATGATCCACTTGCAGAGTTTCAACAGTCCTCGGCGGGCAGCATCGTGATGTTGGAATAGCGTCCGTCCGCCGTGGTGATCGCTGCGCATGATCCTGTCGTGCGATTGAACCAATAGCTCGTCAGACCTTCGCTGCGGATCAGTTCGTATCCGCGCGCCTGCAGCCCACCCTCGGCCTGACCTGCACGTGCGCCGACGAAGTCGGAGAGATCTCCCGCGCCGCCTGTGCTCGCCGGTGCCGAAGTGCCGCCCGTGTCTTCGACGCATCCCGCGAGCGCGAGCAGCGCTACTGCGCCGGCCATCATTCTGAATTCATTTCTCATTGTGTCTCTTCCACTCCTTTCATGTGAGATTGCTTCGTTACGATTGGCCAGTGGATGCTGACCAAGTTTACTGTCTGCCGTCTTGATGACCCGGCGTTGTCTCATTCAATCCCAAAGATGACATTGTATGATTGAGCACCATTTGCGGTGTTGTAGACTTCGACCACATGGTCGCCTGACTGCCAGAGCTGTCCACGATACTCTTGTGTCGCATTCATTTCATCCAGCAACACGGAACCGTCCGGGTTGTAGATTACGTACGTCATTCCGGGTCCGTTCGCGGCGAGACGGAAATACAGAAACTGACCGTCGCGCGCGCCAAGGATGTAGCGCCGGCTCTCTTGCGGCAGGAGAGAGCCCGTGAGTTCCGCTCCGGAGCTACCTGCGGGGAACTTTATGATCACGGTCGACCCGCCGCTTCCCGATGCCCCTGCGGCGGTGCCTGACGACGCTGAACCGCCGCTCATGCCAGAGGCAGGATCGTTGCTGCCTTCGATCAGAAAGTCACCCGCAGCCCACCCCTCGTAGCCCGGGTCGGCCAGCGTGGCGACGCGGCACCAGCGGCGGCCTTCTTGCATCCGGCAGCCCAAGTTGCGCACGTTTTGCCCGTTGTTGAGGCGCGTCACCAGGCTCTCGCCCGAGGAAGGGCCCGAACGCAAGTTCAAGGTGCCGCCCGAGGTGGCTACCTTGTAGAAATCCGGGCCGCCCTGCAGGCCGTCCGCATAATCGGCCTGCACCCTGTCGCCGGTTTCGCCCTCGATGCTGATCGCTATCATGTAGTCAGACACTTCGTCCCGCCGCGCTGCGCTGCGCATCATGTAGACCGACACGGTGTACTCGCCGGAGGCAGGCAGAACCCCGTCAAAGATGTTCAGATCAGGCACCATCGCCCCCATGAACTGGCTGTTGACCAATGCCTCGTCACCCGGGCCCCTGCCGGGAACGTAGACGTTGAAATAGGTGGCGGTGTTTGACGGTTCGAGCCGGACTTTCATCCGTTGGCCCGCTTCGGCGCCGATCCGGTAGAGGACACTCTCATAGCCGGTTATGGAATCGTTGATAACCGTGCCAGACGTACCAGCAGCAAATCGGACATATTCGGTGCGCATCTCATCCTGCGCAAGCGCGGGTGACAATCCGCCGAAGGCCGCTGCCGCCAGACCGAGCGCGGCGGCAGCGGTAAGGTTGGTGAAGAGCTGAATGCCGGGAGACATATTGCAAATCCTCAATGGATTTCGGGTGTAACGCACGTGACCACAGCTTAGAGTGTTGGCATTATAATGCGGATCAATGCCGACATCCCCCCAAAATGACCACTACTCATCGATCATGTTTGCAACTGACTCGGGAATAGTCTATCCATTTGGCGCAGAGATTATCCAAAAACCGCTGCGAAGTTGGAAATGTTTGATCCGACCGCACATGCTCGAAATCCGCCTGTTGGGCTCGGTCCCCGCGTACTATGCCAGACCGCGGATGATGAATTGCCGACCGGGCTCGGGGGATTCCGGCTGAGCGCCTATTACAGCGGCGAACGGTCCAAGCTGTCGAGGCGCCAGTTCACGGGCAAATCCACCCTCAAACTGCGCGATCCGACGGATGGCGAGGCAGCCGTCGCGATCAGCGATATCGCATTATTGAGCCTCGCCTATGTCAGATCGACCGGACATGACGTTGTCGTGCGGGAACTGCAGCGGGCCAACCTTCTGGTCCCGGTCACCGGCACGCTGGCCAGCCGAAACGAACAGATGCGGTTCGAGCGCAAGAGCGAGCCATGGATCCTGTTTGGCCGCGGGACGCGCGAAACGACGACCCTTCCCACGCAGGAGGCACCTTACCAGGCCTTCGTGCTGTCCATGCCGCCCCAGGTCCTTGGTGACCGCCTCGCACGCATGGAAGCGCAGGGCGGCATGCTCTGTGGAGACGCGTTCCGGGATGACGATCTGCATCTGGCCCGCATTACGCTCACATTGGCTGCAGAGGTGTCCCTTTGCGCGGATATGGAAATGGACATGCGCTTGGCCGAGGCATGGGGGACGATAGTGCTCGACCAGCTCAACCGCTGCGTTGACGCGCACCTCGGTACCGGCGCGAATGAGTCGTCCGGCCCCAAGGAAAACCCGTCTCTCAGGCACGTCAGAAGGGCCGAAGAACTGATACACAAGCGCCCCAACGAGATCGAAGGGCTTCCGGACATCGCCCTCCATGTCGGCGTGTCCGAGCGAACGCTTCAGGCCGCCTTTCGCAAGGTTCGCGGAGCCACGCCGATGCAAGTGCTGGCACAGGCAAGGCTGCATTGCGCAAGGCGTGCGCTGCTCGACCGCGACGGTCCGAAAACGGTGTCGGACGTCTGCTCAATGTGCGGCATCGAGCATCACGGGCGATTCAGCAAGCTCTACAAAGAGGTCTTTGGTGAACACCCCGTCGCGACCCTTAATTCACGTTGGACAACATAACAGGCGAACTTCTCTTTTGACCGCCAATGCGCCATTCAAACGCAACGAGGCAAAAGCCAGCAAAGTCCGCATTGTAGTCATTGAGCGGAATTGAGCGAACGTCTGCCTTGAGCCCGAAGTGGCCATCGCCCGAGGACTTGGGTGCCGCTGTGCGGCGAATGAATGCCCGTATTGGCCGGGTCGACTGCGGTGATGACGTCTATTCGCCCGCGCAGGGGTGCTGTCAGACAGATTCTAACCAGTCTCAGTTTCCCAATAACCACGGGAACTTAGGCGGAACAGAGCTTACGCCACTCGGCGAGAGCGGCGTTGCGGATCAGCTTGAAGTTTTCGCGGGTGTAGAGGTGGCGCTCCTGGTTGAAATGGTTGTAAACGGAGGAATGAACGGCGGCGAACTT
>NZ_JBXWSH010000027.1:0-19196 GCF_059613325.1 Ruegeria sp. BHSA191
CGAGTGCAGGTCGATCCCCAGATCGGACCGCGCCGCGATCTCGGTCATGAAAAGATGCGCCAGCCGGGACGCAAGCGATCCATGTTCGCTGCCCGGAAAGACGCGGTTCAGGTCCCGCCGGTCGGGCAGGTAGCGCGAGTGGCTGATGAACCCGAATGTGTTGACGATCGGAACCGCGATCAGCGTGCCCCTGAGCGTGGACAGGTTGGGCGCGCGCAACAGACGGCGAATGATCTCGACGCCGATAACCTCGTCTCCATGCACGCCGCCGCTGACGAACAGCGTGGGGCCATCATACCGGCCATGCACGACATGGGCCGACATGGTGACCGGCGTGTGATCCGACAGCACGCTGACCGGCAGATCCACGGTGAGCCGGGACCCCGGCGCCACCTTGGTTTTTCCGATCGTGAAATGAGGCCGCGTCTTCATGGATCAGCCTTTGCCTTTGGTCTTGGTCGCCCCGGCTTTGGCGTTCTTTTCAAGGAACTCGATCATTTTGCCGGCGATGTCCAGGCCGGTCGCCTTTTCAACGCCCTCCAGGCCGGGCGACGAGTTGACCTCCATCACCACCGGGCCGTGATTGGCGCGCAGCATGTCCACGCCGCAGGCGTTCAGGCCCATGGTCTTGGCGGCGCGCACGGCCGTGGCGCGTTCCTCGGGTGTCAGCTTGACCACCTGCGCCGATCCGCCTCGGTGCAGGTTCGAGCGGAAGTCGCCCTCGGCCCCGGTGCGCTTCATGGCGGCCACCACCTTGCCACCGATCACGATGGCACGAATATCGGTTCCGCCGGCCTCTTTGATGAATTCCTGCAGCATGATGTTCACGCCGGCGCCGCGAAACGCCTCGACCACGGATTTCGCCGACCGGTTGGTATCGGCCAGAACCACGCCGATGCCCTGGGTGCCTTCCAGCAGCTTGATCACGATCGGCGCGCCGCCGGCCAGCTTCAGCACCTCTTCGGTCTGCTTCGGGTCATGGGCGAAGGTGGTGACAGGCAGCCCGATACCGTCGCGCGCCAGCAGCTGCATCGAGCGCAGTTTGTCCCGCGACCGTCCGATCGCCACGCTTTCGTTCAGCGGGTAGACGCCCATCATCTCGAACTGGCGCAGCACGGCCGTGCCGTAGAACGTGACCGAGGCCCCGATCCGCGGGATCACCGCGTCATAGCCCGTGAGCTTCTGCCCGTTGTAGTAGATCTCGGGGCGGCGGCTGGCGATGTTCATGTAGCATCGCAGCGTGTCGATGATGTCCAACTCGTGCCCGCGCTCTTCGGCGGCGGCCTTCAGGCGCTGGTGGGTATACAGTTTGGCATTGCGCGCCAGCATGGCAATTTTCATTGGCTTACCTTTACTCTGCGTTTCCTGGGTTTCTTGCGCAGCAGGTGCGCGCGATTGGTGTGCACGGCGATGGAATGTTGTTTCAGCGCCGCGCGGCCGACGATCATTTGAAACTTCATGTTGCTGCGGTCGGTCAAAGACACATCCAGCGGCCAGGTTTCATCGCCGACCCTGATGGTCGTCCGGATGACGATCCGGTTCTCGGGCACCCCGCTTGTGTTCTTGATGTCCCTCCTTTCCTTGATGGGCGCTTCGATCTTTACGAGGCCGTCGCCAGCCGTGTCCTCGGTCAGAAACGACACCCATTGATGGCCGTCGCGCAGAAACCGTTTGATCTCCATCGCGTGCAGGGCCGAGGTCAGCGCCCCGGTGTCGATCTTGGCCTTGATGTTGTTCAGCGGCAGGTCGGGTAGATCGACGTATTCCATCCAACCTATGATCCGCGTCGTATTGTCCATGGTCCCGTCCTGTTTCTGTTTCATGTGTCACACCAACCACGGCATCAGCAATGTCGCCAGGCTGAGCACGAAGAAGAACCCGGCCATGTCGGTGATCGTGGTCAGCAGCGGCCCGCTGGCGGCAGCCGGGTCCTGACCCAGACGCTTGAGCAGCAACGGGACCACGCCGCCGATCGACACGGCCAGCATTGTGTTCAGGGCCAGCGCGACGCCGATCACGATCCCCAGCGCCGGGTTGCCCTTCCAAAGCCACGCGACCACCCCGATCAGGATACCCAGCGCGATTCCGTTGATGACCCCGACCGAGATTTCCTTGACCCAGACCCTGAATGCATCCATCGGGCGCACCAGGCCAAGGCTGAGTTCGCGCATGGTGACGCCCACCGCCTGGTTGCCGGAACACCCACTCATGTCGGAAACCATCGGCAGGAAGATGGCCAGCGCGATGACGGCCGCCAAAGTTTCCTCATAGGCCGAGATCACGCTGGCCGCGATGATGTTCAGCCCGATATTCGCGGTCAGCCATGCCAGACGGCGGCGCGACCGCAGCATCAGCGGCATCGAGCGCAGCTCGTCGCCCACCACACCCTGACGCTTCAGGCTTTCGCTTTCCGACCGTTCGCGGATCGCGTCGGCCACCGCCGTCCGCGACACCACCCCGATCAGGACGCCGTTTTCATCGACGACCGGCACGCCTAGGAACGGGTGTTCGTCAAACACGTCCTCAAGTTGGTCCAGCGGTGCATCCACGGGAACCGTCAAGGGCGGCACCATGATCGTGGTCAGCTTGTCGCTGCGCTTCGCCGTCAGCAGGCTGCGCAGCGAGACCACACCGACCGCGCGCCCATCCGCATCGACGATATATGGGTGCTGACCACGATACCGCTCGAAATCCTCATCGTCCGATGCCAACTGGCGCAGAACGTTGCCGACGGTCTGATCGTCGCGGAACTTGAACACCTCGGACATCATGAGGCCGCCCGCGGTGTCGTCGTCATAGGCGCTCAGGCGACGGACATCGGCGGCCTCTTCCTCGTCCATTTCTGACAGGATGGCCTCGGCGTCCTCTTCTTCCAGTTCGCCGATCACGTCGGCCTGGATGTCGGAATCCAGCTGCTCGATGATCTCGGCCGCACGATCCGGTTCCAGCCGTTCGACCAGTTCGACGGCCATCTCGTTGGGGGCTTCCTCGATCAGGTCGGCTGCCAGTTCGACCGGTAGGATCTGCAGAACCGTATCCCGCTCCACCGGCGTCAGCTGCAACAGCTCGCGCAGCGCCTCGCTGCTGGTCAGCGGGTCCAGCAAGGCAACAAGATCTTCGGCGCGCGCTTCATCCGCCGCGGCCTTGATCCGCTGGGACAGATCTTCGGGTTCCAGAACGGTTTCTGTTGAATCGGTCATCGTCTCGTTGCCTCGCCTGTTGCGCCCGATGTATATTGGTGATAATTTTTTGTCTATAGGCAAAAATTTTTGGCTAAATGGCATGCAGGAACTGGAACAGGTCGCAGAAAAGCTAGCTGAACTCTATGGGCGGGAATTCGGCGGAAAATCTTCGGGTCGATACCGTATCCCTCAAAAGCTGCTGCGGGAATTGTGCGGGCGTCGGCGTCTCTACGAGGACGACGTGACGGCGTTGTCTCGCGCATTGCTCGAGAAGGGTTATGTACTGATTGATATGGACAGCTTTTTCGTGGTCATGAGTGCGAATTCGTTTGTCAACTACAGGCGGGTGGGCAAGGACGTGTTGCACGGATCGGTTCCACCCGAATGACGGCGCAACCGTTTCAGGGCGGAACGATGAACACTGATGACCTGATTGCCTGTCCCGTGTGCGATGTGCTGCATCGTGACCGGGACGTGCCAAAGTACCGGATCGCCAGATGCGCGTGCTGCGGCTCGGTGCTGGCCGCGCCCAAATCGGGTGCGATGACACGTGTCACCATGCTGTCGGTGACCGCGTTGATACTGCTTGTGGCCGCGGCAGGCTTTCCGTTTCTTGAACTCAACGCGCAGGGGCTGTCGCATCGCGCGTCGGTGTACGATGCCGTTCTGGCATTCTCGCAGGGGCCGATGGCCATTTTGTCTTTTGCCACGGCCTTCCTGATCGTGTTGCTGCCGGCGGCGCGGTTCTGTGCGCTGATCTACACGCTGGCGCCGATGGCCTTGGGGTGGCGTCCCGCCAAACACGCGGTGGAAGTCTATCGTTGGGCGGAATGGATCAAGCCCTGGGCCATGGCCGAGATCTTCATAATCGGGGTGGCGGTTGCGCTGGTCAAAGTGTCGGGCCTGGCCCGGGTCGATTTGGGGCCGGCGTTTTGGTCCTTTGCGGCGCTGCTGGTGGTCACGGTGATGACCGACAGCGCAATCTGCAGGATGACGGTATGGAAAACACTGAAAACGCGCAGCGATTCCTGACCGCCAGCCGCGCAGGGTTCATAGGCTGCCGGATGTGCGGGGCCGTCAACCCCGGGCGCTCCGGGGTTTGCACCCTGTGCGGCAGCGCGATTGCGCCGCCGGATCCGGCCAGCTTGCAAGCCGTTTGGGCCTGGCTGGCTGCCGGGCTGATTGCCTATGTCCCAGCCAATGTCTACCCGATGCTGCGCACGACCACGCTGGGGCACAGTTCGGAAAGCACGCTGATCGGCGGCATTGTCGAACTGTTTGCCCATGGCGCTTTCGGGGTCGGTTTCATCGTGTTTTTCGCCAGCATCTTCATCCCGATCGCAAAATTCGTGGCCATCGGATATCTGGCGATTTCGGTGCGCCGCCCGTCGACTCTGGACAGCCACAGCCGGCTGGTTCTGTTCGAGATTGTCGAGTTCATCGGCCGCTGGTCGATGATCGACGTGTTTGTCGTGGCGATCCTGACCGCGCTGGTCCAGCTTGACTTTGCAGCCAGCATCAGCCCCGGTATTGCCGCGGTAAGTTTCGCATTGTCGGTTGCTTTTACCATGCTGGCGGCCCAGAGTTTTGATCCGCGGCTAATTTGGGCCGCCAACAGCCGGAGCGCTGAATGACCCCCCCTGAACCTGCCGATCTGGATGTTGCGGAACCGCGCCCGTCGATGTGGCGCAACCTGTCGCCGATCTGGCTTGTGCCGCTGGTGGCCTTGCTGGTTTCGCTGGGCGTGGCGTGGAAATCCTATGCCGATCGCGGCATTCTGATCGAGATCACTTTCGAAAACGCCTCGGGGATCACCCCGGATGACACAACCGTCCGCTATCGGGACGTGGTGATCGGCAAGGTCGAGGATGTGGGATTTGCCGATGACCTGTCGCGCGTGTCCGTATGGGCCCGCATCGACAAGGAGATTGCACCCTACCTTGACGAGGACGCGACCTTTTGGGTCGTGCGCCCCGAGGTCAGCGCGCGCGGCGTATCCGGCCTCAGCACCGTCTTGTCCGGCGTTTATATCGAAGGTGCTTGGGATCAGACCACCGGCAAGGCGCGCACCCGCTTCGAAGGTGCCGACAGCCCACCCCTGGCCCACCCCGGTCGGGCCGGCCGGCGGATCACGCTGCGCACCGAGGATGGCCGCATGGTCTCCGAAGGCGCCCCGGTCTTGTTTCGCGGGATCGAGGTCGGACGGCTGGAACGCCCGCGTCTGACGGTCAGTGGCGACAGCATCGTGGTCGACGCCTTCATCGAGGCCCCGCATGACCGCCGCATCAACTCGGCAACGCGGTTCTGGGATTCGTCCGGGTTTTCGGTCTCAATCGGGGCAGGTGGGCTGTCGCTGGACGTGGACAGCATCGCCTCGCTGGTTGCAGGCGGCATCGAATTCGACACGGTGTTCGAGGGCGGCAGGCCGGTCAGTTCCGGCGCGGTCTTCGACATCTACCCCGACGAAGCGTCTGCCCGACGCACGGCGTTCGCCCGGTCGCGATCCGGCGGGGTCGAGGTTGCCGTTGCCTTCGATGAATCCGTTGCCGGCCTGACCAATGGCGCCGCCGTCAAGCTGGGCGGGGTTACGGTAGGCGAGGTTGGCAGTGTCAACGCCGTAATCGAGAACGAAAGCGACGAAGCCGAGGTGCGGCTGGTCGTGAAGCTGTTGCTTGACCCCGCGCTAATGGGACTGCCGCAAGGTGCGGGCGGAGAGGAGGTTTTCGATTTTCTCGAACAGGCCGTCACCAACGGCATGCGGGCTCGTCTTGCCTCGTCCGGGTTGTTCAGTTCCGAGTTGTTCGTCGAACTGGCGACGCTGAAGGATGCGGATCCGGCGGAATTCCAGCGCGATGCCGAGCCGTTCCCGCTGTTGCCAAGCGCACCGTCGGATTTGCCGGATTTCACAGCCACGGCGGAAGGAGCGTTGGAGCGGATCAGCAACCTGCCGATCGAGGAGTTGATTTCCCAGGCCGTCGACACCTTGGCCGGCATCGAGGCGCTGATTTCGGATGAAAACATCCGCCAGGCCCCACAGGCGGCGGTGGCGCTGTTGCAGGACACCCGCGCGCTCGTGTCGGATCCAGAGACGCAGGCCTTGCCGGCCGAGCTGCGGGCGGCGGTTGCCGACCTGCGGTCCATAATGGCCGAACTGGAGCGAGGTCAGGCGGTCGCCAATCTGACCTCTGCGCTGGAACAGGGCAGCACGATCACGGCGAACCTGGCAGCGACCTCGGAAGAACTGCCCGCCCTGGTCGATGAATTCCGCGCGCTGGCTGCCAAGGCCAACGCGCTGGAAGCCGAAGAGTTGATCCAGGCCGCCAATCAGTTGATGTCCAGTGCCGACGCTTTGATCGGAACCGATGACGCCCGTGCGCTCCCCGGGGCGATGGTTGAGGCGCTCGACGAGGTGCGGGCGACCCTGACCAGCCTGCGCGAGGGCGAAATGGTGGACAATGCCAACGCCGCGATGGCCTCGGCCCGCAGCGCCGCCGAAGCCGTTTCGGCGGCGACCGAGGATCTGCCGTCCCTAACCGCCCGGCTGGAGCGCCTGCTTGCCCAGTCCGAAGCCCTGCTGGCCGCTTACGGGGACAACTCGACGTTCAATACCGAGACGCTGAGCGTTCTGCGCGAGGTCAAGGCCGCCGCGCAGGCGGTGTCTTTGCTGGCCCGCAAGATCGAACGGAACCCGAATTCCCTGGTTTTTGGAAAATGACATGAAAAAAGCTGCGATACTGCTTTTGCCGATTGCCCTTTTGTCGGCCTGTTCAGGTGCAAACGATCCGCGCTACTTGATTGCGGCACCTCCTGGGGAGCGCACCGCCAACCTGCGGTCACGCACGATCGAGGTGAGACAGGTCTCGTTGCCGGCCTACGCCGCAGGATCGGATATCGTGGCGCAAGGCGAAGGTGGGGCACTGTTCACGCAAAATCGCGCGCAATGGGCCGATGATCCGGCGCGTGGCATGACCTCGGCCCTGGCACGCGGCCTGAGCGAACGAACTGGCGCAGCGGTCGCGGCCGAACCCTGGCCGCTGAATACCGGTCCGGATGTTCGGCTGGATGTGCGTGTCGATCAGGCCTATGCCCGCGCCGACGGCAATTTCGAATTGTCGGGCCAATACGCGGTCTCATCACCTGAAGGAACCGTTCGCGAGTTCGTGCGGCGTTTCGATATCGTGACGCCGATTGCCGGATCCGGCGCGCCGGCCACTGCCAATGCGTTGGGCCGAGCGCTGGCCGAGTTGTCCAGGCAGATATCGCAAGCGATGTGAGGGGAAGTGGCCGCTGAGGGGCCTCGGGGCAGCTACCTTGATCTAAAAGTACAGGACGCACGATAGTCACGGCGCACCATGAAGCGTGGGATCTACAAACCCTCGCGGGGTGTGAGTATCGGCTTCCAGAAATCTCCCAAAGAACTGGCATGGCGCTCGAGTACGACGCCACGCGCAGACTTTTGGGCAAAGCGCGCAAGCTTATGCGGCGAGCGCAAGCTTATGGGCGGTCATACATCACCTCAGAAATCCAGGTTCTCGACGCTCAGAGCGTTTTTCTGGATGAACTCGCGGCGCGGCTCGACAACGTCGCCCATCAGCTTGGTGAACAGGTCGTCCGCCTCGACCATGTCATCGACACGCACCTGCAACAGCGTCCGCGCGTCGGGGTCCAGCGTGGTTTCCCAAAGCTGATCGGGATTCATCTCACCCAAGCCCTTGTACCGCTGCAGCGACAGACCCTTTTCACCCTCTTCCAGGATCGCGCGCAACAGGTCCAGCGGGCCGTGGATCACCTGTACCCGATCCCGTCGGACCAACGTTGCAGGCAGGCTATAGACCTCTTGCAGGCTCTGGGTGAAGCTGCCGGTCTTGCGCGCCTCGCCGGATCGCAGCATCGGGCCATCCAGCGTCCGCACTTCCTCGACGCCGCGCAGGATGCGGGCCAGGCGGATACCGTGATCCTGCGTGATCCGGCCCTGCCAGCCGCGCTCGTATTCCAGCGCGATCAGGTCCAGCCGCGCAGCGACCTTGTCGGCCACGCCTTGAAGGTCGGCATCCACCGCGCCCGGTACGAAGGCTCCCGCAACCGCGGCCTGTTCCAGGATATGCCGCGGGTAGTGCGTCGGGAATGCATCCAGCACGCGTTTGAGTTGCCGTGCCTCGTCGACCACGCGGGCCAGATCCTGCCCCACGATTTCTTCGCCCGACCCCAGCCTGAGCACCGCGCCCTCGATCCCCTGGTTGATCAGATAGTCGTCCAGAGCGGCCTGATCCTTCAGGTAGACCTCGGACTTGCCACGCGAAACCTTGTAGAGCGGCGGCTGCGCAATATAGAGATAGCCGCCTTCGATCAACTCGGGCATCTGCCGATAGAAGAAGGTCAAAAGCAGGGTGCGGATATGCGCGCCGTCAACGTCGGCATCGGTCATGATGACGATCTTGTGGTAGCGCAGCTTCGAAATGTCGAATTCGTCCCGCCCGATCCCGGTGCCCAGCGCCATCACGAGGTTGCCGATCTCCTGACTGGACAGCATCCGGTCGAAGCGCGCGCGCTCCACGTTCAGGATCTTGCCGCGCAGGGGCAGAACCGCCTGCGTCAGACGATCGCGACCCGTCTGGGCCGAACCACCGGCCGAGTCGCCCTCGACCAGGAACAGTTCGGTCTTGGACGGATCCTTCTCGGAACAATCCTTGAGCTTGCCGGCCAGATAGTTCACGTCCATCGCCGTCTTGCGGCGTGTCAGTTCGCGCGCCTTGCGGGCGGCCTCGCGCGCCAGCGCGGCCTCGATGATCTTGCTGACGATGGTCTTGGCCTCGTTGGGGTTTTCCTCGAACCACTCGGCCAGTTTCTCGTTCATCAGCCCTTCGACCGCAGGGCGCACCTCGGAGCTGACCAGCTTGTCCTTGGTCTGGCTCGAGAATTTCGGGTCGGGCACCTTGACCGACAGCACGCAGGTCAGACCTTCGCGCGCGTCATCGCCGGTAAAGTTGACCTTTTCTTTCTTCGCGATCCCGCTGGACTGGGCATAGTTGTTGATCGTGCGCGTCAGGGCGGCGCGGAAACCGGCCACATGGGTGCCGCCATCCCGCTGCGGGATGTTGTTGGTGAAGGGCAGGACCGTCTCGTGATAGCTGTCGTTCCACCACATCGCGATCTCGACGCCGATCTCGTCGCGCTCGCCCGTGATATAGATGGGCTCGGGCATCATCGGCGTCTTCGAGCGGTCGAGATACTTCACGAACTCCTTGACGCCGCCCTCGTAGAACAGCTCGGTCTCCAGCCGCTCGGCCGGGCGCTCGTCGATCAAAATGATCCGCACGCCCGAATTCAGGAAGGCCAACTCGCGCAGTCGCTTTTCCAGCGTCTCGAAGGAATAGTCGAGGTTCGAGAACGTGTCGGTCGAGGCCAGGAACCGCACCTCGGTTCCGGTCCGGTCGCCACATTCGCCAACCACCTTCAGGTGCTCGGCGGTCTCGCCGCGTTCGAACCGGGCGAAATGTTCCTTGCCGTTGCGCCAGATGCGCAACTCCAGCCAGTCGGACAGGGCGTTTACCACCGACACGCCCACGCCGTGCAGGCCGCCCGACACCTTGTAGGAGTTCGAGTCGAATTTCCCGCCGGCGTGCAGCTGGGTCATGATGACCTCGGCCGCCGAGACGCCTTCTTCGGGGTGGATGTCCACCGGAATCCCGCGGCCATTATCGCTGACCGAGACGCTGGAATCGGCGTGAATCTTGACCGTCACATGGTCGGCGTGACCGGCCAGAGCCTCGTCGATGCCGTTGTCCACGACCTCGTACACCATGTGGTGCAGGCCCGAGCCGTCGTCGGTGTCGCCGATATACATCCCGGGGCGTTTGCGGACAGCCTCCAACCCCTTGAGAACCTTGATAGATTCCGCGCCGTATTCCTGATTTGCCTGTGCGTCTTCGGACATGCCGTCAGTACCTATATTATTTTGGTAACTTATACGTTCTCTGGTGGGGAATGTCACGTCATCCCCCCAGATTTTGTGCCGGTTCTTTCGGGCGCGGGCCGAGTTGCTCGGCCGACCTCAGACGGTCACAACCGATCCAGATCGGCGGCGATGTCAGCGGCGATTTGGCGGGCATCGACATCGCCGCGCTCGGCCGACAGGCGCAGGCCCAAAAGGTCGGATTGATAGCGCGCCGCCAGCCGTTCGGGATCATGGTCGGCTCCGATCTGCCCTTCCGCCTGCGCCTGCCGGAACAGATCGGCGAAACAGGCTTTCATTCGCGACAGATGGGTTGCGGCCAGTTGCGCCAGATCGTGGTCCTTTGCGCTCAACTCGGCATAGGTCTTGGCCAGCATGCAGGCCTTTGCGGGCGCATTCGCAGCCTCGACGACCAAACGCGGCTGGTTTTTGAGCGCACCCAGCGGCCCCAGCTCCCGGGCCAGGGCGTCAAGCCGGGCAATACCTTCATCCGCATAGCGCTCCAGCGTCAGGGCATACAAGGCATCCTTTGACCCGAAGGCGGCGTAAAAACTGCCTGGCTTCAACTTCAACGCACGCTCGAGATCCTTCAGGGACGTGCCCGCCCAGCCCTGACGCCAGAACAGGTCTCGGGCCTGCGCGATCAGCGCGTCACGGTCATAGGCAGGTTTGCGGGGCATGTGATCACCAATTTTTGAACGATTACTCAAATATATACTTGAGTGATCACTCAATAAAGCCTATTTCGGACTCAGCCGCCAGAAAAGGAGACCCGAAATGGCCGAATTCCCCTCGCATGACCTGAACACCGCCCCCGAAGGCTCAAAACCCCTGCTCGAGAAATCGCAGGCCGCGTTTGGCCGCCTGCCGGGCCTGCACAAGGTCATGGCCGAAAGCCCCCAGCACCTTGAGGCCTATCAGGTTCTGCACCACCTGTTCCTGCAGACCGATTTCGACAATGACGAGAAAACCGTCGTCTGGCAGACCATCAACGTGGAAAACGAATGCCACTATTGCGTTCCGGCCCATACCGGCATCGCCAAGATGATGAAGGTGTCGGACGAGATCACCGAAGCGCTGCGCAATGAAACCCCGCTGCCCTCGCCCAAGCTCGAGGCGCTGCGGACGTTCACGCTTCAGGTGATGAACCAACGCGGCAACGTGACCGACGCACAGTTGCAGGCGTTCTTCGATGCGGGTTATTCGCACCGCGCTGTTCTGGACGTGATCCTGGGCCTGGCGCAGAAAACCATGTCGAACTACGTCAACCACATGGCCCGGACACCGGTGGACGAAGTGATGCGTCCGTTCCTGTGGGAACGCAAGGTCGGCGAGCCGGCCTGATCCGGTCAGGCGGGGGTGACGGTCGAGCCGTCACCCGCGTCATTGACCACAAAAGACTGCGCCCGATCGCCCAGTTCGGTAAACAGCTCGGGGCCTGTTCCGGTCATCCAGGCCTGCGCCCCCAGCGCGCAGATTTCATCATACAGCGCCGCCCGGCGGTCTGCGTCCAGATGGGCCGCCACCTCGTCCAGCAACAGGATCGGCGGCGCCCCGACCTGCGCGGCCAGTGCCCGCGCATTGGACAGAATCAGCGACACCAGAAGCGCCTTCTGCTCTCCGGTCGAACACTCACTGGCCGCAACGCCTTTGGCCGCATAGACCCCGTGCAGATCCGACCGGTGCGGCCCCACCAATGTGCGCCCCGCCGACAGGTCGCGGAACCGGCTTTCGGCCAACGCCTCCAACAGATCCTGCGCGCTTTCGGGCATGTCCCCTTCGGACTGAACAAGTTCCAGTTCCGCCGAGGGAAAGGCGGTCTCGGCCTGTTCCTGCGCTGCGCGCAACTGCGCCAGAGCACCCAGCCGCGCAGTATGAATGCGATGCCCGGTTTCGGCCATCTGTGCCTCGAGCGCCGCGTACCAATGCGCGTCACGCACCTGCTCTTTCAGCAGGCGGTTCCGTTCGCGCATGGCCTTTTCATAGGTCAACGCCGCCTCGGCATGGCTTGGGTCGAAACTCAGCGTCACCCGGTCCAGAAAGCGCCGTCGGCCTTCGGCGCCTTCGATCCAAAGCCGGTCCATCGCGGGCATCAGCCAGACGACCCGCGACAGCTTGCCCAGATCGATCTGGCTGGCTGCCTTTCCGTCGATCCGAACCTGCCGCGCCGCACCTCCCTCCGACCAGGTTTCGATCTCGGACCGGCGGCCCTGAACGTCCAGCAGACCGCTCAGCTTCCAGCCCAGCGCCTCGGGCCGGCGCGTCATCTCGGCGGCACTGGCCCGGCGCATGCCGCGGCCGGGCGAAAACAGGGATACTGCTTCGAGGATATTGGTCTTGCCGGCCCCGTTCGGTCCGTACAAGGCCACCGGCCGCCCGTCCAGCGCCAATCGCGCCAGCTTGTGCGACCGAAAATGCGAAACCTTCAATTCGGTCAGGGCCAAAGCCATGACCCCTCCCTTCATCCTTGCACAAACACGCGCTCCGGACGCACCCCGCGCCCGCGCGATCAGACGCGCATCGGCATCACGACATAGACCGCGCTCTGGTCATTGCCTTCGCGCATCAGGGTCGGGTCGCCCGCCGAGTTAAACAGGAACACCGCGTTCTCGCGGTCCACCTGGCTTGCGATTTCCAGCAGGTATTTGGCGTTGAACCCGATTTCCAACCGTTCGTCGCCATAGGCCACGGCCAGTTCTTCCTCGGCCGCACCGCTGTCCGGCGCATTCACCGACAGGACCAGCTTGTCGTTTTCCAACTGCAGTTTGACCGCACGGGACCGCTCGGACGATACGGTGGCCACCCGGTCGACGGCCTGGGCAAATTCTGCCGCGTCCACTTCCAGCTTGCGGGTGTTGTTCTGCGGAATCACGCGGGTGTAGTCGGGGAAGGTTCCATCGATCACCTTCGAGGTCAGCGTGATGTCGGGCGTGGCAAAGCGCACCTTGGTTTCGCTGACCGACACCGCAATATCCATGTCGTCATCTTCCAAAAGCTTGCGCAGCTCACCCACCGTTTTGCGCGGAACGATCACGCCCGGCATGTCCTCGGCCCCCGCCGGAAGATCGGCGTCAATCCGGGCCAGGCGGTGGCCGTCGGTGGCCACGCAACGCAGAACCTTTCCGCCTTCGGGGCCATCGGCCACATGCATGTAGACACCGTTCAGGTAATACCGCGTCTCTTCGGTCGAGATGGCGAATTTCGACTTGTCGAACAGCCGCCGCAGCAGGGCCGCCGAAGCGGTGAAGTTCGACTGGTACTCCGAGGACGCCATCACCGGGAAATCCTCTTTCGGCAGGGTCGCCAGCGAGAAGTTCGACCGCCCCGCCTCGACCGTCAGTCGCCCCGCCGCGCTGTCGGCGGTCAGCGTGACCAGCGCGCCATCGGGCAGCTTGCGCACGATCTCGTGCAGGGTCGTGGCCGCAACCGTGGTTGCACCCGCCTTCTCGACCTGCGCGGGGGCCTTGTCGACCACCTCGATATCCAGATCGGTCGCGCGGAACAGAACCTGATCGCCCTCGGCCTCGATCAGCACGTTGGCCAGGATTGGAATCGTGTTGCGGCGTTCCACAACGGATTGGGCCTGCGAAACGGCCTTGAGCAGCGTGCCGCGTTCGATGCTGATCTTCATACCCTCAATTCCTCTGATTTGAGTGCTTACATGGGCGGGACTGGCAAATTAGCGGTTCAGCCCTGAGGCACAAGGATTTTTTACCGTTTTCTGTGTCGGAACGTGCAAACCGTCAAGGTCCCGCGCAGCCCTGCACTGCAGTTCCGGGGAAATCGTGGAAAAATGCGCACAGAAAAACCGCCCCCGCGCAGGGCCGGGGCGGTTTGCCGAATTGCAGGGGCTCAGGCTTCGAGCGCGCGGCGCAGCATCTCGACATCTTCGGCGATCTGACCGTCGGTCAGCTTCAGCTCTTCGATGCGTTTGACGCCGTGCATGACGGTGGTGTGGTCGCGCCCGCCAAAGCGGCGGCCAATCTCGGGCAGCGACCGGCTGGTCAGCTGCTTGCACAGATACATCGCCACCTGACGCGGCCGGGCATAGGACCGCAGGCGTTTCGGCCCGATGATGTCGGACAGGCGAATGTTGTAATAGTCGGAAACCTTGCGCTGGATCTCTTCGACGGTGATCTTGCGCTCGGAGGCGCGCAGCACGTCGGCCAGACAGTCCTGCGTAAGCTCCATGTCGATCTCGCGACCGACCAGCGAGGCAAAGGCGAACAGCCGGGTCAGTGCCCCTTCCAGAACGCGCACGTTGGTCGAGATGCGATGGGCCAGGAATTCCAGAACGCCATCGGCGATTTTCAGATCGGGATAGGTTTTGGTGTGTTGCTGGACCTTGGTCTGCAGAATGCCCAGGCGCAATTCGTAATCGGTGGGATGCAGGTCAACCACCAGGCCGCATTGCAGGCGCGACTTGACCCGCTCTTCCAGGTCCTTGATCTCACCCGGCGCGCGGTCGGCCGAGATGATGATCTGCTTGTTCTGATCCACCAGCGCGTTGAAGGTGTGGAAGAATTCCTCCTGCGTCGAATCCTTACCGGCGATGAACTGCACGTCATCGACCATCAGCACGTCGACCGAGCGGAACAGGTGTTTGAAATCCATCATTCGGCGTTCGCGCAGGGCCTGTACGAAGCGGTACATGAACTGTTCAGCCGACAGGTACAGCACGTTTAGCTCGGGGCGTTTGGTCTTCAGCTCCCACGCGATGGCGTGCATCAGGTGCGTCTTGCCCAGTCCGACGCCGCCATACAGAACCAGCGGGTTGAAGGTGACGGGGCCGCCTTCCGAAACACGGCGCGCGGCGGCATGGGCCAGTTCGTTGGGCTTGCCGACGACGAAGCTGTCGAAGGTAAAGCGCGTGTCCAGCGGTGCGGCCTGCAACGACTCGAGCGCATCATTCGCGACCGACGCTTCAACCGGCATGTCGATTTCGGCAGGCTGGGGCTTGTTTTCCACGGCGGGGGCTGCGGGGCGTGCGGGCGAATTCGCGGCCACGCGGAACGCCAGGCGCTGGACCGATTCTCCGGCCGTGTTCAGTTCGTACAGGATGAGGTCAGCGAAATTCTGGCTGACGTAGTTGCCCATGAAGTTGGTCGGAACTGAAAATACGGCCACGCCACCTTTCAATTCCTGAAATTCCAGAGGTTCGATCCAGGTCGTAAAATTGTTCCGGCCCACAGCCTTGAGCAATTTATTACGCAGTTGTCCCCATTTTTCTTGTGTCATCCAGCGCCTCACGCATCCCATCTTTATTGGCCAGCCGGCCTTTTTTGTAACCGGTCTCCCGGCTCTTTCGCGTTCACTCGACAACAACTTCCGGCTCGCCAAAACCGGTCGGTCTGGCGTCAGAAACGTGCTTTCCGCCAACGCTCTGTTCTGGCACATCCGAATCCACGGATGCTGGGCCGGCAGAGCGCGCCACAGATTGCAATTTATTGACAGGGCCAAGATCACCGGCAGACCCGAGATCCCGAGCAGATCGACGAACCCGGCAGAACCGGTCGCCGACATTCGTCCCCGAACCCTTCCGATGCCCGTCGGTCAGATCGCGGAAACAGCCTGTCCCCCCAAGCGAGTGAATCGCTGAATATGTCGTAGCAAGAGGCAGAGGGGCCGGGCAACGAAACTCTGATATTGACTCGGGTCTTCGGGCGAAAGAATCTCTCGGTTTTGTGAAGGCGCGGCATTCTGGCAACAACGCAAAAGGCGCCGCACGGGGCGACGCCTTTTTGTTCGTAAATCGTCAACGATTGTTGACGTAAAGTCAGCCCAGCGCTTTGACCCGTGCCGACAGGCGCGACATTTTGCGGGCTGCAGTGTTCTTGTGGAACACGCCTTTGGTGACGCCGCGCATCAGTTCGGGCTGGGCCGCGCGCAGGGCTGCGGTTGCGGCTTCCTTGTCGCCGGATGCGATTGCTTCTTCGACCTTGCGCAGGAAGGTGCGGATGCGCGAACGACGTGCTTTGTTGATTGCATAACGCTTCTCGTTCTGACGAGCGCGCTTCTTTGCCTGGGGCGAGTTTGCCATGTGTCTCTGACCTTTGTTCGGTACGTTTGTCTAGGGTTGCACGTCACGGATATCCCCGCACCGGATCAGAAATCACGAGTGTGAATCGGGCCAAGCGGGCCGCACGCGCATGTATGGTCGCGGTCAATAGCCAAGTTTTCAGGCTTTGCCAAGCCGATTCTCGGCCTTGTTGTCCGCCAAGAAAAAGGCGGGCAGCGCCCGCCTGATCCAACGGTCCTCTCGGCGCCACCTATTTGTCGCGGAACTGGGCCGCGCGCTTTTCAAGGAATGCGGCCATGCCCTCTTTCTGATCCTCGGTGGCGAACATCGAGTGGAACACGCGCCGCTCGAACAGCATGCCCTCGCTCAGCGGCACCTCGTAGCTGCGGTTGACCGCCTCTTTCGCGGCCATCGCGGTCAGCAGCGATTTCTCGGCGATCTTCTGGGCCGCGCCGGTCGCCTCTTCGATCAGCTTCTTGGCCGGCACCACGCGCGACACGAGGCCCGAGCGCTCGGCCTCCTCGGCATCCATGAACCGGCCGGTCAGGTTCATGTCCATCGCCTTGGACTTGCCCACGAACCGCGTCAGGCGCTGGCTGCCGCCCATCCCGGCGATGACGCCCAGATTGATTTCCGGCTGGCCGAACTTAGCGGTGTCTGCGGCGATGATGAAATCGCACATCATGGCCAGCTCACACCCGCCGCCCAGCGCATAGCCCGCAACCGCCGCGATGATCGGCTTGCGGATCGCGGTAATCCGGTCATTGGCGTCTGCGAAAAGGTTGCTGGTGTAGACATCGACAAAGCTCATCTCGGACATCTCCTTGATGTCCGCGCCTGCGGCGAATGCCTTTTCCGATCCGGTGATGACGATGCAGCGCACCTTGTCATTGGTATCCGCGTCCTCGAGCGCCTCGCACAGCTCACCCAGAAGCTGAGTGTTCAGCGCATTCAACGCATCGGGTCTGTTGAGCTTGATAAGGGCGACGTGGTCTTCGATTTCGACGATGATCGTCTCAAAAGCCATGAGGTCTGAGCTTTCGGTTGTTCCGTTCAGGTCCAATTCCTTACCACGCGAAAAACTCGGATCAAGCTATCTTTGGCATTGCGCGCAATAGAAGGTCGACCGCCCCGACTGGGTGATTCTGCGGATTTCGGCCCCGCAGCCCTCGGTCCGGCAGGGCTGGCCCTCGCGCCCGTAGACGTCGAAACTGTGCTGAAAATATCCAAGCTCTCCATCGGCTTGCCGGAAATCGCGCAGTGAGGATCCACCGGCCTCGATGGCCTCGGTCAGCACCGTCCGGATCACCGGAACCAGGGCTCCGACACGCCCGGCCGAGATCTGACCCGCCTTGCGACGTGGCGACACTCTGGCGCGGTAGAGCGCCTCGCAGACATAGATGTTTCCTAGCCCGGCAACGATTCTCTGATCCAGCAGCGCCGCCTTGACCGGTGTGGACCGGCCGCGGAAGGCGTCGATCAGATAGGTTTCGTTGAAATCGTTGCCCAGCGGTTCCGGCCCCAGCACGGCCAGCAGCTTGTGCTGCTCGGCGGTGGCCGTGGGCATCAGATCCATCGCCCCGAACCGGCGCGGGTCATTGAAGGTGATGCGCGCACCATTGGCCATGTGAAACACCACGTGGTCATGCTTCTGCGGCATCGGATGATGATGTACGAACTGTCCCAGCGGATCGCCCGACACGGTCATGCGGCCCGACATGCCCAAGTGAATCAACAGAGTCTCGCCGCCGCTCAGATCGGCCAGGATGTATTTCGACCGCCGCCGCAGACGCTCGACCCGCTGGCCGGTCAACCGTTCGGCCATCCGCTCGGGGAACGGCCAGCGCAGATCGGGGCGGTTCACGTCCGCCCTTTCGATAACCACGCCTTCCATCGCCGGGGCAAGGCCGCGTCTTACTGTCTCGACCTCGGGCAATTCGGGCATTAGACGGCTCCTATTCCAAAGGGCCGCATTGTGCCCCGGTTTCCAGGCCCTATAACAGAGACGAAATTCGACGAACGGCAAGGCTTATGTCCGACAACAGCGACAAGACCACTCATTTCGGTTTCGAAACCGTCCCCGAGGCCGAAAAGGCCGGGCGCGTGCAGGGCGTATTCAACTCGGTCGCGTCGAAATACGACGTAATGAACGACGTGATGTCGATGGGCATCCACCGGGTCTGGAAGGACGCGATGATGGACTGGCTGGCGCCACGCCCTGGCCAGCGCCTGTTGGACGTGGCGGGCGGTACGGGCGACATCTCATTCAGGTTCCTCAAACGCGCGGGCCACGGCCATGCCAACGTTCTGGATCTGACCGAGCCGATGCTGATCGAGGGCCGCAAGCGCGCTGAGGCTGCGCAGATGGCCGACAGCCTGGACTGGGTGGTCGGCGACGCGATGGCCCTGCCCTTCGAGGACAACACCTTCGACGTCTACACCATTTCCTTCGGCATCCGGAACGTGACCCGCCCGCAAGAGGCTCTGAACGAGGCCTACCGCGTGCTCAAACCCGGCGGGCGACTGATGGTGCTGGAATTCAGCCAGCTGCCCAATGACGGGCTGCAGAAACTCTATGACCTCTACAGCTTCAACGTGATCCCGCGCATGGGGCAGCTGATCGCGAATGACCGCGACAGCTATCAATACCTGGTTGAATCGATCCGCAAGTTCCCAGATCAGGATACCTTTCTGGGCATGGTGCGCGCCGCCGGGTTCGAGAACGCGAAATACCGCAACCTCAGCATGGGCATCGCCGCCCTGCATTCCGGCTGGAAGATCTGACGCATGCGCGGCCCCCACAACATCATCCGCCTGATCCGTACGGGCGCCACGCTGGAACGCACCGGCGCCATGAACGTGGTGCTGGACGCGTTCGAGGCTCCGCGCGCGTTGCGGATCCTTGCCCACACCTTAGGCAAACCGTTCCAATGGCTGGGCTACAAGGGCGACCCGAACATGCCGCCGGCCACCCGGGCGCTGACCGCCCTGGGCCCGGCCTACATCAAGTTCGGTCAGGTCCTGTCCACGCGCCCCGATGTCG
>NZ_JBXWSH010000028.1:0-18756 GCF_059613325.1 Ruegeria sp. BHSA191
ATTTTGCCTCATTGCCGGCAGATCAACGGCGTCATGGATTGATTTTCCTTTTTGTCGGAGACCACGAGAATCCCGGTGTCGGGGCTACGGACAAGTTTGTCGATGCAAACAGGGACCTCATGGAAAATGACATTCTTGTTGTGTTGCGTCCGGAAAAACCGGGCCTTGTTCAGGAGTTGGACGAAGGTTGGATCTCGAGCGTCCCCACCAATGTCATGACGCCGCAGATGCTCATGGTGACAAATCGCAGCCCGTTGCTGATCGATCTGTTTGAGAGGGCAGCGACACTCTACAACATTGCCACTATGGAGTATGTCTACCCGGAACCGGCCAGTGATGAGACGAATTTTCATCCGCCTTACTTCGATGCAGACATTATTTCGGCGGGCTGGGCCACGGGAACCCGGTACTATCACACGACAGCAGATTATGAAAACAATCTGGTGCGCCCTGAAGTGCTCGAAAAGCAGGGACGCGCTTATGCCTACGTAATTGACGAGTTGATGAAGTATGAAAAGAGCGATCTGGAGCGTGGTGGCACGCCTTACTCAGCCGAAAAGTCGATCTATCAGTCCGACATTCTGAAGCTTCTTCTTGGCAATCATTGAGGGATTGCCAGCAGCGTGTAGATCGGTCGATTTCCGTCGGCACCCATTTGTGCCCTGAAATAAGGGTTGGGAAATTTGGCTTCGCATCGGGATGGGAGAGGTTCTCCGATGTGAAGCTAGACCGCGCTTTGCTGCGGCTGCAAACGGTGCCTCGCTTCCAGCGTCCGCCATGGGCTCCGAGCAGACCAACGCACCGCAGCTAGGCTTGAAGAAACAGATGTTCGCGAAGCGGACACTCGTCCTCTTAAGGTAAAATCCGCGCGTTGGCACGGTGCCGATGCCTGGTGTGGGAGGGCTGGACGGAGACTCCATCATGTCCAGTAAACAGCTACCGGCAATCCGACCATCACGTCCGCCGTGGAACAAGGGGCGGCTGATCGGCCAGAAACGCCCGCTCCTGCCAAGGCAGGTTTGGGCCATTCGCGCTCGGCTAGAGCTCGCGGATAACCTGCGCGACTTGGCATTGTTCAATCTCGCCATAGACAGCAAGCTCCGCGGGTGTGACTTGGTTCGACTCAAGGTCCTGGACCTCGTCGCTGGTGGAAACGTCCGGGACCGCGTGTCGGTCATCCAGAGCAAGACCGGGCGTCCAGTTCAGTTCGAGGTGTCCGAGAATACACGCAGAAGCGTGCTCGCATGGGTCACATCGTCCCAAATGCTTGGACAGGTCAACCTGTTCCCAAGCAGGTTCCACGGCTCACCGCACATCTCGACAAGGCAGTATGCGCGCCTTGTTCATGACTGGGTGTGTGCAATCGGACTGGATCCAAGCGGCTACGGCACGCATTCGCTGCGACGGACCAAGGCCGCACTGATCTACAGGAAGACCGGCAATCTCCGCGCCGTCCAGCTCCTGCTGGGTCACACCAAGGTGGACAGCACGGTGCGATACCTCGGCGTCGAACTCGATGACGCGCTCAGCATCGCCGAGAAGATCGACATCTGAGGCCTTGGCGGACGGCCGCAGTCGTCCGCCATCTCATACCGGACGTCTCTCATGATTGACCGTAGCGGCCGCTCAGAGCCCTATTCGACAGATGCCGCTCGCTATAAGAACGGGTGCGAACCGCGCATTGCTGCCGTTGATCATGGCAAGGACGGCCCACAGCAGAACTCGACACGGCTCCGATTTGCTGCAGTCGCAGCCTGCTTTCCCGACATTCGCTACGTTCGCCAAATCTTCAGGCCTACGAACTCTCAAATCGCGGACAACGCGAAAGCCAACCGCTGGCGCCCAGTAGTCACTTGAAATTGCAACGCGTCGGGCGGGTCTTGCTAACTCTACACGCCCGGCATACGCACCTGCCTTCCTAGAACGCCTACAATCTGGGCCGTCTGCGTCTACAGCCAAGTATTGACTGTGACCTAATGGGGCGAAATGCAATCTCCATCGGTATGCTCCTCTCCCTAAGCTATTTCTACAACAATAGCTGCGGTGGTCTTGGCGGGAAGGCAGTTCATCCCATCAGGTCACGTGAATGGCACCTGCATAGCAAGACATTGATCCGCGCGGTGATTGCGTCCACGCTTCAATGGCGTAGTCTCTTTTCACCCGAATTGGCGTAGTTGTCCCATGATAGACAATCATCAAAGCCTGCCCCAAGAGTCCGCCGATAGAATAACAAAACCCTTGGCACGCTTCCTAGAGATCCAAGCGGCCGCGAGTGGGCTCCTGTTCCTAGCTGTCCTGCTGGCTTTGGCGCTGGCAAACTCGCCTTGGCAAGAAGGCTTCCTGGGCTTCTGGAAGACCCCAATTGGCCTGACATTCGGTTCGTTCGATTTCACCCGCTCGCTGCGACACTGGATCAACGACGGGCTGATGACACTCTTCTTTTTTGTGCTTTCTCTAGAGCTCAAGCGCGAGATCGTTCTGGGCGAATTGCGAAACCCGCGACAGGCCGCCCTGCCGTTCGCAGGCGCTTTGGGTGGCATGGTAGTACCGGTCGCGTTCTATCTTATTCTGATGTCCGGGCAGCCCGGGGCGCACGGCTGGGGAACTGTGATGGCAACCGATACGGCGTTCGTGATTGGGTGCCTGGCGCTTTTTGGAAGCCGGATCCCGTCCACCTTGCGTCTGTTCCTACTTTCTCTAGCCATTTTTGACGATGTCGGCGCAATTCTCGTTGTCGCCTTCGGATACGGGGAAGCGTTGAACTGGTCGGGGATCGGTTTGGGTCTGCTGGGAATTGGTATCGTCGCCGGCGCCTCGCGCGTCGGGATCAGAAGTGTCCCGGTTTATTTTCTTCTCGGTGCGGCAGTCTGGCTTTGCATCGACGCCTCCGGCGTACACGCGACTATCGCGGGGGTCATTCTGGGACTGATGACACCGACGCGCAGATGGGTAAGCGATGCCCGGCTGCATGCCATCCTTGGGCGCCTGCGCGTCGTTCCGGCCGGTGATCGGCAGCAGGGAAATACCGCCAGCCGCCATGACCTGCGTCAAGCCAGCAGAGCCGTCACGGAGGCGCTCTCTCCAGTCGAACGACTCGAAATGATGCTGCACCCCTGGGTCGGCTTTGCAATCATGCCGATCTTCGCGCTGGCAAATGCCGGCATCACGATTCAGGATGCCGATTTCGGACAACCGGTCTCCTTGGCAATAATTGTCGGACTGGTGTTGGGAAAGCCGATCGGCGTCTTCGGATTCAGCTGGCTTGCTGTCCGATCAGGCCTGGCAGTGCTCGCGCCGGGCTTGTCGGGGCCGTTGGTTCTGGCCGGCTCGTTTCTCACAGGTATCGGTTTCACGATGTCGCTGTTCATAGCGGGCTTGGCTTTTGATCCGGCGACACTGAACGCTGCAAAGCTGGGAATTCTCTCAGGATCAGCCCTTGCCGCAACGGTCGGGATCCTCATGCTGCTCCTGCTGACACTTCATGCAGCGCACAAAAAAAACGCCACAGGTGCAGCAGAACCAGACCGGAAAACCTAGAATAGGAAGAATAGCGTCGCGATGAGAAACGCCGCTGTACCGGCGACCGGGCGCTTGCTCCCTGCGGCGACAACCTAGTTCGCAAGTGCGTCGAGAAGCCCGGCTCGGACCAGCGCGCCGCTGATTACGAACATCGCGGCGATCGTTTTGGGCGCTGGGTTCGAAAACACTGCCAGAACTTCATTCGTGGGAACAAACCTCAAGACGAAAAACAGTGCGGCGGCCCCTGCAGCGGTTACATCCGGTTCGAAGCGCTCGGAAAGAAATGCTGCGAACAGAAGGACGACAACGGCGAGCGCGAGATAGGGTTAATTGTCGGCGATGAGATCAATAAGCCCGCCCTCCTTCATTCATACCTTTGCCGCTGACGATATGGCGGTCGCAGCATCCACCTTCCCAAATAGAACACCAACTGAAAAATCAGCCCAATTGTCTCGACAATACTGGCTCAGAAAGAAACACTCCCGGCAGAGACGTAGCCGTCCGTTCAGCGACAAGTATCCTATTTAGGTGGCCCCCAGTTTCCAATCCAACGCTCCAATTCACTGACCAGTGGCAATATTGCGCAAGGCTCAGGCGGGAAGTGCTCGGGCCTCTGCAAACGTCAGCAATCTGCGGCTTTTCTCATCCCAAAGGTGCAGTCGCGCGCAGCGGAAACTTTCCCAAAGCGTGAAGCGTCTGGTCTGTGCCAGGACGTCGTGATCCTTGACTACGTCGTGTAAACGGTAAAACGGGATGCGGCTGGCCAAGTGATGTACATGGTGGACTCCGATGTTCCCGGTGATCCAGCGCAGGATGCCGGGCAGGTCGTAGTGCGAACTACCGTGAAGGGACGCATCCTCGATGTTCCAGTCTTCCTCGTGCCGCCAGCTGGTTTCCTCGAACTGATGCTGCACGTAGAAAAACCACATGCCGGCAATCGCTGCCAGAAACATCGTCGGCAGGAAGACGAACAGCAGTACCTCCCAGCCGCCCAGCCAGACAATCACTGTCAGAGTGAGGCCAATGGCAGCGTTTGTCGCCATCGCACTCAGCCAGTAGCGACCGCCGGACCGCATCAGTTGGACGGGCAGCCGATTGTGCAGGAAGAACGTGTAAAATGGCACCACGCCAAACAGGAAAACCGGATGGCGGACGAGTCGGTAAAGCGCCCTGCCCAGCCAACCCTTTTCGCGGTATTCTGTGATCGTAAGCAACGGTAGGTCTCCGACGCCCCGGCGGTCGAGGTTCCCGATAGTGGCATGGTGGATCGCGTGGGTCTTGCGCCAGACGTCATAGGGCGTCAGCGTGATGACGCCGATGATACGGCCAATCCAATCACACAGACGCCGGTCCCGGAACAGGGAACCATGCCCGCAGTCGTGCTGGATTACGAACAACCGGAAAAGAAAGGCTGCATTGGCAAATGCGAGGGCGATTGCCAACGCGGTGCTGATCGAGAGCACCCACCACGCAACCGCCCATATTGCCAGGAAAGGCACTAGCGTGACGGTTAGTTCGAAAATACTGCGGGAAGGGATTGGCTGCCGGTATTTCACCAGAGTTCGTTTCCAGTCAGATGTGGTCAGTCGGGTCGCTTCCAGCCTCGGACCGGTTGCATCGCAGGGATATCCCACGCAGGGGCCCCGGCTCGTGATGGACAAATGATCCGACTGGACCCGCGCGTGTCGCGCGGTCAAGGCAGGTCGGGCGTTTGGAATGTCAGATTGGACGCCACCGTTTTGGCGGCCCGCGCCAACCGACATGTTCTGTTGACGTGGCCGTTGGCCCCTTGCATCGTGCGAGTTGGACGACGTCGGCATGGAAGGTGTCTACCCCGCTGCTACTAGGTATGTCATACCGGCGGCCTCCGGACGGAGTTCCCGCCAGCAATGATCCGGTTGATGAGAACGGCCACGGCCCGATGCGCCTCTATCTCGCCATCCGTAACACCTGCGCCTTCATGCGTCTTTGCCGCATCGCGCAGGATGCCCACGACCTCGCGTTCGGACAAGAGGTTGCGATCGTTCATCGCCAGCAGCATAGACTCGCAGATTGAGAGGGCGGCCATGCCCGAGAAATCTTTTACGCTACCCATATTTAGGCTTCCTTCCGGGTATCGGTAAAACAACGCGCGGCCGAGCGGCCTCGCTTATCCCAAGCATCTTCGCAGAAAACAGGGTATGCTGAGCTAACCGAAAGCAGTCTCCGCACGAACGCACCCAAAGATTTTTCGGCTTGCGAGGCTCCGATGACGGATATCTTAGAAAGCCCGCTTACAAAGAAGTTGCAAGTCTTCGTCGCCTTGTCCGACGATGAATTGGACGTTTTGAAGCGTCTGCATCTGCGCCGCCGGTCCTTCACGGCGGGGCGTGATCTCGTGCATCAGGGGCAATCTGACCAGGCCGCTTACATACTGGCCGCCGGCTGGGTGTGTTCCTACAAGCTTCAGCCGGACGGAACCCGACAGATCGTAGACGTCCAGATACCAGGGGATTTTCTTGGATTGCGCAGCGTCCTGCTGCGCACCTCCGACCACAGTTTCGAGCCGGTCACGGACATTCAGGCGGTGGAGGTTCTAGCGGACGACCTTCTGGAAGCATTCACAAAAACGCCTCGCTTGGCGGCGGCCTTTCTTTGGGCAGCATCACGGGACGAAGCCATGGTCGTCGAGCATCTCGTTGGAGTTGGTCGACGGTCCGCGGATGCGCGCATGGCGCACTTCCTTCTGGAACTGGGGGCACGGCTGAAGTTGGTCGGAATGGGGAGAAAGGAAGGGTACGCCTGTCCATTGACACAGTATCATCTTGCGGATGCACTCGGCCTAAGCGCGGTCCATGTGAACCGTGTTTTGCGGAAGCTTCGCGAAAGCGGTCTGCTGACCTTTCAGGACGGCCGCGTGACATTCGACGACTATGACGGATTGGTGGCCATTTCGGGTTTCGATCCGGCGTATCTGGATCAGATCGACCCACTTTTGAAATGAATGAGGCCGCCCAAAGATAGACTTAAGGCGGCCCGGTTTTCTTCTGAGACGAGAGAAGTCAGCTAATCGCTTTTGCGGCCGCGTCGAGTTCCCTGTTCATCGCGTCGTATTGGTTCGCTTCGTGCGCTTTCTCGGCTGCCTGGTAATGTTTCAGCGCCCGATCCTTTCTGGGGCCGGCCGGCGCTTTGTGACAGGCTGCTTTGACCGAGGCCATCTTCTCAGCCGAATTGGTTTGTTGAGGTGTCATAAGATTGTCCTTTCTTGGACGTTCCGAGAATAAGAAGCGCGGGGAAATGCAATCCACTTTTTAAACGATACCCCTCCCGCGCTCCTCTGATGCTCGAAATAAGTGCCGCCGGAGATTCGGCAGGCACGAAGTCATGTACCCATCTTCTCCACTCCGCTGCACTGACGCAGGTTAGCCCGGGACGCTCGAAAGTTGGACTGTCCGCTTGGGCATCGGCTGCAGTGATCAAGTTCTGGTTCTGAATCCAGACCCCAAGGGCCGGTTCACATGTCAATAGGTTCGTTAGAGGTTTCGCCCCAAGGTGAAGATTCATCCTGTGGGAGTCAGGTGGTAGGGGTTTGCTGATGTGACAGCCGCAGCCACCGACCGTTGTCCAGAAAATATGTGGACGCGCAGAGCGCCTCATAGATTGGTGAACCCGGCTTTTCGGCGAATACGCGGTAGGCGAGCACGGCAACGGCTCCTTGCCTGATTTGGCTAATCGCATCGTCTGGAGCAGGCGCTGACGCAGATCAGCCGGTGTCCAAGCCTCTGAATTCAAGCATCAGGGCAGCTCCAAGGTTCGCCTGCACGGCCTGGGTCTCAGCGGCGCTAACATGGGTCAGCGCGCACCGTCCGGTTCTGGAATAATGTATGATGACCGCAAATGCAGGCTGCCTCTCTGCAGTCAGGATACGGCAGCCCTTGCAGCGCGGAAGGCACGTATACATCGCGGAGACCGGAGATGGCGCTGCGTTCAATCAGATCCACCGTAACCTTCCCGCGCCCGTTTACCCTATCCGGATATTCGGACGAGCTGCCTGCCGGTGAATACGAAGTATTGGTTGAGGAAGAACTTATCGAGACGCTGAGTTTCCCGGCTTACTGCAGAACAGCGATTTTCCTGACCATAATCGGCAAGGGGCGTTCGCTGGGTCGAACAGAAATGCGACCAATTTCCTGGACCGACCTTGAAACGGCACTTGGCCGCGGCATTCAGCATGACACCTTAAGATAGCGAGGCGGCGCTTTGCCGCTGGAGGAACTAAAATGAACACTCCCGAATGGCTTAAACCCGGCCTCTACGGCGCCGTCATCGGCGCGGTACTTGTTAGTGTATCTGGATTTTCTTGGGGCGGCTGGGAAACCAGCCGAACCTCGAGCGACATGTCCCTCGCGATGGCTCGCGAACACGTTGTCATCGCATTGGTGCCCGTCTGTCTCGACATGGCCCGAACCGATCCGGAACGGGCCGCCAAGATGGCAGCGATCCGGGCAGCCTCTACCTTCCGGCAGCGAGAGGCCCTCATGGCGGCTGGCTGGGCGACAGTACCGGGGACAGAGACCCCGAACCGGAACCTCGCGCAAGCCTGCCTTGCGGCCCTTGACGTAAACAAGTCACCGGAGCGTCCGGAAAACACGATCAATCAAGGATGAGCAGCGCCATGTCACCACCTCTGCCTGAAACAACCGATCTTGAACGGCGCGTTCTAGCCCATGAACGGGTTCTCCAGTCGCTTATTGCTTACATGTCCCACACGGAACCGCGGTTCCTTGAGCACCTTAAGAAGCGTTTTGTTGAGCCGATGGCTATGGAGCGGCACGAGCATGACCACCGGAACGCGGATGATTATGCCGAGGAGTTCATTCGCGCCGTGATGGCCCTTGGAGAAACGCAATTGCCAAAGGCGGCGAGTTCCAGGGTTCTCAAGCAGGCATTGCACCAACCGGAAAAGAGACAAACTTCGGCACACCCCTATTATCCCACTGCGCAAGCTGATCGTGTCCGTGTCAGGGAGCGGAATGGGATCTGGGAGGTCAAGGTGGATGGTGTGTTCCACGGGGACTACCACGACAAGGGCAATGCTCTGGCAGCCGCAGCCTTGGCTCGCTTGTCGCTTTGAGGAAAGGACATCTCCGATGAACGAGTTAGTCAGAAAATCCATTGCGGTTTTCGCCAGGCCGTTCAGTTTGCCTGGCTTAGACGAGACGCTTCCAGCAGGAGAGTACGACATTGAAACGGAACTGTGTTCACCGCCCGACTGCCTGCATCCTGAAGCTTGGAAAGCGTCTGTAGCGGTGAGACTGCATTCTCGGGCATCCCACCCCGGACTGGCGAGAACCTTGACCGTTTCACTGGCCGACCTCGATGACGCCCTGGCAAAGGACAAGCTGACCGGAAAAGATCTGGCCGAGATTTTCCTGGAGGAAATGCTTGCAGACCCGATGGTTCGGCTGGTGATGGAGGCCGACGGCGTTTCCGAGTTGCAGCTTCGGCATCTCTACTCGGGCGGGCGGGCAACCCAGACAGACAAAGACGCGCCGGGTGCGGCTCCGGTAGCTAAATTGCCAAAGGATATTTCAGCGATACAGGCCGCAGAGAACGAAGGAATGCCGACACAGGGAGAATAAGACGCGCGGATGCCCCCGCGACCGCCTCGGTCTGCGCCGGGTGCCGGTCCGCGCAAGCAAGAGAGGAAATAATATGCCCGGCCAGAACGGCGGCCCGGAAGACCGTGGACCATGGCAAAGCAAACAGAAACGCAAACCGCCCGAGATTGACGATCTCCTTCGTCACGGCCGCGACCGGCTGGGCGGACTGCTCACTGATGGGTGGCCTCGTCTGAGGGGGTACTGGTTGCAGGAACGATAGTCTTGGTGGCTGTTGTCGCCCCCTTTCTTGATACACTGTCCCGAGCGACTCTGTCGCTGTTGTCCAGCGTTTTGGCAGATACACTGCTGAGATTCCGCCTGACCTGCATTTCAAATTCCCGCTTGGCATCGACGTTGCCACACTGATGCCCGTGAAACGGCAACTGAAGCACGAATTCGGATTCACCACGCCGGGCGGAGGTGATCCCTTCCAAAGTCCGTCAGACGGCCGACGCGAAGCCGAAATAGTCACGGTAGATCTGAACGCAGCGCTTTTGGAGTGGGTGGTACAATACCGGATCTCGGACCCCCTGAAGTTCCTGTTCGAGGTTCGTGAACCGAGTGCAACTTTGCGCTATGTCTCTGAATCCGTGATGGACCTGTCACGTTTCCGTGCCGCCCCAAGTTCTCATTTACGCATCCTGAGCTTCGAAGGCCAAGGGGCTTTTCCAATCCAAGGCTGAGTGCCCTCGGCGAGGATTGTAGAATCCGTTGATGTATCCGAAGTTCGCCAGATCGGGCGCCCTGCGGGTGGGTCAAGGCCGCTGCCACAGCAATTAAGCCTTCATCGTCTTGAAGAAGGTTTCGACTGCCGCGTTGTCATAGCAATTGCCTGTGCGGCTCATCGATACCTTGAACCCGTGCTGCCGCAGAAGCTTCTGGTTTCGTGAGGGCAGTGTCGGCTGCCTCGATCCGTGTGATGGTTGCAGCCTGTCCTTGCGTTGGCTCTGGCTGAGGGGCCGGTTGCGGAAGGCCCGATACCCTCGTGGGCTGACTTCCATCATCTGGCACAGCCGTTCGACGAGCGGCATGTCGACGTTCTTTGCCCTTTCGGCAGATTTGCCGAGCAAGTCGCTTGCCGGGCAACCCAGGCCTGGATCAGCAATCTCTTCACGACATCAATGACGTCGATGGATCAGGGCAAGTCGCTGGCGACGGTAGCGTTCGCTCTTCTTGTCGCGTTTCTTTATGGGGTCCTGCACACGCTTGGGCCGGGGCACGGCAAGGCCGTCGTGATTTCCTATTTCGTCGGTGAAGGGGGTAGCCTGCGCCGCGGTGTCGGGATGGGGGTTCGCATCGCCATCGTGCACGTGTTCTCGGCCGTTGCGGCTGTATTCCTGCTCGACCTTGCGATCCGGCAAACCACCGGCGGAGCACCATCCGATTACCGGCTCATCCGGCTGGGCAGCTATGCGCTGATCATTGCAATTGGCCTTTTGATGCTTTGGAAAAGCCTTCGGACAATTCATGACCTCCGAAGAACGGCTTCAACAGCCCATGAACACGGGTCGCATCACAGGCACCCGCATGACGACAATACCCACAGCGGCTGCGCTGCCTGCGCAATTGCCGAAAAATCGTCCAGCCGATCCGACGGATGGCTTGCTACTGCAGTGGGCATTGTGCCTTGTACCGGCGCGCTGATCGTAATGCTGTTCGGGTTTGCAAATGACCTTGTATTGCCTGCGATCGCCATGGTGGCCGCGATTTCGCTGGGCATGGCGATCTCTATGTCTCTGATCGGCGTCGCGGCCATCTGGGGGCGCGCGAAGGTTGCGCAGCGGATCGGTGCGAATGCAGCCACCCACCAACGCTTTGAAAGCGTTGCCCAAGTCGCCGGTGCGACCTGTGTGACCGTGGTCGGAGTGCTTTTGTTCCTCACATCACGGAGTGCGCCCGTTCAACCGCTCGCATCCCAGATTGGCCCGGCGGAGAAACTACAAAAAAAGACTTTGTCGGCTCTTAGGGATTGAAAGCCGATAAGGCCTTTCTGGGTGTGCCTTGTACGCACTATCTCTGGGCAGGACGGGCCACAAATCGCGGGAATGAAGGTCCCCTTTTGCGATCTCCTCTGTTACACGCTGCACGGCCGCGAATTCACACTTTCCGCCCGTGGTGCTTTTAGCTGCGGTTGCGAAGTAACGAAAGCGGTCGTTGGAGCGGCGGCAGCGAAAGCACACTTTGTCCGCCCTGTTGTCTTTGAAGGTCATGAAAGCAATGTCCGGTTTGGGCTGCGGGCTGACCTTGGCGCACTTTGCGGCGAAGGTCGGCAATGAGCCCGGAGCGGACGTTGCCTTCGCTACGGCAAAATGCCCTTTCGCTATCCGGCAGCGTAAGTTACAGTCTGCTGCACCAACGTTGGTTTCAGGGCCTCTTGGGGGTAGGCAGAACCGCATGAACTTTCAGGTCACCAATAGATTTCAGTGCGGCAATTTTTCGACGGATGACCCAAGCGAATTCGAGATGGCTGTGCAGCCTTGGGACCTCTTGATTGACGGCCGTGATCAAGGAAAGAGCAAGTTTGGGTTGGACTTCATCAGCTTCCCCGGGCTGTCGGTACTGCGAGAAAGCTATGGAGATGACGTTCGGCTGATAGGGCTGCCGCCGCCTGGCCACCTTGTCCTAGCCATTCCTTTCGGAGGCGATGGCCAGTCAATTGCCTTTGGTGAGCCGGTTATTGACCACCAGCTCTATTCTCTGGCCGGTGATCCTCTAGAAGTGAGATACCGCGGCGGACAAACGGTACTGACAATTGAGATAGAAATTGCACAGGCTTTCGAGCCCACGCTTGAGCTTGCAATGGACAAGCTCGCTTCGCGCGGCCGGCATTCGGCATTTTCGCCATCACCCCAGAAGGTGCGTACAATTGCGCGAAAGCTCGAAGAGCTATTCCCGCCGGCATACACGGACCGGGCGACTCATATAAAAGAAACCGCTGACGTGATACGGGAGTTCATTGAAGACGCACTGATCGATGCAGTCCTCCCTGATGGACTTGATTCAATTCATGGGAAGAAGCTCGGTCAAAATGCGGCTGTAGTGGCGGCCCTTGAGTACCTTCGCACCCCCGATACCGAGTGCGTGTCTGTTGCAGCCCTGTGCGAAGCGGTAGGTGTCAACAAGAGAACACTCGAACGTGGAGTGCGTGAGAAATTCGATTGCACCGTCGTTCAACTGTTGCAGAAATGGAGGATGCACGCGGCGCGTCAGCGCTTGTTGGAGGCCGGCCCGAAGGACACCACCGTCGCTCACATTGCGACATCGCTTGGCTTCTATGATCTTGGTCGCTTTGCCTCTCGGTACCGACAGCGGTTTGGGGAATACCCGTCGGATACCTTGTCGGCAGCAGCTCGGTGGGTTGCTCGTCAAAGCCGCAGCGCAGCTCCCCGGCGTTTCCCGGTCTGAAAGGCGAAGCTGAACAAACGCTCAGAAGGCATCTGAGACGCGGATAAACTGTCGCAAATTACGCAGACGGCTTTCATATGGCTCGCTAAATACTAGTAGCGATCAGATGGAGTGGGAAATGCGTGAGTTTGCAAGCAATATGCCTTGGACAGCAATGCTGATTGGTGGATCGGTCACCTTTGCTGCTGCCAGCCCAACCGCCGGCGATGAGATGATGCCGGTGACCGAAGAAACCTTCATTCGCGCCGAGGTGGACGCGCGCATTCTACGCTTCATCGAGGCCGGTGGAATGAACAGGGGGCTGGTCTATGACGCCCCGACGCCCGTCGACAATCAGGCCGTCCCACGCATGAACCGCGATACGCTCTATGCGGGTATCCCGATCGACACGTCCGAGCGGTTTACAATCACGGTGCCCGAGGTCCCCGATGGCCGCTACCTGTCGGTTTACATGATCGACAACGACCATTTCGCCATCGACATCCTGTCCGAGCCAGGCATCTACGAATTCGGCCCGCAAGACACGCGGTATATCGTGGCGCTGCCGCGTGTGCAGGTGCTGGACGCGAGCGACGAAAGCGACGTTGAAATTGCGCGGCGCCTCTTGGCTCAGGTCGAGGTCACCTCTGGTAGCATGGAGCCCAAGACCGCCAATTGGAACTGGGAACAGATGGTCGCAATGCGTCCCGGCTATGAAGAAAAACTTGAAGCCTTCACGCAATATCCGCCCAGTTTTCAGGACACGCGCGCCTCGGGCAATGTGATCCCAGAACATCACCGGATTGCCGTTGCCACTTCCTGGGGGGTCTTCCCCAATTATGAGGCCGCCTACATTAACTTTTCGGGTCCTGAAGGGCCTGCCGGGGTCGAGACTTGCTACACCGCAAACTATACGCCGCCCGAAAATGACGCTTTCTGGTCGATCACCATGTACAATGAGGAAGGCTATCTCTTCAGTGACAACCATGCGGTTCTGAACCCGGCAAACACAAAGATGAACGCGGATGGCAGCTTCGATGCTTTCTTTGGTTCTGAGGAGCTTTGTGGCGATGTCGCAAATCGCCTTGATACGTCCGAAGGCTGGAATTTCCTGATGCGCGTCTATCGCCCCGCTGAAAGCGTCAGCGCGGGGGAATACGTTTTGCCGGACGTCGAACCTGCAAATTAACTGCCGCAGAGCCGCAGATCAAAACTCAACGGGGAGATTGTTTAAATGCCGATGTTCCGTACCGCCCTGCTGGCAGCAACGCTGGCGGTGGTCCCGCAATTCGTCGGAGCCGATGGGCCAACCTACGCTGCCAACGTGCCCGAGAAGCTCTTGACGCCCGATGTGGTCGAAACGGAACGCCTCGGGACGCTCTACTTTTTCGACGGCTTGCCCTCGGAAGAGACCATCGACAAGCTTTGGGACAATCTCGATTTCATGCGTGGCGTGGACGCGTTCTTGCACGGTATCCCGGCCACCTCGATCCAGGCCTTTTGCGAAGGTCTCAAGGCGGCCGGTGTGCCCCCCTTTACGGTCGGGATCACCGAGGGTTTGCTCGATGCCAGAGGCCTCATGCTGACGGCAAACTCCACGACGATGTATGTCCTGACCTGTATCGACACCAAGTCAGGCCCGGTTGTCATGGACGTCCCGCCCATTACGCTCGGGCCGATTGACGACGCCTATTTCCGCTGGGTGACCGATGTGGGCTTCACCGGTCCCGATCAGGGCCGCGGCGGTCGGTATCTGTTCGTGCCACCAGGATACGACGGTGCGTTGCCGCAAACCGGTTTCCATGTCGTTCATTCACCGACCTACAAGAATTGGATGTTGATGCGGGCTTTCGTTCTCGAGGACGGGCTGGAGGGGACCGTGAAGCGGGTCAAGGACCATCTTCGGATCTTTCCCTTCGCCGAGATAGAAAATCCGCCAGAACAACAATTCGTGCAGCTTACGGGCAAGCAATGGAACTCTATCCACGGAAATAACTTCTCTTTCTATGAAGAGTTGAATGCGACGGTGCAATACGAGCCTCCTGACGCTTTTCCGCCGGAAATCGCCGGTATCTTTAACAGCATCGGCATCCGGCACGGGAAGCCATTTCAGCCCGACGAGCGGATGCAAAGCATCCTGATCGAGGCGGGAAAGGTCGGCAACGCTACGGCGCGGGCGCAATCTTTCAGTCCGCGCGACCCGGGCGTTTACCTTTTCGAAGGGCGCCAGTGGACAACGCCGTATGCTCGTCTGAGCCACGAGTTTCTCGAAGATGGCGCCCGCATCTTGAGCGATCGGACCTTCTTTCATTACCTGGCGACGGGCGTCACCCCCGCCATGGTCAGACCCCAAGTCGGCTCCGGCTCGGTCTATGGCTTCACCGCGAAGGACTCGGAGGGCAACTATCTCGACGGAGGCAAGACCTATCGCATCGATCTGGAGGCACCTGTCCCCGCCGGCGATTTCTGGTCTTTCACAGTCTACGACAACCAGCACCGCTCGATGCTGGAGACGGATCAAAAGCTCGCCGGAATAGATAGTACCGTGCCTGGGATCGAACCGAACGAGGACGGCTCATGGACCATCTGGTTTGGTCCTGAACCTCCTGAAGGCAAAGAAGGCAACTGGGTTCAAACCATGCCCGGTAAATCCTGGTCTTCGATCATTCGGCTTTATGGGCCGGGCCAGGAATGGTTCGATAAAACCTGGGTTCCCGGGGATTTCGTGAGGGTTGAAGAGTGATGCCACAGATCGGCCAGCACGAGTTGGGGAATAACGGCCCGGAGATGAATGCAGTTGAGTACAAGGCCACCTTTGATCGAACAATAGTGAGGCATGGGATGCGAAGGATTGCGACGCTTACAACATTTTTAGCACTTGCGATATTTGCGGGTTCGGTTTCCGCCGAAGAGCGTGATTTCGAGAAAGAGAGATTTGAGCGGCGCGCCTACGAAAGCGCCCTTTGGGCGCAACCGCTCGTGGCGGGTAACCAGATGATTGCGGGCGCGATAGATGCAGGTCAGGCGCTCAACCAAGTCGCGTATTTCTCACAACCGCCCAACTGGAAATTTCAGTCGCCCACGCCGAATAACTCTACGCCCTATGTTCAGCTCATTTACGATGTGAAAGATGGGCCAGTAGTAGTGGAACTTCCCGCAGCGACCGAAACCTACAGCATCTTTGGCACGTTCCTCGATGTCTGGCAGCGACCGATTGTCGATGTTGGCCCCGATGGCGATGACAAAGGCGAAGGGGGCAAATACTCCCTGTACGCGTCGAATTCGGACACCGTGGTGCCGTAAGGATATCTCCCCGTGCCGCTTGAAACCTATCGCGGTTACGGGACGTTGCGCATCATCACGCCTGATCTTGAACCCGCAACTTTGGAAGGTGCAGAGGCCTATATCAGGGACGGGATCCATCAATACCCCTACGGCAGCGATGAGCGACTGCCCCATATGGACATCTACGATGTTCTGTATACCTCGCAGTTTCCGTTCGACAGCAGTTTCTTTGGCATTGTCAGAAAGATTCCGGTTGAGGCGGGCAGGGCGGCCTCGTAGCGTCGGAACATGACCAAACCTAACCCGTTCAAGGGCTTTCAAAGCAGCCCGGAAATCATCCGCCTGGCGGTGATGCTATACATCCGTTTCCCTCTTTCGCTTCGGAATGTGGAAGATCTATTGCATGAACGCGGCGTCGAAATCAGCCATGAAACGGTTCGGTTTTGGTGGCGCCGTTTCGGCCCGATGTTTGCCTCGGAGATCCGGAAGCGCAGGATTGAAGGCATGCGATCCAGTCAATGGTGTTGGCACTGGACGAAATGTTTGTGAAAATCAACGGCGAACGCCACTACCTGTGGCGGGCCGTCGATCACGAAGGCGAGGTGCTTGAAAGCTTCGTTACCAAGACGCGTAACAAGAAAGCAGCCTTGAAATTCTTGAAGAAAACAATGAAGCGGCATGGCCGGCCGCACGTTTTCGTCACGGACAAGCTGCGTTCCTATGGCGCTGCATTGAAGGAAATCGGTGCGGCGGACAGGCAGGAAACCGGTCGCTGGCTGAACAACAGGGCAGAGAACTCACACCTGCCTTTCCGACGAAGAGAGCGAGCGATGCTTCGATTCAGGCGCATGCGAAGTTTGCAGAAATTCGCTTCCGTCCATTCCTCAGTGCACAACCATTTCAATCAGGAACGCCACCTCTACTCACGACAAAACTTTAAGCTGAACCGAAGCGCCGCTCTTGCCGAGTGGCGCGAACTTGGCGCGGGATAAAGGACAGCGTTACTGGCCTAACAGAGACGAGTTCGAATCCGTCTGACAGCACCGCCACCCATCCTCACATTGAGATTTTCTCAAGCCTTTGTCTTTGAGTGTTTTTTTGCCATTCCGCAAAGTGGCCCGCTCTACTTTGGCCAATTCTGCTGTACAAATCGCTTTACATTTTTCTTTACATTGCTTGCCAGGCAGTGAAGTGACAATGGCTATCAAAACCAGGGAAAAAAGCTTTCTTTATACAAAGGGGTTCGAGGGTCAGGGTTCATAACAATAGGTAACGGTCGCGGCCAGAGCGATGGCCGCGAGGAAAACCTTTGAACAGCAATCATAACGCGTCGCCAGTCCTTGAGCCGGCCGAACATGATCTCGATCCTGGTGCGTCGTTTGTAGCGGCGCTTGTCGTACTTGATCGGTTTCTTTCGCTGTTTCCGGCCAGGGATGCATGCGCGTATCCCTTTGTCTTTCAAAGCTTCTCTGAACCAATCCACGTCATAGCCGCGGTAGCCAAGCAGCCAATCCACATTCGGCAGGCAGCTAAGCAGCGCCCGCGCGCCGACGTAGTCTCTGACTTGACCGGTGGTGACGAACAGGTCAATTTGTCGTCCCTGGCTGTCGCAGATGGCATGCAGCTTGGTGTTCATGCCGCCCTTGGTTCGGCCCCTCTCGGCAGATTGCTTTGCAATCGCCTGCCGGACAACGGATCAGGCGTCCACACCCTTCTTTTTGACGCCCATGCCGGTCGCGGTGCGGTGTGCCTTCAGATAGGTGGCATCGATCATCACGGTCTTCGTCTCGCCATGTTCGGCGGCCAGACCGGACATCATCCGGCCGAAGATGCTCTTGTCGCTCCAACGCTTCCAGAGATTGTAGAGTGTCTTGTGCGGACCATAAACTGCAGGCGCATAGCGCCATCTTAACCCATTGCGATTGATGAAAATAATACCGCTTCACACACGCCGATCATCGACGCGGGGTTTGCCGTGGGGCTTCGGAAAGAGAGGCTCAAGACGCGCCATCTGTGCATCCGTCAGCCAGAAAAGATCAGACATGTTCACCGCTCGTTTTTGAACCATGAATCACGCCGTCACCCAGAACCCAAGGGGTCCTGACCCTAGCAACTGGAAAAGCGTTTTTACAGTAAGTTCAAATCAAGGTTTTCTGTTTCAAAGAAGCATTGTCTTGCTGAGGTGCACCCCGTTTCTTCGGTGTCAGAGGATTTCATCCTCATCGAACATGGGGTCGTCTTCCAATTGCGCGCTGAGGTCTTCTACCGACTCGCCGGCCTGCTCAACTGACTCAACACGGCCAAGGTGGAACACGGCGTCGCCTTCGTTGACCACGGGCATCACTGCCCGGCCGACAACCAGCCCGTCGAACGGGGCAAGTATTTCCATCTCCTGCTCTCCGAACGGGTCCGAGACCGACCCCATCAGGTCGCCCTTGCGCACCAGTTCACCATCGGCTTTGTAGACGCGAAGGACGCCCCCCATCGGTGCGCGCAGCCATTTGCTGGAGTTGCAGAAATGCGGCTTGGCCTTGGGTTTTGAGATGCCTTTTGCAGGAACCATCTTCATGTGCCGCATCACGCGCAGGATACCCGCGAGCCCCGCCCGTATCGACAGCTCGTCGAACCGCAGGCCTTCGCCGGCCTCGTAGAGCAGAACATCCGTTCCGGCGTCCTTGGCGGCGGCGCGCAGTGAACCATCGCGCAACGGTGATTTCATGACGATTGGTGCGCCGAAAACCTCGGCCAGTTCCTTGGTGCGTGGGTTGTCCGGCGAGATCCGGATCTGCGGGTAATTCGTCCGATGGATCGCGGCCGAGTGCAGGTCGATCCCCAGATCGGACCGCGCCGCGATCTCGGTCATGAAAAGATGCGCCAGCCGGGACGCAAGCGATCCATGTTCGCTGCCCGGAAAGACGCGGTTCAG
>NZ_JBXWSH010000029.1:0-17147 GCF_059613325.1 Ruegeria sp. BHSA191
ACATCTCGTCCAAATGCCACCACCAGCGGCTCGACTTCATCCCCTCGATACGTCGTTTTCTGATCTCGGCGGCGAACATCGGACCAAACCTGTGCCACCAGAACCGGACGGATTCGTGACTGATGTCGATACCGCGCTCGTGCAGCAGATCCTCGACATTGCGGAGCGACAGCGGGAAACGCACGTACATCATGACCGCCAGGCGGATGATCTCGCGGCTGGTTCGGAAATACTTGAATGGGTCGTCTTTCGTCATCCCAAGACGCTATGAGACCGCCCTGCCCCGCTCAACCAGATTCCCTCTGACACCGCCCCGCGATATGATCGGGTGCCTTCGGCACGATCCCATTGGGGTTGAGCGCCTTAATCGAATAGTGGCCCTGCAGGATGTGATCCATGTTCACCGTTTCCCGCACGCTGGGCAAGTCGAGCATCCGCGTGACGTAGTCGGTCAACCGGGGATAGTCGTTGACCTGCCGCCGGTTGGTCATGAGCAGACCATGATAGGCTGCGTCGAAACGGATCAAGGTAACGAAGGCGCGAAGGGTCCGTCAGGGATCCAACAGGATGCTGCCCAAAACCTCGATGTCGCCCTCGTGCTGCCGGATGATCAGGACCTCACCGGATCGCGTTGCTTGCCCCGCGAGCGCAGAAATATTGACCTGGTGCGACACCAGCATCACCCGGCCATCCTGTTCCCGTAACAAGGCCCGCAAGTCGCGGGTCTGACTGTCTCTTCGCTCGTATCTGCCAAAGAACGAATTCAACGCAGGCGCGTCCACCACGGGCCCGAGATCGAGAAGTTCGGCGGTTTCGCGGGTCCGGCACCATTGGCTCGTCAGCACCCGGTCAAACTCTATCCCACGCTCCCGAAAGGCCGCACCGATCGCGCGGGCCTGGTTGCGGCCGCGCGTGTCAAGGTTCCGCTGGGTTTTGCAATTCCCAAGTTCGAAATTGGCGGGATCGCCCGTTCCGGGAGCGAGAGCATGCCGCATGATCGCAATCGCGCCGGGTTGTTCCAGGGCGTCCCAGTCGTTGGCAAAAAGCGATGCGGGCAGGAGAAGCAGGATGAATGTGATTAGGCGCATGAGCAGAACCTAGGCGGCCCGCCTTGGCTTTCCAGACCACAAAATCCGGCGGCGGTCGTTTCGCATGCGTCCGCCTCCCTCCGCACAATCCCCGCAAACCATTGAACTGCATTGTTTTCGACGGGCGCGCGGGTAGCGTTGCCCCATGCGAAACGAGATCAACACATCGCGACTGGGGTCCAACCCGCTGCCGCCCGACCGGATAGCCTCGACCGAACGCCGCGCCGAGCTGTGCCGGTTGCTGGCAACGGGCCTGGTCCGGCTGCGGCTCCGAGACAAGGTGAAACTGTCTGCCGAAATAGGAGACTTTTCTCTAGGGTCAGGACCCATTGATTTTCGTCCAGCAGCGTGATTCACGGCTCGAAAACGAGCGGTGAACATGTCTGATCTTTTCTGGCTTACCGACGCGCAGATGGCGCGTCTCGAGCCCTTCTTTCCGAAGTCCCACGGCAAACCCCGCGTCGATGACCGGCGCGTGTTGAGTGAAATTATCTTCATTAATCGCAATGGGTTGAGATGGCGCGATGCCCCTTCTGCCTGTAGCCAACACAAGACCCTCTATAACCGTTGGAAGCGTTGGAGCGACAAAGGCATCTTCGCCCAGATGATGGCAGGTCTGGCTGCCGCTCACGGCGAAGAGAAGACCATAATGATCGACGCCACCTACCTGAAGGCCCACCTTACCGCGACCAATTTGGGCGTCAAAAAAGGGGGCGTGGACGCCTGATTGGCCGCACCAAGGGCGGCATGAACACCAAGTTGCATGCCATCTGCGATAGCCGGGGACGTCCACTCAACCTGTTCGTCACCGCCGGTCAGGTCAGCGACTACATCGGCGCACGCGCATTGCTGAGCAGCCCACCCGATGTCGACTGGCTGCTCGGGGACCGCGGATATGATGCCGACTGGTTCCGGGAAGCGTTGAAAGACAAAGGGATACGCGCCTGCATCCCTGGCCGGAAGCAGCTGCATAAACCTGTCAAGTACGACAAGCGCCGCTACGAGAGGCGCAACCGGATCGAGATCATGTTCGGCAGGCTGAAGGATTGGCGGCGTGTCGCAATGCGATACGACAGATGCCCGCAGGTCTTCCTGTCAGCCATCGTCCTTGCAGCACTCGTCATTTACTGGCTATGAGTCCTGACCCTAAGCGACAGACCGGCAATTTCCGGTTCACGCCTCAAAATCTTCCCCTGTGTTTTTCTCATCGCCGCAGTGTAGTTCGCCATAAGAATCATTGGCTGCGTTTGAGAGTTGGCGATGAATGCGAATGATCGGATCGTGAAATCTTTCACACGTGGAGCAAGGCTAACCAATAGGATGAAAATGAGTCGCGTCGATCTTGCTGGAGGTGATCCGTTTGACAGGCCCGACAATCCATTGATTATGTGCGCATGACCAAAGCTCAAAGACCGCCAAAGCCAAAACCCATTCCTTACACCCCGGCGCTGAACCGCTATGAGCGGATGGTGTATCGGCGATGTGGGCGATCCGGTGTGAAGCTTCCGGTTGTCAGCCTAGGCCTGTGGCATAATTTTGGTGCGGACTCGACGCACGAAAACAAGCGCGCCATGTGTCGAACCGCGTTTGATCATGGGATCACTCACTTTGATCTGGCGAACAACTACGGTCCACCACCCGGTTCAGCCGAAGAAGCATTTGGCGAGATCCTCAAAACGGATTTCGCGGGTTACAGGGATGAACTGATCATTTCCTCCAAAGCAGGCTACGACATGTGGCCGGGTCCCTATGGGGAATGGGGGTCACGCAAGTACATGATTGCGTCCTGTGACCAATCACTCGCGCGCATGGGGCTTGATTATGTCGACATCTTTTATTCCCACCGCTTTGACCCCGATACCCCTCTCGAAGAAACAATGGGCGCGTTGGATTATATCGTACGGTCGGGTCGCGCGCTCTACGCAGGCATCTCGAGCTACAACTCCCACCGCACGCGCGAGGCGGTGAAAATTCTCAACGACCTTGGGACGCCCTGTTTGATTCACCAGCCTTCCTACAACCTGCTCAACCGTTGGGTAGAGCGGGACGGTTTGCTCGATACACTGGACGACCTGGGGGTAGGATCGATTGCATTCACGCCGCTGGCACAAGGCATTCTGACTTCCAAGTATCTAACCGGTATTCCGAGTGGTAGCCGTGCCACGCAAGGGAAGTCATTGCTCGATGGCATGATCAACGAGCGGTCTCTGGCAAGTGTCCGTGCTCTGAACAACATGGCCGAGGAACGCGGGCAGACTCTGGCGCAAATGGCCCTGGCCTGGGTGCTCAGAAGTGGGCGTGTAACGACCGCACTTATTGGTGCGTCCCGGCCGGAACAAATCGTCGATTGCGCACGCGTCGTCGATAATCTCGACTTCAGTGCTGACGAGCTCAAAAAGATCGATGAAATCAGTTCGGAAGAAGATATCAATTTGTGGGCGCGGTCGTCAGAAACAGAATGACCATCCTTAGAACGTACGCAAAACCCACGCCCTTAAAAGCATACGGTCATTGGCGGATTGAATATCCTTTAGTTCGACCAACCAGCTAACAAGGGCCGTCGGCCCAGAGTTCCGTATCTGCAAGACGAACGAAGATCGGCCTACCCATCGCAACCGTTGTGGCGTCGCCACATGGTTGGGTCATGCCCTTCTGGGACATTGGCGCATGGATCATCTGAGTAGCCGCGCAGTACGCTGTATCTTCGGATCTGATCATCGCTCAGAAGAGCTGGTGTCGCGAGATGTCTCGACAAATGAACCATACGCAAAGCGGCTTGGGCTTCAGCAGCTTTAGCCAAAAGAATTGCGAGTTCATCTTCTGAAACTTCGGTGTCTTCAAAAGCTGCGCTCACCGCAGCTTCAGCAGCGATGAATTTTTCTCCTGCCGCGATGGCTTCGGTTCTCATTTCTTCAAACAACGCCGTAATTTCAGCAACTTGATCATTTGAAAGCGCAAGCTCTTCTTGAAGCTCCAGCAGATGAGCGGGGCCAGGAAGGCCGTTCAACTCCGCAGGAAGAGCCAGTCCCCAACCGCCGCCCCGGCGAAGCTCAGCTATATCTTGATTGGATAGGCTTTTGATCTCACGTGTCTCGAAACCGGCGTACGGTGTACCACCATGCTTGTGCCCATCATCCTGTGATAACGCCGACAAAGGCATCGCAGATAGAACAACCGCCATCGACAAAACGAATTTCATGGGCATTCCCCTACAAAAAGAGCGCGGCATTCGCCAATACAAAGACAGTATGAATTTTCCCGCGTCGTACACAAGCCGTCGTTCGCGCGCCACAACGAATGGCGGCTAAGTCCCGCGTTGCTGCCATAGCCTGGATTTCGATGAACGTCCGGTCTATTTGAATGCGGTCGTTGGCAGTCGCTGAACCGCGATCTTCAGCGGAAACAGCAGCTTTCCGCCGACAGCAGACGCTCATGGCATCATGCTCTACGTCCGATGTGCGGACAAAACTGTCGGTCGCTTGTATTCAGCAATCAACGGCTTAGGCGAAGCCTTCAACGGAACAAGTTATCATTGACTTAATTCAAGGCTACCGGCGCGTGTAGATGGCAACCTGAGTAACGCCAAATACTATCCGCCGAGGGCTGTTGGGGTGTAATTTCCTGCGCCCCGCTACATTTTTTCTGAAAGTCAGCACATTGGCGCCGCTGGCCATAGTTATGCAGCCACGAACCGCTATGGTGTCGCGGAATACCAAAAATGGTATCCATTACACAGCAGAGTCTCCATTTTTTGGAAATTCGAAGCGGCACTCCCTTCCGTGTCAAGCGGAAACGCTTTCAAATGTACCTTAAACCTACAATGCGCTACGTTACAGACGTGGAAAAGAATGCATATACAATAAGAAACCTAAAGCGAGTCTACGGCGAAGGGCCTGCGGCCGTGCACGCATTGCGCGGAGTAAATCTGGACATTCCGGAACGAGAAATCGTTGTGCTACTTGGCGCTTCAGGCAGCGGAAAATCGACCTTGCTGAACATTCTCGGAGGCCTAGATCGAGCGTCCGACGGCAGCATTCACTTTCGCGACCAAGATCTGACTTTGATGTCAGACAAAGAACTTACCCGGTATCGCAGAGATCATGTGGGGTTTGTTTTTCAATTCTATAATCTGATGCCTAGCCTAACTGCTCGAGAGAATGTTGAGCTTGTCACGGAGATCGCACGAAACCCAATGGACCCTGATCACGCGCTTGCGCTCGTCGGATTGACCGATCGCGTTGATCACTTCCCCGCCCAGTTGTCTGGTGGCGAACAACAACGCGTCGCGATTGCACGTGCGGTTGCGAAACAGCCAGACGTGCTGTTCTGCGATGAACCAACAGGTGCCTTAGACAGTAAAACGGGAAGGACTGTTTTACAGGTCCTGAAAGATGTGAATGAGCGGCTGGGTGCAACTGTTCTGATTGTGACCCACGCGACGTCTCAGGCAGCCATGGCTGACCGGGTCATCCGCTTTGGTGATGGCGCTGTAATCGAAGTTACGCAAAACACCTCCAAAGTCGCGCCAGAAGATATCGAGTGGTAGCTGCAGAATGTCTGCATTGGCAAAAAAGCTCGCTAGAGATCTGTGGCACATCAAAAGTCAGGCTACGGCGATCGGTTTAGTTGTTGCACTCGGCGTCCTGATGCAAGTCATGCAGTCCGGATTGGTTGTCAGCTTGGATGAGACCCGTACGGCGTATTACGAAAGATATCGTCTTGCAGACGTTTTTGCGCCAGTTGTCGGAGCTCCAGAACATATTGCCGAAGACTTACGGAATTTACCTGGAGTTTCATCGGTCGACACCCGAGTGGTCGGGCAGGCTTTGGTGGACTTACCGAATATAGAACTGCCCATTCGCGCTCTGGCCATTTCGCTTCCCGAAATCGGCGAAGCCAAATTGAATTTGATCTATTTGACCGATGGTCGACACCTCTCTCGCGAGCGGCCTGATGAAATAATTGTTTTGCAAAGCTTTGCGCAGGCTCACGGCTTAAGACCCGGAGATCAGATCTCTGCAACCATGAACGGGGCGCGGCGAAACTTCGAGGTCGTCGGACTTGCAATGTCGCCTGAGTTTCTTTTTGCCGCAGCGCCGGGAGAAATGGTGCCTGACGATAGTCGATTTGCAGTTCTTTGGCTCAGTCGTCCAGCTATGGAGGCGGCATTTGACCTGAACGGAGCTTTCAACGAAGCCCTCTTTTCGTTGAGCCGCGGAGCGGAAACACCTGCGATCCTTCGTGCAACCGATAGGGTCTTGGACAAGTTCGGGGGACTTGGCGCGTTCCCGCTTAGTGATCTTGCCTCGAACAAGTTTGTTTTAGAAGAAATTGACGGCTTGCGCCGTACGTCTGCTACAGTCCCCCCGATCTTCTTGGCCGTCGCTGCGTTTCTTCTTTACATTGTCATTTCCCGTTTGGTGGCTTCTGAAAGGGAAGAAATCGGATTGATGAAAGCATTCGGTTACACGAATTGGGAGGTTGGAAGCCACTATCTAAAAATGGTCCTGATAATTGCTGGGGGTGGAGCCATTGTAGGTGGAATATTGGGAATAGTTGCCGGACGCGCGCTGATAGATGTCTACCTCGTTTATTACAAATTCCCGTTTTTAGTTTTTCGACTGGAACCTCTGAGCGTTACGCTTGGATTTTTAGCGAGTATTCTGACATCTTCGGTCGGAGGGATGGTGGTGTTGCGTAGGGTATTTGTCTTGACACCTGCAGTGGCGATGCGGGCCGCGGCGCCAGCCGATTACAGCAGAAGCGGGCAAATCGGAAAAGCCTTAGCCGGGTATCTGGACCAACCAACTCGAATGGTGTTGCGCCGGCTTACGCGCCAGCCCGTGCGAATGATAGGCGCGATAACAGGCGTCAGCGCCGGCATCGCTCTGTCAGCAGCAATGGCTTCAATTCTAGCAAGTTTCGACAGAATGGCTGAGCTGACCTTCGATATCATGGATCGGAGCAACGTGTCCGTCAGTTTTATAAACCCCATTTCTCGCCAAAGCCTGTTCGACGTACAGTCAATCGAAGGAATAATTGAAGTTGAGCCTGTTCGCATCGTGCCCGCAATCTTTAAGCACGGTCGTCTTTCCTATCGCGGTGCGATTACCGGATTGACTGAATTTCCAAGGTTGAACCGCGCAATAGACCGTGCTGAACGATCGATCCCGATGCGCCAGGATGGGGTCATTCTTTCATCAGGCCTCGCTAGAATTCTCGACATCCGAGCGGGTGACTGGCTTTCCGTTGACGTACGCGAAGGTCGTCGTCCTGTGTTGCAACTGCCCGTAGTCGCCATTTCCGAAAGCCTCATGGGATCGCCGGCATACATGGAGATAACCGCACTGAACCGTGTTCTCCGCGAACCGGATCGAGTATCCGGAGCATTCATACGAACTGACAAGTATCTTGAGGAGGAGACTTACAAACAGCTCAAGGACATGCCAATGGTGGCGGGTGTGGCGCTAAAATCTGATACTAGAGGTGCGTTTCAGAAAGTGATGGACGAAGGAGCAGGCGCCATGCGCTACATTATGGCCTTGATTGCCGGGGTTATAACGTTTGGTGTAATATACAATGCAGCTCGTGTCGCTCAAGCCGAACGCGTCCGGGATCTGGCAGCGCTGCGAGTTTTGGGGTTCACAAGAACAGAAGTAGCCTTCGTCTTGCTAGGTGAATTGGCCGTCGTCACGTTGCTGGCGCTGCCGTTAGGGGCGTTAGCAGGCTATGGTTTGACCATCGCGGTCTCTCAAGGTTTCAGTACGGACCTGTACCAAATCCCCCCCTACTTTAGTTTCAGGAGTTTTGGGCAAGCTACTGTGGTTGTGGTCATTGCAGCATTGCTTTCAGGGTGGTTGGTTAAACGCAATGTGGATCGGTCGGATCTGGTTCTGGCACTCAAATCAAGGGAGTAGCATTCGTGAGCGCGCGAAAAAGGTACTCTCGGTCGATCTTAACAATTGTTTCAGCGATTGTGGTTGCGGTTACTCTCCTTGCCGCTTTCTGGCCGCGCCCGATACTGGTCGATACTGCGACGGTAGAACGCGGCAATATGATTGTTACCATCAACGAAGAAGGCAAAACGAGGGTTAAGGAACCCTATGTCGTTTCTTCCCCTATTGCCGGTGAACTGCAACGTGTTACGGTTCTGCCCGGTGACCGTGTCGTCGGTGGTGAAACGATCGTTGCCCGCATGACGCCGGCCAATCCATCGGCTCTGGATGTACGTACCCGCGAGCAAGCACTTGCTGCGGTCAGCGCCGCCGAAGCAGCGCTCAGGGTTGCCCGCGCGGATTTAAACGCGGCATTGGCTACGGACGACTTCGCGCAAAGCGAACTTGAGCGAACACAAAAGCTTGTTGCTAAAGGCATAGCAAGCAAAGTCACGATGGAAAGGTCCGAGCAGGCCGCCAGAATCGCTAAAGCCAACCTCGATACAGTCCAGGCTGCAATCGCGATGCGAGAGGCAGAACTGGCCAATGCGCGCGCGCGATTGATTGGATTTGATGACGCAGGTCTAGCCGAAGCGCTTGAGGATAGCGGGGCGCCCTCCTACAGTATTCCGCTGCGCGCACCCATCGACGGAACTATTTTGAAAGTTATCCAGAAAAGTGAAACAACACTCCCGGCTGGTGAGCCGATATTGGAAATCGGAAACATCGAAGGCGACCTCGAAGTAGTGGCAGAACTCTTGTCGTCAGAAGCGGTGCAGGTCAGCGAAGGGGATCGTGTAATTATCACCAATTGGGGCGGCCTTGGCGATCTGAGTGGTTCAGTTAGCCGGATTGACCCCTATGGATACACGAAGTACTCAGCACTGGGAGTAGAGGAACAGCGGGTTGAAACCACGATACAATTCGACGGTCCAAGCGAGGTTCGAGGGACTTTGGGACACGGATATCGTATCGAAGTCCGCATAGTCGTCTGGGAACAAGAAGACGTCACCATCGTTCCTTCAGCTGCGCTGTTTCGACAGGAAGCGAATTGGGCCGTCTTTGCCAATGCTGGCGGCCGCGCAGTTCTAAAGAAAGTGGACATCGGCCAAAACAATGGTGTCGAAGCTCAAGTGCTAAGTGGATTGGAGCCGGGTGATACGGTGGTTCTTTTTCCATCAGCCAATCTGATTGACGGCTCGCGAATTGAAAAAAGGCAGATAAAGTAACGGGTCTTTTTTCGGGCGGTTTGACCATTTCTGTTTTGGGCTCGAAGCAGTCGTTGGCGGGGCCTTGGCTGTCCGTCCGGTCTAGGAAAGCGAACGGCATCTTATACCGTTCGCCGATCGTTTACATGTCGATCTTCTCGGCGATTGCCAACGCATCTTCGAGCTCGACCCCAAGGTATCGAACCGTGCTGTCTACTTTGGTGTGTCCGAGCAGGAGCTGGACCGCACGAAGGTTGCCGGTCTTTCGATAGATTTGAGCGGCTTTGGCGCGCCTCAGCGAATGCGTGCCGTATCCGCTCGGGTCCAAGCCGATCGCCGACACCCAGTCCTGGACAAGCCGCGCGTACTGCCGGGTCGATACATGCGGTCGATCGTGGATCCTGCTGGGAAACAGAAACACACACCCGACCATCTCGGGAGACGAAACCCAGTTCCAGATGGACTCACGCGTGTTTTCAGAGACCTCGAACTGGACTGGTCGTTGTGTCTTGCTTTGGATGACAGAGACACGATCGCGGACACTGCCCCCAATCACGAATTCGGCGACCTTCAACCGGACGAGATCGCAGCCACGCAACTTGCTGTCGATCGCGAGGTTGAACAGGGCGAGGTCCCTGAGATTCCCCGCCAGTTTGAGGCGGGCACGAATCGCCCATACCTGCTTTGGGAGCAGCGGGAGTTTCTGGCCCACAAGCCGCCCTTTGTTCGACGGGCGGCGTTTCGGTTTGACAGCGGGAAGTTGGACTTTGGACATGAGATTTCCTCAATCCGTCCCTCCCGCTCCCGGCGTCGACACTGTGTAGACGGGGTGATTCTAGCCCAGACCGTGAATGGCCGGTTCCGGATTCGAGGTTGCGTTGCATGTTGCATCGCCGCAAGGCGGCAGAGAGCCCTGAACGGTCTTTCAAAACTGGAAATTAACACCTCAGCTACCGTAGCTCGATGCGACCGATTTTATGCTACAGTAAGCAGGAACAAATTGGAGATTGTTGGCTCGGAGCAACGGAGATGGAACGCAAATTAGCGGCCATTCTGGCCACCGATATAGTCGGTTTCGCGGGATTGGTATCACGAGATGAAAGCGGAACATTAGCTAAGTTGGTTCGACTAGAACGTGAAATCATCGGCATGCAGGTGGAAGCAAACCGCGGTCGTGTTTTTAAGTCTACTGGCGATGGGTTTTTGGCTGAGTTCTCGAGTGTCTTTGAGGCGGTCAATTGTGCAATCAACATTCAAAGAGCGTGCGCGCGCGAAGCACGCCAATCGAATAGTGACGACCCACTCATTTTACGCGTCGGAGTTTCGCTCGGTGATGTTGTTGTGCACGGCGATGATATTCTCGGCGACGGCGTAAATACTGCCGCACGGCTTGAGGCAATAGCGGAACCAGGCGGAATCGCGGTTTCAGGGGAAGTGATGGCGCAAATAGCTGGCAAGATAGATCTTCCGCTGGCGGATTGCGGTCACAAAAGACTCAAGAGAACTGATAGTCCAATACATGTCTACATGACCATTTCAGAACCCGGGAAAGAAGGAGGTTTTCTGGATTTTGATGAAGATGAATTGGCCAAAACCTTAATAACTGGTGGCTGCATCTGTGGGTTGGTCCGATATGAAATAAACGCGCCTGCCATAAGCACAGGGTATTGCCATTGTAGTTGTTGCAGAAAATTTTCTGGCTCAGCAGTTAATGCATGGGCGGCCTTTCCCGCTTCTGCTGTTCGATTTCTCACCGAGGAACCTCGCTACTTCGCAACTACGCCGATAGCAAATCGTGGCTTTTGTGCCAAATGCGGGGCAAGCCTAACTTATAAGCTCGTGAAGCCACGAGAAACGGCCTATCTGGTCCTGCATACTTCGAGCCTCGACCAACCAGAAAACTTTGCTCCCTCGGTCCACTCCGGAATAGAAAGCAAAATGCCTTGGTTTGATATTTTGGATGATTTGCCGCGGACAAGATCTTCAGACTCCAGAGTTTTGCAAGAAGCGTGGTCAAGTGTCGGTCTACCAGACCCTGAGACTTGGGGACCTTTGGCTAAGCCACCTGCAGTATTTTAGTGATGGAGCGATTTCTGCTTTGTCCGTATAGCGGAAGTAGACGATGATCAAACCAAGGTCAGCTATCCGAAGAAGTCGTCCCCACATATTGTCAGTTTGCCGATCCGATCGTTCTTGCTAGGCTGGACGGCGGAGGAACTGGATGCGTTCACGGATCACGACATTGATGTTTGTCGATATGGTCGGATACTCGCGAATGATGAGCGCCGATCAAGACGCTGCGATCGAGGCGGTTCGTGAGCTGAAGAACAAGCAGCTAGAGCCCGTCCTTTCTGATTTCGGCGGCGAGATTCTCAAACGTATGGGCGATGGCTGGATCATCGCCTTTTCGTCCATCAGTGCGGCTCTAGACAGCGCAATTCAGGTGCAGACGAACCTTTACGATCACCGGAAACTGAAGCTGAGGATCGGGTGTCACCTGGGTGAGATCGTTGAAGATGAAGATGATTTCTACGGTGCCGGTGTGAATATTACGCAGCGTATCCAGACTGAAGCACCGCCGGGAGGTGTGATGGTGTCGGAAGATCTGTTTCGGCAATTGTCCAGCGACCGCGCCAAGCTTCTTAGCGACGCAGGCACGTTCAACCTGAAGAACATTTCGCAACCGGTCAGGCTGTATCAGTGGCGCCCGGCTCCCGGTCTAAAACGGAAGCTGGACGATGTTCCTTCAATCGCAGTGCAGGCCTTCGAATTCGCTCCGATCGATCCAGAAACTGGTGCTGTGGCCGGCGACTTGCGCGACCAGTTGATCGTTCGTGTCTCGCGTCGCAAGGGCGTGTTGATATTCGACGCTTCCGACAAGAACGTGGAAAAGGCGACTTATGACTTGCGCGGACGGTTGCGCATAGCCGGGGGAAGGGGCCGGTTGACTGTGACCTTGACCTCACGGGCAGATGCCCGGCCTGTCTGGTCGCAAACATACGAGGCGCCGACAGAGGATATCTTTGCCTTCTGTGACGAAGTGCTCGAACTGGCGGAGGGTGATCTGCGTCTGCAAACCAATGCATTCGACGGGGATCGCCTGGTCGAAATCCCACTCGAGGATTTGAGTGTCTCGGAACTCAGGGCACGGGCGGCCAACGAATACTACAAAGTGACGATGGAGAGCTGGACGTATGGTCTCGCTCTCATGGAACGTGCGATTTCACTGAATCCGTATGATGCGGTATCGCTTTGCATGCGGGTAGAAGCCCAGATCATGCTGCATGGAGCACGCTACCAAGACCTGCCAGCAGACCTACGACAAATCTATGCCGAGGACCTTAATACGGCGGTCATCCAGTCGCCGCAGAGTGACTACGTGTTCTGGACCCGAGCGTATTTCCGGCTTGCCGTTGATGACGACGTCCCAGGCGCCCGAGCTGATCTGAAGCGAAGTGCAGAAATCAATCCGGCGTATCTCGAGAACTACGAGCTCAGAGGGCAGATCCTCCTTCGGGAGTCCGATTTCGAGGGTGCCGATGCCGCCTTTTCCCGGTTGATCGAACGAGGCGCTCAGAACCCGCTTCAGCCTTACCGGCTGTTCATGAGAGGTGTAGCAAGGTTCTGCGCGGGAGACTTCGAAGGAGCCGCCCAAGATGCTGCCGCGGCTTCTGACCTGCGCCCGAACGAAGCGGGTCACCTGAAACTCCGCGCAATGGCCCTCAATGAAATGCAGATGGGAAAAATGGCCAAAGCTTGCTTGACGGCCGCCCGCAAGCTCTCCCCGGAACCGATGATGACAACCAAGCTGCCAGTTCTGCCGCCCGAGTTTCGCTGGATTTCGGACAAGCTGAAGCCCGGCACCTGATATTTGCGAACAGCAAGAGGGATCTTTTTGGGCGCGCCTCGTCAATGCCCGCTTCGTCCGCAACTCGGACATAGACCCTAGTTTGCTGGACGTCCGGTCTCGGTGAAAGCAGACATCGCACAACGTCGCCCCGATTTCGTCGGCTTGAATGTCTGTTTCTGTCGAAAAGCGGTCATTTTTGAAAAACACCCCGAGTTCCGCTATGCGGACAAACCTGCCGACCGGCAGTCGACCGCACAGAAGCGCAAGCACTCATTTTTCCGAAGGAAGTAAATGTCTGCATTCTGAACCGCATGTTGCGCAATCTTAGAACCGGGTAACCGACCGACACCAACGCCTTGGGCTCACCCTTCTTCAGGGGACGACTGGTGATATTAATAGGCACCGTGCCAGTAGTTCCGGAGAACCACTTAACCGAGAAATTAGGCTCAGCCAGGCGTGTACCAGATAGGTGACGTGTAGGCACGTTCTTGCGTCTCCGTCGGTGCATCGTCAGGCAGCGACGCGCCCATTCGGAAAGCATCGTACACCGTCCAGCGCGGGGTCGGGATTTCGATAACCCGGGCGTAATAGAAGGCCGATTGAGAGGGATCAAAGTCAGGATCGGTCCATACCGTTCCCATCTCACCCTGCCCGATCGAGTTCGTCCAGGTGGCACGCTCCACGTCGACGGTGGAACCGATGGAGGGCAATTTGCCGTTTGCGTCCGGCTCCCGATCACCGGCCCAGGCCACGTCATACACCTGTTCGTGTGTCTCGCCGTCGGCATCGAGCCAGCCCTTGACGATCTGAATGCGATCCAAATTTCCGCCGATCGGATCCTTCAGCGCATAGACCATGAAGGTTGGCGCTTCCGAACCTTCGGATGGCGGCGGAAGATCCCCGCCCATCGGAGTGCCCTTGGCATAGCCTGCCGTTGCAGGGGTCCGCGAGGTCAGGTCATCCATCGTGTAGTTCCAGCCGCCGAAGAAACGTACCACGATGCGCGATCCCGTCGTTGCATAGACCTCCTTGCGCTCCATCGCATCGAAGATCGCTTCGCGCGTGTTCTCACTCGCCCATACGGCTGCGAGGCCGGATGCGACCATTTCCCAGCCCAAAATTGCCACGTCTCCAAACTGGCCGACGATATGCCCGGGGCGTTCAGGATTGGGCTCGGCCCCGGAATGCTTACCAAAGAAATTATCCTCCTGAGCAGTGGCGAGTGATGTGTGGCTGTCAGTCGATCCAACCATCCCGAACTTGTAGGGGTTGGTGCCGAGCGACGTTTCCAGAAGCAATCCGGTTTTCAACGCCTCACGCGCGTATTCACCGGCAAGCATGTCGTCGGTCTTCAATTCCGATAAGTTCAGGTTGCCCTTGTCCCAGGTTTCGTAATCGGCGAACTCGTCGTTCGGGCTGAGGAAGGGATGTGCTTCGCCATCCCCTTTGATCTGCGTTACTTCGTAGACGGGTTCCCACATTGCACGGGTCTGCGCATACTCTGCATCCAGTTGCCGGCCATCATACTGCGCGGTTTCAGGAAACATAATGCCGTTTGACAGGTTGCCGTTATGTGCGATGGCAAGCACGTCTCCGCGCGTGACATCTTCATAGTTCGCCATCCATTTCCACAAGTCGCGCGGATTGATGGAACCAAGGGGTGCCTCGGTGGTGAACGGATCCATCATGCCAGCCTTTTCACCTCCGTCGCGGTAAACGACGACGCGATGCATGTTTCCACCCTGGATCAACGAGGTCCATTCATAGCCGATGAAGCTAGTGAAAAGACCGGGTTCGTAAGCTTCTTCTGCGGCCTCAATCTGGCGCTGCCAGACAGAGCGGAAGGGTTTTGATCCTGCCTGGACCGCAAGCACCGGAGAAATCACCTCACCACGCGAATATGCGTCGATGAGTTCCAGAGCGGCTGCCACCCCTTCGTCGCCGCCATTCGCCACCATGGTTGCGATGCGGCTACCCTCGGGATCCGACATGATGGATTGGTCTTGTGCATAGATCATGTCGAAGAGACCCATGTTGTCGGAATGGTCAGCAACCACCAACCAATCGAGCGGCCGTGAAAGCCGCGCCATGAAGCCGGTTGTTGCCTGCACTTCTTGACCCTTGGCAAAGCGATAGGCAGCCCGCGCGTCCAAACGGTTGCCGAAAGCACCTGCATCAAACGAAGTGGACGTATGCAAGTGCGTATCCCCCCAGAGAGGCCGGTCGGGTATCCCACGTTGGGCGTAGGGGGAATAGGACTTACCGGGAAAAGCCTTGCTGAGGCTCGAACCGTCGGGCGTCGGCTCGAATGCGAATGCAGCGGCGCCCAGGACCCCAAGTGCCGTTGTCATTGAAAGAAATGATTTCATCGCGAACCTCCCCACACCGGTTTCTGCGGAAATCATATCACGAAACGGCCGCAAATTGATCGACAAAACCGAATTTCTTGGAAACTTCCAGATTGATGCCTGCGTCCAAAGCGGACGTCGGGACCACCTCCTAGGGAAACCGGATGCTGTTTACCCGGGACCTCTTTTGAAGCTTATTCACGTCTGCCTTGGGCTCGTCTCAGTCATCTGAGGCTTTTTTTCAGATGACTGGTGTGCGGACGAAGCTGTCGTTCTCCCATTAACCTGTTTCAGTATCTGGGCTTGAGCAACAGCGATGGCGGGCGCGGTTGCCCGGCAGCAAGAAGCCGAGCGTGATACCGCTGGTAGGCCCAGAGGTCCATGTCGCGAGAGATGAACTCGCTGCCCCGGTCGACGCGGATCGTATCCTCAAAGCTTGCCTTGCACATAGACAAAAACCCGAATGCGTATAATGTTTTTCCAGTCCTGGTTTTTTTTAACCAGTCGCATGAGGAGGAAGAGCAATGAAGTCTCTCACTGTTTTTTTGGTTTCCTGCACAGCTTTTTGGGTCATGCAAGCGGCAGACGCTCTGGCCGCAAACTGCGGAACCGACTTTCAGCATGCCTATGAAAAGGGCGTTCGCGATGGTCGGGGCGATGGTTCTCATTTGCGTGAATATGACCCGATGCACCATGGTCGGAAGGTTGCCAGAAAATGGAATGAGCGCGGAAACTGTTATCGCGAGGGTTACGATGTAGGATATCGGAATGCTGCTGCCGATGCGCGAAAAAAGCCCTCGCGACCCTCGCATGAAAACGCTCCCACGCCGGGCTCCAACGAACGGGCATATTACGACGACGGATGCCACGAGGGTACCGGTGACGCACATATGAGCATGAGCATGGCATACGAGCGGCACTCTGACATGTATGACCGCAGGTTCGAGCCTTTTTTCAGGCAAGGCTATGAACACTGCTGGAAGTTGTTCAGGTGATAACTTGACGTAGTGGGGGCAGCCACGCCAGGTTCAATTTCTGGCAGTGGCTGCCGTTTAAATGGACGAAAATAGAGGTGGCGACGAAAGCAGCTTTTCTCTCACCAGTGATTCTGGCGCCCGGATTCGTCCTTTAGAATAATGTAGAAAACATGCACGCTGCTGCGGCCTGTCAACGTATTCACGGAGGTGCTGTCAGACAGATTCTAACCAGTCTCAGTTTCCCAATAACCACGGGAACTTAGGCGGAACAGAGCTGACGCCACTCGGCGAGAGCGGCGTTGCGGATCAGCTTGAAGTTTTCGCGGGTGTAGAGGTGGCGCTCCTGGTTGAAATGGTTGTAAACGGAGGAATGAACGGCGGCGAACTTCTGCAAACTTCGCATGCGCCGGAAGCGCTGCATGGCCCGTTCTCTTCGTCGGAATGGCAGGTGCGAATTCTCAACCCGATTGTTCAACCAACGGCCTGTATGCTGCAGATCGGCCGCTCCAACCTCCCGCAACGCCGCACGGTACAAAGGGAGGCGGTCCGTCACCAGAACTTCCGGCCGACCGTAGCGCCGCATCAATTTTCTGAGGAATTTCAGTGCCGCACGCTTGTTTCGACGTTTCGTGACCACGGCTTCCAGAACTTCGCCTTCGTGATCAACAGCGCGCCACATGTAGTGACGTTCGCCGTTGATCTTCACGAAAACCTCGTCGACATGCCACTGCCATTGCCGCC
>NZ_JBXWSH010000030.1:0-13853 GCF_059613325.1 Ruegeria sp. BHSA191
ACAACCGTCTTTCCAGTCCGTCAGGCCGCCTCTCCAGCCCGTCACCAACGCCTCACCAGCGCCGGTGAAGGGGGTTCTAAGATTATCCAACCAAAGCCGCAAGGGGAAAATCGCATCTCGATGCATTTTTTTGCAGATAGACATTTTATCTTTTATTATCAAATGATTGACTGCCTGGCCGCGGCAGACATACCTACATCAATGAAGTGCGGCACTGCGCGCTCAGCTGCGGCCCTCAGGCCGGAGGATTCGCGCCCCACAATATATTGTACACATCGCACCCTACGCCACAACGAAGAGCGACTCGCATCGCGCGGCATCTGCCCCTTCCACCACGCCTCGGCGCTGGATTCGGAGCCCCCCACCATGCGCGATGCCGGCTGCGGCGCTTGAATAGCCCGCAGAAGTTGCCCAAGGGCCAACCACCGCCTAGCATGATCCGCAAAAGCTCGACCTGAGTTCATCACACCGCCCATCCGCGCAAGGAGGCGTCCATGTCTCTCGATCTGATGACCTACCAACCGCGAGGGGACAAGATGAACTCGGACTTCTTCCACGAATACCTGCCAAAAATCTATCAGCACCGACAAGCCTCGGGTGTCACAGAGCAAGTCGGCCAGATGGCGGCCATCATCCTCGAGGTGGAACCCGAGGCGATCTTTGACACTTTGGTCGAACTCTATGTGATGACCCGTATCGCCATACCGCAAACTATCTGGGGCCGACGCATCGGTTTTCCGTTCTGCACGCGCATCCGGTCTTTCCGGCGCTGGTCCTGATGGCCCGCTCAGCGCCGGCTTCGCGGACTACAGCTCGCGCCTCAATAGCATGTACCCGCTGGCCCGGGCGTCACCGCGGACCCGCTATGTCGGCGCGGTCTGATCCGCGCGCGACCTTAACGATCTGCGCAACACCCTCGAGGATCAGAACATCCGGTTCGACTATGCCAGCGACACGGAAAACCCCTTCTACACATTGGACTGGATGCTGTTCACCACCCCATCGGATTTCACCTGCCACCGGGCCGGCTATTCGGCGCTGGACTTCAAAGACGCCGACAGTCTGGGCCTGGGCGACCGGCTGATCCTGAGCGCGGTCGAGCAGGACCGCTTGACAAGGGCCGCCGAGTTAGGCGCGGACAGCGGGATCGCACCGCTGATGCTGGGCTTGGACCATCTGGCCACGCGGGTGCTGACCGGCGAACGCGAGGATCCGATCCTCGAGTTTCTGACCATGGTGCCCTAGTATTTCTGGGGCGCCTACAACATCGCCGAGATGAATTCGTCGACCAATGTCAACCGACACCCCGGCGTGGACGACGACAAGAAATCCCCAGCCAACGTCTTTACCGCGAACAACACCCCGACCTTCGTGAACTCGTTTGCCAAGCTGCCGATACCCACCGAGGATGTCGTGCGCAATTTCGGCCGGCGTCTGCGCCACATGGTGGTCGAGATACGCGACGGCGACCATGCCGGCGGCGAAAAGAACGTATATTTCGTGGTCGACACCGTGAAGGAAAAAGGCGTTCCGTTTCTCGCCCATGTCGTGGGGGAATTCAAAGACGACCCGAACCTTAAGCCGATCTTCTCGAAACACTCGAAACATACGCTGCTGATCACCGAGTATATCGAGCGGTGCCACCACTATGAGGGCTTTATTACCAAGGACAACGTCGCCGCCCTGACCGCCGCCGAAGGTCAGGACGAACAGTACCGGCACGGAAACGTCTTCGATTGAAAAAAAGGCTGCGGAATTCCGCAGCCGATGCCTTCAGGAGAGAATGCCGAACCTTATGATGGCCCGATCATGAAACAGGTGACGTTGCGCGCCTTGAGGCGGCGACAGGCCAGATCGGCCTGCTCGCGGGTCATGCCCTGGAATGTGGCCTCGAAGCCCTTGGAGCTCTGGTTCACTTTACGCAACGAGCCTTCCAGCGTGGTCATTTCCGACAGCGCCGTCTTCAGCAGCACCTTTTCGGCCTCGTACCGCGTTGCGAAGCGGCCCACATTGACGCCCCACAGATGGCCGCCCGAGGTGGACAGCCGCGTGACGATTTCCTGCTCGGGTTTGGCCTCGGCCGGTTCGGTCGAGGCCAGCACCAGGTTGTCGGGCCGCAGGGCCGGGCGCGTGTCGGCGGTTTCGACCGGCGGGGCCGTGGGCGTGGTCTGGGCGGCGACGATTGCCTGGGCGATGCTGTCCTGGATGCGGGGCGCGTTCTTGGCGGCTGTTTCGGCAACTACGCTCGCGACTTGAACCGCGACCCCGGCCCCCGGACGCATGACCGGGCGCAAACTCTGTTGCGGCGCACCGATCGCGCGCGCCACCTGGGTGCCGCCCAGACCTGCATTCCCGGCATAGGCTGGACGGGACGGTTTGCGGATCGGGGCACGGGACGGGGCGCGGCGGAACCCAAGGTCCAGCAACTCGGCCACCTTGGCGTTGCGCCAGGCGCTGGACTTGCCGCCGAACACCGTGGCGATGATGCGTTCGTTTCCGCGCTTGGCAGAAGCCACCAGGTTGAACCCGGCCGCGCGCGTATAGCCTGTCTTGATGCCGTCAGCGCCCTTGTAAGCGGCCAGCAGGCGGCGATTCGTGTTGGGAACCGTCTTGATGCCCGCATAGGTCGATTGGCGTGAGAACAGGTTGTAGTATTCGGGATAGTCGTAGAGGAGATGCCGGCCCAGCGTGGTCATGTCACGGGCGGTGGACAAGTGGCCCGACTCCGTCAGACCATGCGCATTCTTGAAGGTGGTGCGGGTCATACCCATGGCTTTGGCCGTAAGGGTCATGCGGCGCGCAAAGGCCGCTTCGGACCCGCTGAGCGCGATACCGATGGCGGTGGCCGCATCATTGGCCGATTTCACCGCCGCGGCCCGGATCAGATAGCGGAACGCAATCTTCTGCCCGGCGCGGAGCCCAAGTTTCGACGGCGGTTCGGCCGCCGCATGATTGGTGATCGTCACGGGGGTGTCCAGGGTGATCTCGCCGTTCCGAACGGCCTCGAACGCGATATACAGCGTCATCATCTTGGTCAGCGACGCAGGGTGGAGGCGGGTATCGGCGTTGCGCGAATGCAGAACCTCTCCGGTGCGCGCATCAATCACCATCGCCGCGTAAGGCGCGGCCAGCGCCTGAGTCGCTGCTACTGCAGCGATCCAAATCACCGCAATGAGGAACAAGCCCGCCCGGGCCGGAATCATCCGCCGAATCTGCACGATCTTTGCCTCTGTCTGCCTCGCGCCGCCGGATTTTTCCGGTCGGCATTTTTGTTGATTGTCTTAACGATAGCACAGGCCCCCAACGAAATAAACCGAAAGCTGTCCGAATCCGTCGTCCCTCGGGCTCCGTTTCACCGCTACATCTTGGGCACCCGATCGCGCGGGCCACCACGGAGGCCAAAGCGGCAAAATAAAGGCCAGGGAGCGGTCAAGTAATCATCCGGTGCGCCCTATCGGACACAGGTCACGTGAAACGGTCGATCAGCGCCGGAAGGTGGCCCAGATGCTCGATCTCAAGAAACCGGGGGTGGCCGGATGGGATCTCGGCCCGCTCGATGTCCCAGACCAGCCCATGTGGAACATGCACGCCCCAGGCACCAGTCTGAATCGGGGCAACGACATCCGATCTGATCGAGTTGCCCACCATCATCACCCGGTCCGGCGCATGACCGAGACGCTGGAATATGGCGCGATAGGTTTCGGGGTCCTTCTCAGACACGATCTCGACCTCGTCGAACAGATCGCCCAGCCCCGACTGAGCCAGCTTGCGCTCCTGGTCGATCAGATCTCCCTTGGTGATCAGCGCGATGGCATGCGTTTCGGCCGCGGCCTCGACCGCCGTGCGGGCGTGCGGCAGAAGCTCGATCGGATGGGCCAGCATCTCTTGCCCCGCCGCGATCAACTCGCGGATGACGCGGGCCGGAATCCGATCATCGGTGACGTCCAGCGCGGTCTCGATCATCGACAAGACGAAACCTTTAATGCCGTAGCCATAGTGCCGGATGTTGCGCCTTTCGGCCGCCAGAAGGCGCTCCATCAGGTGGTTATGATCGGCATGGTCGGCCAGCAGCTCGGCAAAGCGGGCCTGGGTCAACCGAAAGAACCGCTCGTTTTGCCAGAGCGTGTCGTCAGCATCGAAGGCGATGAGGGTCAGGTTTTCATGCATTCCGATTCCGCCGGTTGCTCTTTCCTCTGGGCGCGCTGACGTTATATAAGCCCTGAAACGACCCGAAATGTGAATCGGAAAATCTCGGTACAATGCTGACTGCCCGTTGGATGATGGCTGGCAAATCGGAGGACGATGGCGACACGTCCATCCTTGTCCAGACCAAGCCCAAGACCAAGCGCCCACCGCTGTACAAGGTGCTGCTGCTGAACGACGACTACACGCCCATGGAATTCGTGGTGCATGTACTCGAGCGGTTCTTCGGCATGTCGCACGCGCAGGCGTTCGAGATCATGCTGACCGTTCACAAGAAGGGCGTGGCCGTGGTGGGCGTATTCAGCCATGAGATCGCCGAAACCAAGGTGGGGCAGGTGATGGATTTCGCCCGCCGTCACCAACACCCTCTGCAATGCACCATGGAGAGAGAGGAGTAGGGCCGCGTGCCTCGGTCCCACAGCCCATGTCCACTCGTCTTCACCTTGCCCTGCAACAGGGCCTGACCCTGCCCGAGCCGGTTTCGGTGATCGGCCCGACACCGGAGCATGACCTTTCGATGCTGCCAGGCGGCACGCAGGTCGTCCAACCGTTCAAACCGTTTTACGACCATTTTCAGGCGCAGGGATTCGACGCCACGCCCCGGGCCGATGTGTCCTGCGGCAGCGTCATCCTGTTTCTGCCGCGCGCCAAGGCGCTTGCGCGGGCGATGATCCATCAGGCCAGCCAGCGCGCCGGTGGTCCGATCGTAGTGGACGGCGCCAAGACCGACGGTATCGACAGCCTGCTGAAAGACATCCGAAAACGCGTGGCGGTCGATGGACCGATTTCCAAGGCACATGGCAAGATCTTCTGGCTCCGGGCCAGTGCCGACACCTTTGCCGACTGGGCCGCGCCGCAGGAACAGAGAGCCGACGGATACCGGACCGCTCCGGGCGTGTTCTCGGCCGACGGGATCGACCCCGCCTCGGCCCTTCTGCGCAACTCCCTGCCGGCCAAGCTGGGGGCTAAAGTGGCCGATCTGGGTGCGGGCTGGGGGTACCTGTCCGCAGGGGTTCTCGAACGCGCCTCGGTGACCACCCTGCATCTGGTCGAGGCCGACCACACCGCACTGAGCTGCGCCCGGGCCAACGTGAGTGATCCGCGCGCCCTGTTCCACTGGGCCGATGCGGTGACCTGGACCGCGCCCGAGCCGTTGGACACCGTAGTCATGAACCCGCCGTTCCACACCGCGCGCAGCGCTGACCCGTCGTTGGGTCAGGGCTTCATCGCGTCGGCAGCGCGCAACCTGACGCGCTCGGGCAGCCTGTGGATGGTGGCCAACCGCCATCTGCCCTACGAAACCACCCTGTCCGAGACCTTCGCGCGGGTCGAGGAACTGGCTGGAGACAACCGCTTCAAGGTATTCCATGCCTCTCGCCCTCGGCGGTGAAGCCGTCTAACCTGCGCCGAGATTCTGGAGGAACCGCATGTCATTTTCCATAGCTGGCAAGACCGCCATCGTGACCGGAGGCGCAAACGGCATCGGGCTGGCGATCGGCCGCCATTTCGCCGACGCGGGCGCCAACGTGATGTTCGCCGACATCGACGAAAAAGGCCTGGCCGACGAATTGGGCGAACAGGTCGACGACGGCAACATCAGGTATTTTGCCGGAGACCTGCGTGAAAAACTGACCGTAGCCAACCTGCTGTCCGCCACGCTGGACGCGTTCGATCAGGTGGATATCCTGGTCAATGGCGCGCGGCAGGTGATCCCCTCGGACCCACTGGACCCCGAGGACGACTCGGTGCGCGCCCTGCTGAACCAGAACCTGATGCCGACCCTGCGGCTGAGCCAGATGGTCGCCAACCGGATGATCAAACAGGCCGACGGCAGCGAAGACACCCAGATCGGCTCGATCATCAACCTGTCCTCGATCGCCGGGCGCCGTACGCATCCCGACCTGCTGGCCTATTCCGTGGCCAGCGCGGCGCTGGATCAGCTGACCCGGTCGCTGGCCGTGACCCTGGCGCCGCACCGCATCCGCGTGAACGCGATCGCGCTCGGCTCGGTCATGAGCGCCTCGTTGCAGACGACCCTGAAAGACAACCGCGACTTTCGCAAGGACATCGAAAAGCACACACCGCTGGCCCGCATCGCCGCCCCGACCGAACTGACCGACACGGCGCAATACCTGGCGTCCGAGGCTTCCGGCTTCATGACCGGCCAGATCCTGACAATCGACGGAGGCCGCACCCTGCTGGATCCGGTCGCCGCCCCAGCCCACTGAGCCCAATGTTCGATACCGAAAAAGCCACCGCCTCTGCCTGGTTCCGAAGCCTGCGCGATCAGATCGTCACCGCCTTCGAAGCGCTGGAGGACAGCCACGACACCGGCCCCTTCAGCGATGCCGAACCCGGCCGTTTCGAGGTCAAGGAAACCCGGCGCCAGTCCGAAGATGGGTCCGACGCGGGCGGCGGGCTGATGTCGGTCATGCGCGGCGGCCGCGTGTTCGAGAAGGTCGGCGTCAACGTCTCGACGGTCTACGGCACACTGGGCGAGCGGGCACAACAGGCGATGGCCGCGCGCAAGGGCATCCCTGGCATGGCCGACGACCCACGGTTCTGGGCCTCGGGTATCAGCCTTGTGGCGCATATGCAAAACCCGCATGTCCCGGCCGTTCACATGAACACCCGCATGTTCTGGACGCCTCATGCCTGGTGGTTCGGCGGCGGATCCGACCTGAACCCCTGCATCGAATACCCTGAGGACACGGCGCATTTCCACGCCACGCAGAAGGCGCATCTGGACCCGCACGGACCGGGGCACTATCCGCGCCTCAAGGAGTGGGCCGACGAGTATTTCTACATCCCGCACCGCAAGCGCGCACGGGGCGTCGGCGGGATCTTCATGGATGACTACTGCACCGGCGACTGGCAAGCGGATTTCGCGCTGAACCAGGACATCGGCCGGGCCTTCCTGCCGGCATTTCTGCCTCTGGTGGAAAAGCGGCGCGTGCAGCCCTTTACCGAGGCCGACAAGGATGTGCAGCTGGTACATCGCGGGCTGTATGCCGAATACAACCTGGTCTATGACCGGGGCACGAAATTCGGCCTGGAAACCGGGCATGACCCCGACGCCGTGCTGATGAGCTTGCCGCCGCTGGCGAAATGGGTCTGAGGTTCAGAACCCGAAATCCATGAAGTTGTCATAGCAGTAGTTCTGCGCGGACGAGGCCGACATGTTCTCGCCCACCCGGTTGACGGTGATCGAATATCCCGGCGTGGTGTCCGCGCCCGGCGGCGGCTTCAGCGAAAACTGGACCGTTCTGGCCCCTTTCTCGTAGGCTTTCCAGACATAGATCCGCTGCGCGCGCGGCACGCCGAGTTGGCGGATGGCATAGTCTCCGATGCCGCACCAGTAATTGACCGCTGCGGACGAGCCGATCGCCTTTACCTCGTAGATACCATCGCCGACAGGGCGGATCTCGGTGCGGTAGGTGGGGCGAACGCTGAGGCCAAAGCCCCGCGCCTGCGCCGCGAGCGGCGCCAGAAGAGACGTGCAAAGCAGAAAGAACACAAGGAAACGCGCCATCGGAAAACCTGTCAGCTGAAACTCGCTGCCGTTCATGATAAGGCGCGGGCCCTTCGAGTAAAGCCACAGAGGCCCGCCCGCCGGTCGCCGGTGGGCACGGCAAGCCGGGCACCACCGCCACGGGGCGCGGAAACGATTGACCCGGGCGCACCGACGTCCATAGATGCGGGGCAGGCATATTCGACAGGACAGGACACCCGCCATGCTGCACGAAACACCGGGATTGCTCGACGCCATCCGAGCGCGCTTTGCCCATGTGGAAAGTTGTCCGTTTCAAGGTCCACGCATATTCTTCGAAAACGCGGGGGGGGCACTGACGCTGAAATCGGTGGTCGACACCTCGGCCCGGTTTGCGGCCATCCCGGACAATCAGGGGCGGGACAACGTGGCCAGCCACGCCCTGGTCGACATCATCAACCGTGCCAAGGCCGATCTGGCGGTGTTCATGAACGCCTCCTCGGGACAATTCTTCGTGGGCGAAAGCGGCACCGAGCTTTTGTTCCGCATGATCCGTACGGCCTGTGTGAACGCGCCCAAGGGGGCAAAGGTGATCGGCAGCAGCATCGAACACCCGGCCAGCCGCAGCGCCGCGCGCCGCTGGGCCGGAATCGCCGGGCTCGATTATGTGAATGTGCCCCATGACGATGCGACCGGCCTGGTCACGGCGGCCGACTATGCCGCGCGCATGTCGCCGGATGTGGCCGTAGCCACGATCCTACATGCCTCTCCGGTGACCGGCATGGGAATGGACGTGGCCGCCATCGCCCGCGCGATCCGGTCGGTCTCGCCAGACTGTTTCATCATCGTGGACGGCATCCAGCACGCCGCGCACGGGCAGCTGGACATCGACGGCTATGGCGTCGATGGCTATGCGATTTCCCCCTACAAGGTGTTTTCGCGGCACGGTTATGGCGTCGCCTGGATTTCGGACCGGCTGACCGCCCTGCCCCATGACCAGCTGATCGACGCCCCCAAGGCGGGCTGGGAATTCGGCACCCGCGACACAGGCGCCTATGCGACAATGTCCGACGTGGTCGACTATTTCGACTGGCTGGGCGGGCAGGTATCAGATGCCACCGACCGGCGCGCCCGGATCGAGGCCGCCGGGCGCGCGATCCACAGCTATGAAACGCATCTGACCAATGCGATGATCAACGGCACCGGCAACCTGCTCGGTCTGCGGGACATGGACCATGTCACGATCCTTGCCGGTGCTGAGAACCCGGCACGCGAAGGGCTGGTCTCGATCGTGGTGCGCGACATGCCTTCGGCCGAGGCGGTCTCGCGACTGAACGCGCAAGGCATCCGCACCCACACTCGCAAGGACGACCACTACAGCGGCAACATCCTGCGTCCGCTGGGCCTGCCGGACTGCATCCGGGTTTCGCTGTGCCACTACAACTCCGAGCATGAGGTGACACAGTTTCTGGCGGCGATGCAGGACATGAAGCCCTGACCCAATGGATCGGCCGAGATTTTCGGCTGTCCCCCCTTGCGCCGGAGCGCAGGCTTGGCTAAATCCCGCGTCACGGGTGATTAGCTCAGTTGGTAGAGCGCTTCGTTTACACCGAAGATGTCGGGAGTTCGAGTCTCTCATCACCCACCATCCTTTCCTCGCAATGCATAAAGGTCTTACGAGACGAACACTTATTGCTGTGCTGCATGTGAAACTGTGTCCGCTGCGCCTCCTCTGCACTTAGACAGAAAAGATGTCTCCAACACAGGAGATATGGGCCATGGCAACAATTGTAAAACGGCCTACTGCATCACAGCGGCACATTGAGGCCTGGTTCAAGGACGGCATAACATGGGATCGATATGGTCAATTGGAGTTGGACCATATTACCCTTCTCTCAGCTGCAGGGTCTTTGGAACACCTCGTCGAACTTTGCCACTACAGCAACCTGCAACCTCTTTGGAAGCGGGACAACCTAGCAAAGGGCGGGGCGTAAGCCTCGCCCCTGCGAGTGGGCATCTATCTTCTTTGGGTTTAGCCGGTTTCAAGAGTGGCATAGTCCGCTCTGATAGCGTGTTCCGGTTAGCAAGACCAAGCCGACATTCCCTGAGTTTTGGCCGAACTTCCGCTATGCGGACAAAGCTGTCATCGCAGCATTAGTAAAAATGAGTTAATCCGCCCTTCGCACGATTTGATGGCGAAGAGCGGGGGCGTCATCAGACGCGGGGGTCTATTCCAAACCCAGGGCTTCGCGATTTGCCTGGCGTTTACGCCAAGTGTCGCCCATCCCTTGCTGCATTGCTGGCGGAAGCTGATCAACCGGAACAATCAAGTCGCGGTCCCCTGTGGGCCAATCTGTCAGGAGTTCGGGCTTGAACCCTTCGGGATAGTAAAGGTCGGGATCGATCTCCGTTTCGCGGACACTCGCGTTTTGGATGTCCTCTCTGGTTTTGGGAGGGGCGGGCACCCGCAGTTGATCATTGTCGAAATTGAATTGCGGTGCACGGTTGTTCGGGAAATCAGGAATAATCCCCTCGCGGACCCAGATCTGTTCTTTGGTGACATTGACGGTGATCCCGTCGGGCGCGCCAAAATGATATGGTCCTTGGTAGTGCTCGCGTATTTCGGCAACTGTCTCCTCATTGAGGTACGGGTCAAACGGCATGTGAGTTGTCATGAACATGCGGGGTTCGATCAGATTGGCAACATACCCAGCGGCATAGCCTGGAGTGTGGTGTGTATCGATGGTGTAGCGCGCCAGAAACGGCGGGACACCTTGCACACCGGCAGAGATTTCCACCAATTCGGTCTGTGTCTCAGTCACGTAAACATCGCAGCCCTTGGCATATTCCACATCACGCATGTTGGGGCGTCCGTCGCCTGTCCAGACAAAGCACATTCCGTTCCAATCGAGACGATATGCGGAAGCGCCATCCTTCGCATGACTACGCTGCCAGTGAATGATCTTGACGCCGTCTTCTTCGTAAATCACCCCGCCTTCATCCTCGAAGTCGAACTCGTTGACTTCGATATCGTGGCCCTGACCCACTGGAAACACACTGAAGGCGTCAGTGTGCCACTTCACCATCTGCTTCATGCCTTCGATCATGGCCGCCATGCCGTATTCTGGGGTGCGGCCAGATGGTCCCCATACGCGCAAAGGGTTGTGCCAACGTCCCGACCAACCGCCAAAAACGTAGATGTAGGGAAGCGCGTTATAGTGATCGACATGCAGGTGAGTGATGAAAATCTTGTCGATTTCGTTCAGCGCGATGTTGGATGCGTTTATGTTGGCAACGGAGCCTTCACCCGCATCGAACAGAAAGTTTTCGCCATTACCAAGTTGCACCAGTATTGATGTGTTCATCTGTCCCGGGCGAATGATGGGTGAAGTGCCCATAAAGATGATCCGCATCTCGTCAGGTTGTACGTCTTCGGTACCGGGAAACCAGTTCGAAGCCGAATTCAGCCATGGTTGCGGAGATATTCCCTCGAAAAGAAGACCTTCGCGCCAACGGTCTCCAGGCACGCCACCGAAAAGGGCGGCTCGAATATCCTCCACTGAGGAAGGTTCGCCCCGTTCAGCCGGGTTCGGTGTCTGCGCTAATGCAGAGAACGGCAACACAAAGAGCGCGAAAGCGAAAAGTAATCGGATCATTTTTTTCTCCTCTATTCTGGCGTTGAGCGCGGGAAGCTTCACAAGGAAACTTCTTGGAATTCGCCCACATTTAGTTGGTAGGAAGCCTGAGCGAGATCTGTCTCTGCAAAGATCGTTTTGATCTCGCCGCTGGCGTAAACTGGTTCAAAAAGATGTTCCATTTCGTAGGGCTTCTCAGATATTGCATGGACCATCTGATTGGGGGGCGGCGGTGGCACGTGTATGCAGGCGCCGACAAAAGGGACTAAAAGGAACTCCGTGCCGCCTGTTCCATCGAACTCCAGCGGAAGCAAAAACCCAGGCAGGCGGACATGCTCGCCATCCAGTTCGGGAACGATGGCAAAATGCCTTGGATCTGTGAATTTTCGCGATGGCAGTGCCGAGTGAGACACAACACCGGGTTGTGGGGCCCCTCTTGCGTTTTTTGGCACCAAGTCTTTCCAGTTCAGTTCCCGCAGGCCAGCCCAAGCAGAACTTGGGCACAGGCTGGCCGCCAAAGAAACTGCTAAAGCTTGTCGCCTATTCAGACAAAGTGTCATCTGACCACCTTTCTTTTTTGGCGCTTGGTCACGCCGGATCTGTGAAGCCCAAATCTCTTTGATCGCCGTTTTGAATGTGTTTTTGACCAATCTTGCGCCGCATTTCCGCAACAAGCTCGGCCTTGATGCGGCAAAGTTCCTCAACGAGTTCGGGGAGTGCAGAAGATCTTTCGATTTGCTCGCAAACGTCGTTGTAGTCGCTCAGTGCTTCGTAAATTCTTCGGTCGGCCTTGGCTTCATGGAGTATGTATTCCGCAAGATCCGAAGCATCTCGCAAAAGACTTCTTTTGGCGCTTGGACTTATTCGTTCCATAAATTCCATATGAAAATTTTGAGATCATAAGGTTTCCGAATAAAGTGAGTTACAGTGAGTTTGGGGGTGATCCGCGCGTGACGATCTCTTTTTCCGAAGATCAAAATAAGATAAGCGAGGCATTGCCGGCCGATCTCAAACGGCTTGCCGTCTCAAGAATTCTTGGCAGCGAAGAGTTTGTACATTCGCCCAAGCTTTGCGACTTTTTGAATTACATTGTCGAACAGGACATCGCGGGCAGATCAAAGCTCATAAAGGGCAAAACAATCGCGGTTGATGTATATGGTCGGGATCCCGACGAGGATGGTGCTGGTCATAACATCGTTCGCGTTGAGGCTCGCAGATTACGCAGATCGCTCGAAGATTATTACCAAGGCAGCGGCGCCAACGACGCAGTCAGATTATACGTTGATCCCGGAGGCTACGTACCACGGTTTGTAGATCAATTTTCCGAGGCTGCGAAACCTGCAACTGAACATTCAAATGTGTCAGCACTGGAAAGCGTGAGCACTGATAAAGGTTTCGTCACGAAGAACAGGTTGATTGGAGCCTTGGCGGCAATCGCCTGCTGTATCATCGCAGCCATCGCGATGACTTGGTTCAGCAGCTCTCGAAATTATGAGACCGTCACTCAATTCCCAAGCGGCGACACGCGAGTGGCCATGCGAGAGTATTCGGTCACAACGTTACAGGCCAAGGATTTGGCCTTTGAAGCGCGAGAGCTTTACTTTCCCGTTTTCGACGCACGGCGCCAAAACATCGCTTTGGGTATGTATGAATACGCCATTGAACTGTCGCCCAATTTGCTCGACGGGCATGCTGGTGCGGCGCAGGTACTCGCCACTTTGCATATGATTGCGCCGGAGGAAAAGCTGGCGGCTGAATATCTTGCACGTTCACGACATCATGCAAATCTCGCGTTGGAGATTTCGGCATCCGACGCCTGGTCCGTGGCAGCCAAAGCTTGGGTGCTCGCGCAAGAAGGTAAAGTCGACGAGGCATTGGCCAAAGCGCAACTCGCATCGAAGTTAGCACCACGTGATGGACATATTCTTGATCTGTTGGGTGTTACTGCGATCTACGCCAATGCCCCGGAATTCGCGCGCGACGTGTCCAACCCCGAGCGCCCACGCGAAGGCACGAGAAGTCCAGGAACGCAAAATATTTGGGGCCTTGCCAACCTTATGCTTGGTAACAATCGAGAGACGATCAAGGCTTTCGAAAATGGGGCGAGAGACGGTGCCGCTATTCACGCCGTCTCGCTCATTTTTCTGGCGGTCGCTTATGATCGGGCCGGTGATGAAGAACGCGCGCGCTCACTAGTGCAGGAGCTGAATTCAAACTGGCCGAGCTTTCCTACGGAATTCCTTGTCCATCGTGTGTTTCCCCACAATCCGGACCTAATGGATGAGATTTTGAACCGCTTGCAGGTTCTTCAAACTCCGACTTAAGGGCCGCAATTACTGTTTGTGCCCGATCGTGAATTGAGCCCGTCAGAGGTTCTGTTTTACAGTTTTTGTTAGGTCGGCTGTGGGCTCGGTGCAGTCGTTGCTTGAATTCAACTTAAAGTCTGCTCTGCGGGCGATACAGACTTAGAATGTCTCTGTCGCTACGCGTTATGTGTGCACCTTAGAAAGGTTGAGCAGACTTTA
>NZ_JBXWSH010000031.1:0-11515 GCF_059613325.1 Ruegeria sp. BHSA191
GCCAGCGGCTCAAGCAAATGCCGCAATCAAAGGCCGGACACAGGACTGTACTGACCAGCCGCGCAATCAGAGCATTTTGTCCTTGCAAAGCAGACGCCATCCACACAGGACAAAGCGGACTTATTCTCTTGCAGCTTTCGCTGACGCAGAAACCTCTCGCATTTGCGACATACGTTTCGCCGCGTTGCAGCCATTTTCGCCGAAGCGGTCTTTTGCCCTACCAAAAAGGGCACCCGGGCTAGCCGTCCGAACGCCGCATGATAGTCGGCGAATGGATGTCCAGTTCGTACCGGCGTAATCACTGATCCCCAACACACACAACCACCTCCATCGAGAGCAGATTGTTACCTTCTCCCTTGAAGCTGCCGGTTACCGGAGCGACCTGTGATATGTTCCGCGCAACGGCCACCGGAATGAGGTTGGCCGATCCCACTGACCTGTTCGTTGGGTCGAACGGGATCCAACCGGCCCCGGGAACGAAGACTTCGACCCATGCATGTGTAGAGCCCGAGCCGGCAGATCCGAGCCGGTCATTACTGGGGTCGTAAAGATAGCCGGACACCAGACGCGCCCCGAAACCCAGCGTTCGGATAGCTTCGGCAAAGAGGACCGCAAAGTCGCGACACGAGCCACAGCCCCGGTCGAGAGTTTCGAGTGGTCCTTGCGTGCCTTCGCTCTCGCGGATCTCATATGTGATCTGCGCTGTGATGCCATTGCTGACGTCCTTCAGGAGCGACAGGGTATCCGTTGGCCTGTGCATCACGAATGGTTCGACCCAGTTTGACAAGCCCCCTGCGTCGTCTTGGTATTGTGGCGCAGAAAGCGCCCCGAGATCTGTCCAGTCTTCGGTGGAGTAGAGGAACGGGTAGGACGTCGCAGAGGCAGCAATCGGGAAGACGGGCCAGTCTGGCGCGTTCAGGATGGCGGTTGTGTGCGACTGGATCGAAAGCGTCTCCGTTGCGACATCGAAGTTGGCGATAGCGATGGCGTTTCCGGCGACATCGTGGGACCAGTCGATGCCGGCCTTCGGCGTGATCTCAAGATCGAAAGCCGTCAATGTAAGGTCCCGCGTTTCACGAGGACGCAACATCAGCCTGTGTGGTCCAAGGACCACGGCGGTGCGATAGCGATAGGTCGTCGTGTGTGCGATTGTGATCTTCGGCATGCAGCAGACCTAAGTCGACCGACGGCCGGAGCGAGACCGACCTTTGCTGACGCCTTCGGGCACTGCCGCGCGCCATGCTGTCGTACCTTTGCACCTTGCACAGATGCGCTGGCCGAACCCCTCGCTCCAAAACGAAGCATCACAACGCAAGCAGAATCGCAGCTTCGGCACATCTCCAAGCGCGCGGCTGGGGTGGTCCATTAGGGTGTCTTCGACTGGTGATCGCATTGGATCCTCGCGTGCATCTGACCTGTGAAATTGCGCCTTCGACGTCATTCGGAAACAGATGGCTTGCACGACCTTCTCAACATCCCTTCGTTTTCGGCGTCATGAATGTCCGAACGGTCCTGCAATGGCATAGGTTCGGTTCCGGTTTCGGGATCGAGCACATCCTTGTCTGTCTGTATCGTTCGCGTTCCCGAGTAGAGATGGCGCAGTTGCGCCTCCGAAACCCCGTCCGCCTGCATGACCAGTTGCACCATCGGATCGTCCAACATGTCCTCGAGAAAGACCTGCGAGAGGTCCTTGCCGGACAGTTTGTCTCTCGCACGGGCAAGGTCGAGGTCGGCCAGCGACACCGACAGACTTCGCGTCAATCCCGGATGGGACAGGCGTGGATGCAGATGGACCACGACTGAGGCCTTCCAGGCTACGGGATCCTTGTGATCGGGAGGTGAGGCGATCTCTGTCTCGATATCATACTCGCCGGCAGGAAGCGTTTCGTCGAAGCCGGGAAGATTGAAAGGCCGGTCAAAAACCGCGACGGTCTTGGTTGTTTGGTCGTTCATTGCCGGTGATCCTTTCAATTTAGTTGCTGCTCCACGGCATGGAGCAAAACCAGCCCCTTGCGGTGCATGCTTCAGGTTTTCTTCGGACCCGTGGAACCCGGTTTCGAAGCAGTGTCCGGCGCCTTGATTGCCGGTTCTTTTTTCAACGGTTCCATAGGTTTGGATTTCAGTATGGCAGCAGCACTGGTCGTCAGGTCTTTGAAAGACATGAGTCTCATCCTTTTCGGGTTTTCCGCTGGAATTTCCGGGCCTCAATCAGGCTCGAATTCTCGAATGCGGCTTACATGTACATGTGTATTGACCGGCCTTATTACGATGGCGCGGTGTCGGAAAAGTCTGCGCGGTATGACTTTCGTAGTTCACGCGGTCGATCAACTGGGCGTCATACCAGCGTCAGGTAATGTTGGGTCTCGCAGTCATTGAAACGTCCGTTCACCTTTTGCTTGCCATGAACGGTCTTTGCGACATCTGGGGCGCTCATCGCCCGCATAAGGGCACTGTAATTCATCCCCATTTTTATCTCGGAGCCAACGGGCACGGTGGATTTGGCTGTGTTGACAACGGTATGGTCACCTGTCGCGCCGATGAACATAACCCCTGAGGGAAACGTAAGGCCACTTGTATCGGTGTCCTGCTGCCCGACGGCAAGGACAGCTCGGTTTTGTAGGCCGACATTTGAAACCAGTTCGAGCTTCCCATACTCTAGCGGACTCGGTCTTGTGGGCATTGAGCTTGGTTTGAGACTTGTTTCGATCACCTCGGCAAAAAGGGCAAAAGCATCAGTATGAAGGCCAGAGATCGGATGCCCTGTCACCGGGTCGGTGCCCAACAGGATCGCCTCGCCGAGGCGGAGGTTGTTGACTCGCCAGGATGAGTCGTCGCCAAGCGCCCATGGCAAATTGGCCGAGCCACCTCCTGAAACAAGCTCGACAAAAGGTCCGCAAGCGCCTTCGACTTGGTCGGCCAGTCTCGAGAGCATGGCCATGTCGCTGCCCGTCGGTGCCGCGTTGCCCATGCAGGCAAAATTCGCAGCGATGCCTTTGAGCGCGACACCGGGTGTTGCGATGACGCGAGCGGCGCACTCGTTGAGGTTCTCCGGCAAAATGCCTTCGCGCATATCCCCCATTTCAGCCACTAGGATAACATCGTGCGAGGTACCCAGTTTCTTTGCGGCGGCGCCAAGCTTCCGGATTGTGTCCATCTCCGTGTTGTAGCTCGCGTCACAATGCTGGATTGCGTCTTCCATCTCGCAAAGTAGCGGCGCGCGGATCATCGAAATTGGGCAATTAATCCCTGCGGTCCGCATCCTAACGACGTTTGCGATGCGTGCGTCGGCCAGACCGACAACGCCACCGCGAAGCATGGCGCCGGCGACGTCAGGATGCCCGCAGAATGCCTTGGTTACGCCGGTAACCGATATGCCACGGTCGCCAAGGCGGCGGACAAGATATCGCGCGTTTGCTTGGATCTTGCCAAGATCGATTTCCACCCGAGGCGAGGTCATTCCGCAGCCACGAGAGGCACGGGCCGCAACTGTGGAAAGGCGGCCAGGACCATGTCACTGAGGTGCACTTCCGGTCGGGTCAGCGCATCCGTCACCGGAACGCCAAGTTCCCTTGAAAGAGTGTCAATTGCACAATCAACCTCGGTGCCCGTCATCGCTTCGTGATTGAGTGTGACACCAATCACCCGTGTGTCAGCGAAAGCTTCGATGAGGGTGATCTCGCTTTTCGGCCTGGGCATTGGCATGGCGGGAAAGTCGCAGCGATGGGCGCGTTTGGGCGCATGTTGAAGAACAACACCGTGCGGCTGGCTGCCGCGCAGAATGAATGCCGAAGTGCAAAAGGCCGGATGGCTGAGCGCGCCTTGCCCTTCGATCAGGATGACGTCCGGATCGTCGCCGTGAGACGCCGCGACAATCACGCGTTCCAGTTCCCCGCAGCAAAATTGTGGTGGCACGGCGTCCATGGCGACGCCGTATTTTGCGCCCTGCATGAGTCCCGTCTGGCCGGTGCCGACGAGGACGGTCTTGATACCACGCGTGTTCAATTCCCTGGCCAGAATGGTCGCTGTCGTCCGCTTGCCAATTGCACAATCCGTTCCGAGTACGGCAATGCGGATTGCCTTCACCTCCGACACGCTTCCGTCAAACAGGCGCATGTCCTTGCTTGGCCTGGGTTTGCGGATATCACGGATCGTCACGCCAGCCGCATCTGCGGCGCTCGAGATCTCGGGGTCATCGCCGAGGTATTCGTGCAAACCACTGACGATGTTCATGCCGAGTGCGATGGCATCCAGCACTACCTCGCGATCTGCGGGTGACATCTTTCCCATAGAGGGTGCCATGCCATAAATCAACGTGTCGGGGATATAAGTTTCACGCGTAACCGCCGCCTCGAGGTCTTCAAGGATGGGAATGCCGTTGCTCACTTTGTCCAGCACCTGCCCGCTGTCACGCCCTTCAAGTAGGCCGTCGATGACCGCTAGAATGCGGTAGGCCTGGCTGTGACGGACAAGCCCATTCGCGGTCTTGCCGTCGACCTGCCCGAAGTTCCCTTCGCAATAGACAACCGCTGTGGGCACACCGTTTGCTATAGCTTTTTTGCCGTAAGGCTGGCGGTATGCGGATATGTCAGGTGGAGCTTGCGGCCCCATTGTTGACAGCCTCGTCATCGAGTTTTCTACACTGTCCGATTCCATGATTATTCCTTTGCCAAGCGGGTTTTCCCGGATCCGATCACATGAAGTGTTCGGGCGGGTGAACGGTGTTTCAATTATGATTGCGAGCGTTAGTCGTTTAGGACGCATCGCCCCTTCGACCGCTGAAAATTCCTGTGGCACTCCCAGCGGTTTCCCGATCTGTCGAGATGCGCGTTGTCAGGTAGGTCGATCTCCGTGCAGCCATCGTCGGACTCTGCAAAGCCGCGATTACACTTCCAGCCTGGACCATAGCTCGCATCGTCGAAGTATGCGTTCTCCGGGACGACGACAGCCTCACAAGTGTCATCGCGTTCGAAGTAGCCTCGCTCACATGTCCATGGCTGCCCGTATCCGGCCCCGTTCAGAAAGGCATTCTCGGGAACGGCAATGGCAATGCATGTGTCGCCGTCGATTTCGTACCCTCGGTTACATTGCCAAGCAGACCCATAGGTGTTGTCTACAAGATAAGCATTTGGAGGCAGATCGATCTCTAGGCAGAGATCATCGACCTTCATGTAGCCACGAAGGCAGCTCCATCTTTGTCCCGACGGGTCGAGATAGCCGCCTTCGGGCACGACGACCTCAAAACAAGCCGCGTCATCGACCTCCTGAAATCCGTGCAGACACTCCCAGCCCTTGCCATAGGTCCGGTTGGTGGCATAGGCGTTCTCCGGAACGAGGATGGCAAGACACGCATCGCCGTCACGCCGGTATCCACGATCACACTCCCATCCCTCGCCATAGCTTTTAGGCTGGGCATTCGCGGGCATCGGGGCCGATTGAGATTGGGCGAAAGACGGCGATCCGATCGCGATGAACGCGACAAAGGCGAGCGCAAGGAATTCCGTGAAATTCACCGTGGCGAGCACGTCTACGGTGCTCTTGGACGATACGGGCGAGAGTTTTAGGTTACTACGATGCATCAAGTTCAAGACTTTCGATGCATGCCTGCGCCAGATCGCGGTTCGGGCCATCTGATCCGGGCATCGTCGCCCAGCCAGTTTCCATGACAGCGTCGCGCCGCTTGAATGACGATGCCTCGCGGATTGTAGCGAGCTTTGCGATGCGTTCATTGTCGGCGCGGGACATGTCGAGGCAGACGGGCACGAGCGCCGCGATCACTTCCTCTTTCGCCATCTTGTTGGCCATCTCCTCTGCGCCGCCACCGGTCACCCAGCCGCCCCAGGAAAATCCAACGATGCCGACAAACGCCGCGCCAAGAAGCGCGCCGTAAATGCCGGGTTTTAGCCATTCAGGTGTTGTCATGTCGTGTCCTTTTGCGGGGAAAGCGCCGCTTCGCTGTCATTGGTGGTTTCGGAGAGTGCTCGATCACATGCCATCGCTTGTTCGAGTTCCTCCTTTGTGGTCATTTGCATCGTCGTTTGACCCGCATTGCTGCCGCGCCCCCGGACCATCAGGTATGTCCCTGTGCGCCGGTAAGCCTCGAAGCTAAGGCCTTGTATTGGTTCTTCCTCAACAACGATTTCATACGTTCCGGCTGGAAGCTCCCGCTGGTTGTCGCCAATCGTGAAGTCGTTTGAAAACGTCACCATTGATCTGGTCGAACGCGTGAGCATCCCGGGTCTCCATTGAATAGAATGCTGGACTTTCCACCGCCGCCACCATTGCACGCGTCGAAAAGAACACCTCGTCGCAACAAGGCAGTTGAGTGCACACTATGCGAACCTTCGGAATGCGATGCTGATCGAGGTTAGCCCTGGTCGGGTTCTTTTCTGTCAGTATGAGAGGCAAAGCCGATCCGCGGCTTCAAACACTTGCTTGCAAGTCTTTGCCTCAGTCTCACGCCGAAAGGAAACCCATGTCCGCCTCAGACGTCCTTCACCCGGACGGCAGTGACTACGATGCCTTCCTCTTCGCGGAATTGGGGGAGGACCGAACCGGTGCAGCCGTGACGGTCTTGTCTGCTCTTGCACGCCTTGACCTCGAGCCTTGGACCGAGGCGCGTGAGCTTGCACGTTTGGCTCAGGAGGACGCGCAAGTTCGGCTGACAACGCATTTTGAAGCGATTACCGATATTCCGGCGCTGGCTTTGGCAAGCGAGGGCAGAGCGGCAAAGCTGGTTTTGCTGCTGCCAAAACGCGCGCCGCTTCGCGTTTCGAAACCATGCGAAACAGGCACCAGCAACTCTCTTAAGATTTCGATCTCATGGACAACGATTGCCCTAGTTGGAGTCTGTGTTCTGACGTGGTTCTACTATCTGGCGCAGACGGGCTAACCTGCGGCAGTGCGAAGGTGCCGGGACTCCGGATAGATGAACCGGCCCACCGCAGGTCGTGGTGGGTTTTTCCGAGTAACTCAGAGGCGCGGGAAACATGCAGTGCAGTCCCTAAAAATGTATGCTCTTTGCGCCTCTTTTCCTCGGACCGTCCAGGAAAGGGCAATTCCATGAGTGAAGAAAACCAAACCGCAGAAAACCAGACCGTGAAACACATGGCCTCCGTCAAGGCTGCCTGGGACAAGGCACCCGAAGGCCCCAAGAAGGCAGCAGCGCTGAAGCACTATCAGGCCGCTGAAAAGGCCCATGAAGCTGAAAACGATGAAGAGGCCCACAACGAGCTCAAGCAAGCGAGCCGCGCACTGATGTAATGTCGGTATACCTGTGAAAAGACTGTAGGGCCGCCCAAACTCAGGGCGGCTTTTTCACGGCAACAGAGGCCGCGACTGATCGAGATAGGCCGGATCGAAATCCGCCAATGCAACCAGCCCCGCGTAGTCATCGAAGGTGACCCGTCCGCCCTGAAACGTGACGAGCCCGCCTTCGCGGAGTTTGCGAAGGACGCGGTTGACGTGGATGGCACTTAACCCCAACGCATCAGCCAGATGGTATTGCGTGAGCGGACAGGCATAACCTTCCCTGCTTCCCATTCCGACAAGCGACAGTCTCACGCCAAGCTCCAGCAGGAAATGGGCCATGCGTGCATCCGCATCGCGCCGCCCCAGCCCAACAAGATGCTCGACGACCATCGCCTCGTCGCGCGACACGGCCCAGAGAACGGCTGTGGCCAGCCTGGGTGTCTCAGCGAAGGCATTCAGAAGATCGCTCACCAGAACCTCCGCAGCTTCGATCTGGACGATTGGCTCAATCCCATGATCGGACGTGTGCAAAAGAACGCTGCGCAGCCCCAGAAAATCCCCCGGTATCTGGAAGTCGACGATCTGCCGCGTCCCGTCAGCCTGTATCTTGTAAGAAACGACCCAGCCTGCCGCCAGGATGTATGCTGCCTGTTCGGATTGGCCCTGGTGAACCAAGTCGCGCCCAGCAGAGAAAGACTTCCTCCGTTGGTGCAAACGCTCAAGAACGGCCAGCTCAGTCTCCGACAGTGCAACGAACGCGGAGAGCTTTTGGGTGAGTGGACTGGCTTTGATGTGCATTATCGGTCCCTCCCGAACCGGCGCAAACTTCAGGGAGAGTTCGGCGCTGAGACTGCTTTCGATCAGTACGGAATACCAAACTCTTCGCGAGTTTAGGACGATCAAGACCCAACCCCGTCGGAATAGAACGAACGAAAGTGGAATGCCCGATGTCAGACCTACAAGACCCCGCAGGCATGGCAGCCTTGTCAATTTGTGAGGCCCTCCTACTTGCCTTGCAAGATCGCAATCTGCTGCCGGAGCGCGAGATTGTCGGCATTCTCCGCGATGCAGCAGCCGCCCACGAAAATGCCCAAGGTTCGGAAACAGAGCGAAAATTGCACACGGCAACTGCCAAGCTGATCAATGAGATCATCGTTGGCGGCAACCTTTCGAGACGCTCGTAATGTCGACCCCTTTACGCTGGATAAGAGAAGCCGAATGCTCAGTTACGCCTCTCAACCTGTTTTTGGGTCGGTCGGCTCGGTCTTTGCTTCAGGAGGTCGTTTGGTTGCAGTCTGCGGTTTCGTATCTTTTTCTTGCGAGGCCTTTTTGTCGGCGGCCTCTTTCTTCGCCAAGTCGTTGAACGACATTCTGGCATTCCTTTTCTAGCTGCCAGGGTATCCAGCAGCTTGTGATCTTTAGGGGATAGAAGCTCACTTGGCAACGGAAACACTGGCGATCAGTTAGCCCGCACCTTGTAACTCTGCCGGGAGGCCACCACATATATATAGCTACTGAACTCCATTCGACCCTCTGTCTTCCTTTACCGGCTCACAGCGCTAGACACTGTTGTAAGAAGCCGGGCTGCCGCATGTCGCGGGTAGCGATCAAATAAGGAAAATTCACATGGCCAACGGCACAGTGAAATGGTTCAATACCACTAAAGGCTTCGGCTTCATTGCACCTGAAACAGGTGGCAAAGATGTGTTCTTGCACATCTCCGCACTCGAGAAGTCGGGCATGACCACCCTGAACGACGATCAGAAGGTGACCTTCGATGTGGAGGCCGGCCGCGACGGCCGCGAAAGCGCAACCAACATCGCGCTCGCCTGATCTTTGCAAGTGGGCGCTACTTCGGGGCGCCCCATCGCCAAACGGCCACTTGCTTTTTTGAATCTTCTTCCGCTGCCTAACGTAGCAGTTCTTTTGCCTGATTGGCATCGGCCGAACCGGCACTGCGAATTGCTCATCCCAGGGGACCAGCCCGATGCCAGATTATACAGCCCCAAACAGATCAGATGCGGGACGTGACGTCTTCAAGGGTATGTCGAAGAAATCGAAGGCCGAGGAGACCAGTAAAGAAGCCGCTAAGGCGATCCGCGTGGGCGAGTATAGCAGATATCAGATCAAGTCCGGTCGTCTCGCAGGCGCATACGGTGCTCGCGCCTTTCTCAAACCACCCACGAAAGCGCGCGGCTTGATTGCCGAGGCGACGGGTGAGACCGAAGAAGCTGCGATCATCGCATTGCATTCCGCCATCGATGCGCGCGAAGCCAGCAGGGCCGAAGATCGCAGAACAGATCCTCGCAAAGGGACCCAGGTACCAACATCCGACGAATACGCGGAAGCGCTCCATTCTGTAAACCTGACGCGTCCTCAGCGCGCCATGTTGATGGCGTTGTCGCTGGCGGAAGAGGACGGGCTGACAGGGGAGAAGGTCGCTAATGCGGGCAATTACAAGTCCACGACCTCGGCCAACAGAGCGCTCGCCAGCTTGGGCCGTATAATTGCGAGCTATCTGTCTTCGGGAACAGGTTCCTTACGGCCTTCTTTGGGCTCGGATGGAAGCGCGCTCATTGGGTATCGAGATGTCTCCGAACATGACGAGAAGCCTGAGAGCTGGACAATGCACCCCGAGCTTTGCGCCGCCATCCGTAAAGTCCTGTAATTCAATGGGTTAGATATCCAAGTGATTGGCCGATGCGGTTTATTGCCAATCTAGTCGAACCAGAGTTTGTCCAGAAAAACCGATGCGTTCGGACATCAAGAGGACGTTTGGCGGCGTTGGTAACTTTACGTTAATCGCGCTGTGTGCGGCCGGTCAGCCCGCAAAGACGGACGGCACTAGCCGCACGCCTAGTGTCTAGAGGCCAATACTCTCGGCGATACTAAGCGCATCTTCGAGTTCAACTCCCAAGTAGCGCACCGTGCTATCGACCTTCGTATGACCGAGCAAGAGTTGAACCGCGCGCAGGTTGCCTGTTTTCCGGTAGATCTCAGCAGCTTTTGTTCTGCGCAGCGAATGCGTTCCGTATCCGCTCGGTTCCAAACCAATCGCCGACACCCAATCGTGCACCAACCGGCCATATTGACGGGTTGAAATATGCGGTCGATCGTGGAAGCGGCTAGGAAACATGAACGAGCAAGCCAACATCTCGGGTGACTTGACCCAAGCCAGGACAGTTTCCCTTGTGTTTTCCGTCAGTTCAAACCGAACGGGCCGCTTGGTTTTGCTCTGAATGACCGAAACACGTTCTCGGACGCGATCTTCTTTGACCAGATCGACCACGGAGAGCCTGACCAGATCACATCCACGTAGCTTGCTGTCGATGGCAACGTTAAATAGCGTCAGATCGCGAAGGTTGTTCGCCAGTTCCAGTCGCGCTCGGATGGCCCAAACCTGTTTTGGTAGCAGCGGTCGCTTCTGGCCGACGATCCGCCCCTTGTTCCAGGCTTTACGTTTCGGGGTGACAGCAGGAAGTTGGACTCGAGGCATGATTTGCCCTCCTCGCCGCCCTCCGAACCCAAGCATCAGCACCGCGCTGACGTTAGAATGCTACACGCAAACCTGATTGCATCGGACCCGTCACCCGTGTGTTCGTGCTCCAAACCCAATAGCAGCTCGAATGAATGGCCGGATTCATAGCCGCCATGCCGCGCCGAAATCTAAGCGCCTGCAGCAATTTTCGTGCTGCGAGCGCGCGCAGCGAGGAATCAAGACTTCTGCTGTGGGCTCGACCCGGTCATTTGAGAGTTTTAATCGGATGACTGCAATGTATCGGATAGCGGTCTTTGGTCATGGAAATTTTGAGGATTTGCGCCTGAAGGTCTGCTCTTGCCAGGACCGGACCCAGACAAAAAACGGGGCTATGACCGAGATGCGGAGAGGCTGTGTGAAAACTCCCTTTATTGGCTGTTGGATGGTGTGATTTCGGCAATTGATGTGGAGGCATTCAATGGGGCAGTTTATCGTAGGTGTGGACCGGCAGCAGTCGATGTTGCTGCCCGAATGTCTGGGCGACTATGTGGGTGAAAACAGCCCTGTCCGCGCGATTGATGCATTTGTCGACATGCTCAGTTTGGCGGAATTGGGTTTCCAGACCTCGGCGGCTGCGACGGGTCGACCCGGCTATCATCCGGGGCTGATGCTGCGGATGGTGCTGTCAGACAGATTCTAACCAGTCTCAGTTTCCCAATAACCACGGGAACTTAGGCGGAACAGAGCTTACGCCACTCGGCGAGAGCGGCGTTGCGGATCAGCTTGAAG
>NZ_JBXWSH010000032.1:0-9198 GCF_059613325.1 Ruegeria sp. BHSA191
GAAGCCGAAGCCGAAGCCGAAGCCGAAGCCGAAGCCGAAGCCGAAGCCGAAGCCGAAGCCGAAGCCGAAGCCGAAGCCGAAGCCGAAGCCGAAGCCGAAGCCGAAGCCGAAGCCCGATCCCATGATATGCAGGCAGAACCGCCCAAACAGGAAACCACGCCCCGACGCGGTGGATTTCTGCCGGCCTTGATCGGCGGGGTGGTTGCCGCCGCGATCGGTTTTGCCGCCGGGCGCAGTGATTTGCTCTGGCCTGTCGGGTCGGACCCGTCCGAGGCCATTGCGGCGCTCGAGGCCAAGCTGTCCGGTCAGGCCGAGGAACTGGCCGCCTTGGGCAAGCAGCTGGCTGCAGCCCCGGACCCGACCGCCGAGATTGCCGCGCTGAGCGCCAAATTGGCGCCGATCGAAAGAGAGATCTCCACCATCAAATCCAGCCTCGACGCCCTGTCCGGCAAAATCGACCCGCTGGCCGAGCGGGTCGCCAAGCTCGAGGCGCGCCCATTGACCGAGGCGGCGTCGCCCGAAACGGTTGCCGCAGTCGAGGCCGAGCTGAAGAAACTGCAGGACTCTCTGGCCGGCCAACGCGCCGAGGTCGAAAAGATGGTGGCTGACGCCCAGGCGCAGGAAGCGCAGGCCAAGGCTCAGGCACAGGCGGCCGAAAACCTGGCGACGCTGGCCAAGATCCGGGGCCAACTGGACGCAGGTGGCCCGTATTCGGAACTGGTCGCCCAGTTACAAGCCGGTGGTGTTTCCGTGCCGGATGCCCTTTCGGGACCGGCCGATGACGGCGTGGCCACCCTTGCCGATCTGCGCGATGGCTTCCCGCCCGCCGCCCGCGCGGCGCTGGCCGATGCCCGCTCGGCGGACAAGGGCACGGGCCTGATCGCGTTTCTGCAACGCCAGACCGGGGCGCGCTCGGTCACGCCGAAAGAGGGCAGCGACCCCGACGCCATCCTGTCGCGCGCGCAGGCCGCGATGGGCAAGGGCGATCTGGCGGCGGCCCTTACCGAGCTGGACGCGCTGCCCGAGGCCGCGAAACCGGCCATGGCCGAATGGATACAGGCGGCAAAGACCCGGCTGGAGGCCGAGACTGCCGTCAATGCGCTGGTTTCCGGCGTGAACTCGAACTGAAGGGCCTGTCATGCTGTGGTCATTGTTGAAGATCCTTGTTTTTGTCGTGATTGTCGGCCTGCTGGCGATGGGCGCCGGTTACCTGATGGAATCCAGCGGCGGCGTTCAGATCACAGCCTTGGGGCAGGAAATCACGCTCAGCCCGCTGCAATCGGTCATCGCGCTGGGGGTTCTGGTCTTTGCCGTTTGGCTGGGGCTGAAGCTGCTGGGCCTGCTGATCGCCACGCTGAAATTCATCAATGGTGACGAAACCGCCCTGTCACGCTATTTCGACCGCAGCCGCGAGCAACGCGGATACCAGGCGCTGGCCGACGGGCTGATGGCGCTGGCCTCGGGCGAGGGGCGCATCGCGCTGACCAAGGCCCGCAAGGCCGAGAAGCTGCTGAACAAGCCTGAACTGACCAACCTGCTGGTGGCCCAGGCGGCCGAGATGACCGGCGACACGAAAAAGGCGGCCGAGACCTACAAGAAGCTGGTGAGCGATCCGGCGACGCGTTTCGTCGGGGTGCGGGGCATTCTGAAGCAGAAGCTGGCCGAGGGGGACGAGAACACAGCCCGCAAGCTGGCCGAGAAGGCGTTGCAGCTGAAGCCGCGGCACGAAGAAACGCAGGACGTTCTGCTGAACCTGCAGACCAAGGCGCAAGACTGGGCCGGGGCGCGCTCGACCCTGACCGCCAAGCTGAAGGCGGGATACCTGCCGCGCGACGTCTATCGCCGCCGCGACGCGGTGCTGGCCCTGTCCGAGGCCAAGGACATTCTGGACGAGTCCGCCACCGTCGAACAGCAGGAGCGCGCGATTGAGGCCAACCGCCTGTCGCCCGATCTGGTGCCCGCCGCCGCGATGGCCGCGCGGGCCTATATCGCCAAGGGCAAGCCGCGCGCGGCGACCAAAATTCTGAAAAAGGCATGGGAGGCGCAGCCGCATCCCGACCTGGCCCATGCCTTTGCCGAGATCGCCCCGGACGAGACATCCGAAGAGCGGATCAAGCGCTTTGCCACCCTGACCCGCATCCACCCCGACCACCCCGAGACCCGCCTGATCCGCTCCGAGCTGAACATCGTGGCCGAGGATTTCCCCGAAGCCCGCCGTGTGCTGGGCGATCTGGTCGAGAAGGGCGCCGACGCGCGGGCCTATACGCTGATGGCCGCGATCGAACGGGGCGAGGGGGCGTCGGACGCGGTGGTTCAGGGCTGGCTGGCCAAGGCGCTGAACGCGCCGCGCGGGCCGCAATGGGTCTGCGAGAACTGCCACGACATCCATGCCGAATGGGCTCCGGTCTGTTCCACCTGCCACAGCTTCGATACGCTGAGTTGGCAGAGGCCGAAAACGCCCGAGATTGCCACCGCGACCGGCGTTCACATGCTGCCGCTGATCGTGGGTGCGCTCGAGGATCAATCGAACGAGGTCGAGGAGGCCGAGATCGAAGATGCCGAAGCGCCAGAGGTCATCGAACCCGAGCCCGAGGGCGCGGCGGCACCGGACGAAGGCGGCGCAGAGCCGGTTCCTGAGAATACCGGCAAAACCGCCTAGCGGGCGGTTTCCACGTCGAAGGCGTCATTCCACAGGTTGAACAGTTCGGCCCGGCGGTTCGGGTCGCTGGCCACCAGCAGGGCGGGTGACAGGGGAATGAATCGGCGCGCGCTGGGCGCAAGGCCGGTTTCGGCCGCATCCATCCGCGCCACCAACCCCGATCGGGCCAGCAGATCCTGCGCCGTCGGCGACAGCAGGAAATCCAGCAGCCGCTGCCCGCCCGCGCTGTTGCCCGCGTTTCTCGGGATCATGAAAGCGCGGGACAGCACCAGCGTGTAATCCTCGGGCAGGATCACCCCAACCGCGGGGTCCTGCGCGTTGGCCACGTATGAGCCAAGCACGTTGTAGGCGATCAGGAACCGTCCCCGGGCCACGTCGCGGATGATCTCGGCCGAACAACAGGTGGCCACCGCGTCGATCCGGGCAAAGCCCTCTATCAACGAGCCAAAGGTGGTGGCCTCGAGACTGTCGCCATAGGCAAACAGGAAGCCCAGCCCCGAGGCCGCGATGTCATAGGTCGCTACCCGGCCGCGCAGCAGGTCGGGGCGGGTGCGCATCGCGTCCAGCAGGGCAAAGCGGCTGCGCGGCACCTCCAGATCGTCCAGACGGTCCTTGTTGTAGACGATAACGGCGGGTTCGGTGGTAATCCCCCACAGCTCGTCCCGCCAGCGCCGGGCCGGGGGCAGCGCCTGCGTCAGGGCCGAGCTGTAGCGATGGGCGCAGGCGGCATTGACCAGCCAGACCATCTGCTGAACGGCCGAGGAAAACACCGCATCCGCCGGGCTGTCGCCGGTCTTGCAGGCCGTCTTGCTGTGCTGGAACAGCGCGTTCGAGCCCCATTGTTCATAGGTGATGGTCAGGTCGGGGTTTTGCACCGCGAACTGCTCCATCACCGGGCGGATGATGCCGATATCCGTGGTCGAGCGCACCAGCAGGGGGGCAGGCCCGGTGCCGAATTCGGTCACCGCCTCCTGCGCTGCAGTGCGGGTAGCAGGCATCAGCAGACACAGGGCCAGCGGGATCAGAAACCGTATCATGCGCCTGTTCCTTCGGTGGCCGCCGGAAAGCTGAGCGATACGCGAAACCCGTCATCGGTGCGGGTCATCTCGACGGTGCCGTCAAAGGCCTCGGCGGTGGATTTGACGATCGACAGGCCCAGCCCGCTGCTGTCCTCGCCCGAGCCTGCGTTGCGGTTGAACCGGTCGCCCAGCCGGGCGGATACCGACTTGTCCGGCCCCGGGCCGCTGTCGTGCACCCACAGAACGGCGCGGCCACCGTCCAAGCTGGCCCCGATGCTGACCGGGGCCTTGCCGTGGCGTAGCGCGTTGCCCAGCAGGTTCTTGGTGGCTTCGCCCAGCGAAAACGCATCGCCCCGCACCCAGACCGGGTCTTCCCCGATTTTCAGATGCACCTCGACGCCGGGGGCGATCACCTCGTGGTCGCTCTGCTCCAGCGCCTCGAGCGCCACTTCGCGCAGATCGACCGGCAAGCGCGGGGCGCTGTCGATGCGGTGGATGACCATCGCGCGCGACAAAAGCTGATCCAGTAGCGTGCCCAATGACCGGGTACGGGTCAGCAACCGGTCCAGCGCCCGGCGCCCGGCGGGGCTGTCGGGGTCGGCTTGGGCGATCTCTGCCTGCACCCGGATCGCTGCGACTGGGGTGCGCAACTGATGCGCGGTGTCGGCGATCAAGTTACGCATCGACAGAACCTGCCGGTCCAGCCGCCCCATGAACCGATTCATCGCCGCGATCATGACCTGCAGTTCGCGCGGCAGCCGGTCGCTGGCCACGGGCGTCAGGTCATAGGGGTCTCGGCGGATCAGGTCATCCGACATCGCCTCGAGCGGGTGCAGCGCCGAACGGGTGACGAACCACGACATGATCAGCAGCAACGCGCCGGCCACCGCCATCGGCAGCAGCGCATCGAGCATCAGGCCAGTGGTCATCGCGCGCCGTGCCAGCAAGGTCTGCCCGACCACGATTTCGACTTCGCCGGAAAAGTCCCGCTCGGCGAACAGGCGGGGCAGTCGGACGAACCGGGCCGGTTCCCCGTTCAAGTCGGCCGCGAAATACTGGGCCGACTGGTTGACGGGCTGCGGGGGCGCGATCACCGTGTCAGGGTCCAGCCCGGTGATAAAGCGCCCGTCGGGCCCGCGCACCGCGTAATAGATCCGGTCATCCGGGGCTTGGGCCAGCAGCTCAAACGCTGAAACGGGAAGGTCGACGATGGGCTGGCCGTCCTGGATGCGCACGGATTCGGCGATGTCGCTGGCCGCGCCCAGCAGCAGCCTGTCATAGGCCTGACGCGCCGCCAGCCGGCCGTTGGCCCAGATCGACAGGCCGACCAGCACGCCGCCCAGAACAAGGATCAGCATCACCGCGCTCAGCACCCGGGCGGTCAGGCTGTGGGGCAGGGGCAGCCTAACCATGCAGGCCGATCCGGTACCCGACCCCGCGCTGGGTGGTGATGGCCACGCCGCTACCCAAGAATTTCTTGCGCAGCCGGGCGATATACAGCTCGATCGCGTTCACGCCCACATCGGCATCCTCGAACCCATAGAGCGAGTCGTACAGTCGCGCCTTGGACAGGAACTGCCCCTCGTGCCGGATCAGGGCGTCCAGCACGGCGGCCTCGCGCGCGGTCAGGTTCAGGCGTTTGCCGCCCAGCGTGGCGCTGCGGTCCTTGGGGGCATAGACCAGCGGGCCCAGCGTGATCTGCTCGCTCTTGCGGTCGGCGTCGCGGCGCACCAGCGCGCGCAGCCGCGCCTCGAGCTCGCGCTGGTCGAAGGGCTTGCCCAGATAATCGTCGGCCCCTTTGTCCAGCGCGGCGACCCGGTCCTCGACTGCGGTCAGCGCGGTCAGCATCAGAACCGGCGTGCGGTCTCCGGCGGCGCGAATCCGGTCCAGAAAGCCCAGGCCCGACCCATCGGGCAGGTTGATGTCCAGCAGGATCGCGTCATAGGACTGGACCGCGCGGAAATCATGGGCCGCCTCGACCGAGGTCGCCAGATCGCACACCACACCGGACCGACCCAGATGGGCCACGACGCCCTCGGCCAGATCCTCGGCATCCTCGATCATCAATACACGCATGGCCTCCCCCGATCGCCCGTCGCACCGTGACAGGTTCGTGACAGCATTATTCGGTAAAGAAAACCAACCTGCAAGAAAGGGCTGCGCCACGCGGCCCCTGCGGGAATCGGTTTCGGCCGCACACAAGACGGCCAGAATGACCTGAGGAGGAGAACCGAATGAAACTGTTTGGAACCGGCGGCGTCGTAGCCGCCGCAGTCTTTGCCCTGACTGGCTTTGCCGCCAACGCGGCGGAATGCATCGCTCCGGCCAACCCGGGTGGGGGTTGGGACTTTACCTGCCGTCAGGTGGGCAAGTCGCTGCAGGATCTGGGCCTGATCGACCAGACCATGCAGGTGGTGAACCTGGCCGGTGGCGGCGGGGGCGTGGCCTTTGCCGAGGTGGTGAACAAGCGCAATGACGACAACGAACTGATCGTCGCCGCAAGCGCCGCAACCGCAACTCGTCTGGCCCAGGGCGCCTATCCGGGGAACACCATGGATCAGGTCCGCTGGCTGGCCGCGATCGGCGCCGATTATGGCGTGATCGCCGTGGCTGCCGACAGCCCGGTCAATACCCTGCCCGAGCTGCTGGACCAGATCAAAGCCGACCCGTCCTCGGTTTCGGTCGCGGGCGGCTCGGCCGTGGGCGGCTGGGACCACCTGAAGGTGCTGATCGCGGCCAACGCCTATGGCATCGACGATGTCCGCTCGGTCAAATACATCGCGTTTGACGGCGGCGGCGAGGCGGTGACCCAGCTGCTGGCCGGCTCGGTCCAGGCCTTCACCGGCGATATCTCCGAGGCCAAGGGCTTCGTGGATTCCGGCGACATCAAGGTGATCGCTGTTCTGGCGCCTGAACGTCTGCCTGGCGAATTCGCCGATTTCCCGACCGCCAAGGAACAGGGTGTGGACGCTATCGGTGCGAACTGGCGCGGTTTCTATGCCCCCGGCGGCATGTCGGACGAGGCCTACAATGACTGGGTGTCCAAGATCGGTCAGCTCTATGCCTCGGACGAGTGGAAAGAAGTGATGGCCGCCAACGGCCTGGCCCCGCTGGACCTGCAGGGCGAAGACTTCCAGAACTTCGTCGCTGACTCGGTGGCCCAGATCCAGGCGATCTCGAAAGAGATCGGGATCATCAAGTAACCGCACCACTCACGTGCAGGCGGGTGCCGCAACCGTGTGGCGCCCGCACTTTTTCATCCCGAACAACAGGAGACACCGATGAGTGACCGCATCTTCGGGGTCGTCGGGCTGCTTCTCGCCATCGGATTCGCGATATCCGCCCTGGCGATCGAAGAAAGCTTTCTGTCCGATGCCGTTGGGCCCAAGGCCTTTCCTTTGATCATCGCCGCCATTCTGGGCGTGTCCAGCGCCATCATCGCGCTGCGCCCGGATGCCGAACCCGAATGGCCCGCGCTGGGCCGGCTGGTCGAGGTCGGCGCCGCCGTGGTCGTTCTGATCCTGTATGCCGAACTGCTGCCGGTTGCGGGGTTCGTCATCGCCACGGCCTTTGCCGCCACCTATCTGGCTTGGCGGCTGGGTTCGGGCCCGATCGAGTGCATCCTTGTCGGAATTGGCACTTCGCTGGGCATCTATGTCATTTTCCACCTGGTTCTGGGCCTGTCACTGGCCAAAGGGCCGCTGGGGTTCTAGGGGGGCATCATGGAAACTCTTGCATCCTTGGGCGATGGGTTCGCCATCGCGCTGACCTGGCAGAACCTGATGCTGGCCCTGCTGGGCTGCTTTCTGGGTACGGTCATGGGCGCGCTGCCGGGGCTGGGCCCGTCGAACGGCGTGGCTATCCTGATCCCGCTGGCCTTCACGCTGGGGCTGGGCGCGACGCCCTCGCTGATCCTGCTGACCAGTGTCTATTACGGGGCGATGTACGGGGGGCGGATCTCGTCGATCCTGCTGAACATCCCCGGTGACGAGCCCGCGATGATGACCTGTCTTGACGGGCACCCCATGGCCAAGAAGGGCTTGGCGGGCGAGGCGCTGTCGTTGTCGGGAATCGCCTCGTTCGTGGGTGCGTTCCTGGCGACCTGGGGCCTAATCGTGCTGGCGCCGCAGCTGGTCAAGATCGCCCTGCTGTTCGGCCCGGCTGAATATTTCGCCCTGTTCGCGCTGGCCTTCATGACGTTGGGCGGCGTGTCTTCGACCAACCAGGCGAAATCGGCCTTTGCCGCCGCGCTGGGCCTTGGGCTTGCGACCATCGGGGTGGACACCCAGACCGGCGTGCCGCGCTTTACCTTCGGCGAAGTGCATCTGTATGACGGGCTGGATTTTCTGGTGGCCATCGTCGGCCTGTTCGCCCTGTCCGAGGTGTTCATCTTTCTGGAACATCGCCATGGAGGGTCCGATGCCGAGGGCCGCAAGCTGAACATCGGCAAGCTGTATCCGCCGATGTCGATGATCAAAAGCTGCACGCCCACGATGCTGCGCACCTCGTTTCTGGGCTTCATCGCGGGGGTTCTGCCGGGCGCGGGCGCCTCTTTGGGGTCGTTCATTTCCTACACGATGGAAAAGCGGCTGGTGGATAAGGAGAACACCTTCGGCACCGGCGATCCGCGCGGCGTGGCCGCGCCCGAGGCCGGCAACAACGCCGCCGCCGGGGGCGCATTGGTGCCGATGCTGGCGCTGGGCGTGCCGGGGTCGGGCACCACGGCGGTGCTGCTGGCGGTGCTGCTGGCGTTGAACATCACGCCGGGGCCGCTGCTGTTCACCCAGAACCCGGATGTGGTCTGGGGGCTGGTGGCCGCGCTGTTCATCGCCAACTTCATGCTGCTGGCCATGAATATCCCGATGGTGGGCCTGTTCACCCGCGTGCTGATGATCCCGTCGCGCATCCTGATGCCGATCGTGGCCATGGTCAGCTTTGTCGGCATCTACGGCATTTCGGGGTCCACCTTCGATCTGCTGGTGATGATCGGGTTCGGCGTGATGGGCTGGGTCCTACGCAAGCTGGACGTGCCGCTGGTCCCGATCATCCTGGGCACCCTGCTGGGCAACGCGATGGAGAACAACCTGCGCCGCGCCGTGACCATCGACAATGGCAACTGGTGGACCCTGATCGACAGCCCGTTGTCCATCGGGTTGTGGACCATCGCCGTGATCGGCTTCATCCTGCCGCTGATCGTGGGTGCGCGGGTCAAGGCCCGGATGCACCAGCGCCGCGACGAAGAAGGCGCGATCAGCGACTGACCGCCGCGCCATCCCGCCCTCCGCCCATCCGGGCGGGCGGCGGCCCTCGGGGGTCGGGTTGCGCTGTTGACGATTTTCTCGTGCAGGTTAGGCAGGACGGGTCCGCAGACGCAGGCAGCAGGCGAAGCCAGTGCCACAGGCAGCGCAGATTCTCGAATTGGAACAGTGGCCGACGATCCGCCCGGATGACCGTCAGGCCATCGACGAACTCGTCACCGCGCTGGAATTCGCGCCTCCGGGCATGGTGCCTGTCGGGCCA
>NZ_JBXWSH010000033.1:0-7915 GCF_059613325.1 Ruegeria sp. BHSA191
CAAGAAGAAGGGGCTCTGGATGGGTGGCGTCCCGCCGCTCGGGTACAATCCGCATCCAGATCCAAAAACCCGCGGTCTCGTCATCAACGCAGTTGAGGCAGAAACCGTTCGGACGATCTTCGCGCTCTACGACGACCTCGGCTGCCTGAACGCCGTGATGCGCCGGGCCAATGATTTGGGCCTGCGCTCCAAGCTGCACCGCTTCCGCTCCGGGCGGGTCCAGGGTGGCAATTCGTTCTCGCGCGGCCAGATCTATGCGCTCCTGCGCAACCCGATCTACATCGGCAAGATCCGCCACAAGACCCGGGTCTGGGATGGGCAGCACGCCTCAATCGTGGACGAGGCCCTGTGGGACCGGGTCCAATCCAAGCTCCAGGCCGCCAGCGGGCGCCCGCGGGGCCGTAAGGGTCCTGCGGACTATCCCGGCACGGACCGCGTCGCCCCACTGACGGGAAAGCTGCGCGACGACACCGGCGACAGACTGACCCCGACGCACACCCGGCGTCATGGACGGCAAATCCGGTACTATGTCTCGAACCGGCTGGTCTCTGGCGGCCCGGATCCCGCTGGATGGCGACTGCCTGCAGCCGCGCTGGAGCAGGCGGCGGCGGAAACCGTTGCCAACCACCTCTTCGCTCTCGCCCGCGACCACCGGATCTGTGCAGAAGCGGACCTGCAGCGGGGCAACGCCATCAGGGACAGGGTGCGCTACCTCTCCAGTCAGCTTGCCGCAGGCACGCCCGGTCTGCTCGCCGGTCTTCTGGCCGAGGGGTGCATCGGGAAGAACCGCATCGTCCTGAGGCTGCAGGCCACGGCGCTCGCCGAAGCACTCGATCTCCATCCGAACGCGATCAATCCGTCAGCCCTCTCGATCGAGGCCCCCTTCGCCCTTCGGCGTCGGGGCGTGGAAGGTAAGATCGTCGTCGGGGAGCGCGCGCCACGGCCCGATCGCACGCTGCTGCGCGCCCTGGCGCAGGCCCATGCCTGGGTGGCTGATCTGCGCAGCGGAAAGCCGCTGAGTGAAATTGCCGCCGCGACCACGCACTCGGAATCCTACATCCGCACCCGGGCGCAGCTGGCGTTCCTGGCGCCTGCCATCCAGCGCGCTATCCTCGAAGGGCGCCAGCCGGCCGACCTGACACTCGAACGGATCATCCGCAAACCCATGCCGCTGGACTGGGCCACGCAGCTCAGGTTGTACGGGTTCGCGCAAAACCCGCCACATCTCTGATCCGCAAAAGGGGTTCCCTGTTCCCGCGGAAAACTTCCCTGATAATCGCGAAAAGATCCCTGTTATTCTATGCAGGGAATTCTTGCGCAACGCACTGATAACACGTGATGATTCAGGGACCAAAATCACCAAAATGCCCCAAATTCGAAGAATTTCCCTGTATTTTCCCTGTTAGCAGGGAATTTTGGCGCTAACCGAAGCGCGTGATGGTGCCTCCGGAGACACTGCGCCGAAATCGCGCCAGCTCATGGGACTACAGTCGTCTCTCCGGCAGACGGCATAGCCCAAGCGCCCGGAAAAACGGGAGAAAACAGGGAAAGAAGGACTGCGCTGACAGAGATAGGGGTGGGTGGCGGAGACGAAGGGATTCGAACCCTCGAGACGGTTTCCCGCCTACTCCCTTAGCAGGGGAGCGCCTTCGACCACTCGGCCACGTCTCCGTTGGCGGGTATATCCTTGCCCGACACCCGGATACAAGGCGATTTTCCAGCAAAGATCCATTTTTTGTGAACGTTAGAAACTCGACGGGATGACTCGTGTCATCTCATTGGCTTGTTCGGGATGAGTCGCGAACAGAAACAGTTGCTGAGAGGTTGCGAGCACGATGTCTGTTTCCGCGATTGCTCCAACCGAAAGGCGGACGGAACCAGGACAAGCTGCACGCAATGGCAAAACGTTCCTCCGCAAAGTTCAACCACGTCAAACACAGGCGCGACGAATGAGGTCGATTCGGCCCAGTTTTCCCGTCTGCGACCAGTTACCAATCTGGTCGTACCTTTGGTGCGGTCGTCGACGGACCGCTGCCAGCATTTTGGCAACGGTCCGTCTCGATCAGGCCGTCAATCCGGTCTCGCCCCCTCGAATACCAACTACAAAGAATACGAAATAAAATCTTCGATACATTCGAGACCAGCGACTTGCCCGATCCGGTATACCAGTTATGCCGGGGATCAACTTCCGCGACAGTGAAGCAGTTCACATTCCCGAAATTTTTCTAAATTTTGCGCCAATCGAAAAAGCCCGGCCCTGCTTGCCCAAGCAATCTGGTTGCCATGGCGCGGCCCATCTCTAAAGCGTCTTCGATGGCGCCGGTCAAAGTATCGGAGATCGATTCGGAGCCGTCGGGGCGCAGGACTTCGCCGCGCAGACGCAGCTGGCCATCCGCTATCTCGGCCAAGCCGGCGATCGGCGTTTCGCAGGACCCGTCCAGGGCGGCCAGCAAGGCGCGTTCCGCCGTCAGGCGTTGGGCGGTTTCCGCGTGATGGATGGCCTCCAGCATTGCGGCGGCCCGGCTGTCGTCCGCGCGGCGTTCGATGCCGATCGTGCCTTGCGCGATGGCCGGCAGCATGTCGTCCGGCGAGATCGCGGTGGCAGGCACGTCCTGCATGTTCAGGCGGCGGAGGCCGGCCATGGCCAGGAACGTGCATTGGGCCACACCATCGGCCAGCTTCTTCAGCCGGGTCTGCACGTTGCCCCGGAATTCGACCACGTTCAGATCGGGTCGGCGGTGCAGCAATTGTGCCCGCCGCCGCAGCGACGAGGTGCCGACGACCGCGCCCTCGGGCAGGTCAAGGATCGAGCTGAGGCGAGGCGAGATGAAGGCATCGCGCACGTCCTCGCGCGGCAGGAACGTGTCTAGCACCAGCCCCTGCGGCTGTTCGACGGGCATGTCCTTGGTCGAGTGCACGGCGATGTCGATGTCCCCACCCAGCATCGCCTCTTCGATTTCCTTGGTGAACAGGCCCTTGTTTCCGATCTCTTTCAATGGGCGGTCCGCGTCGATCATGGCGCGGTTGTCGCCGGTGGTCTTGATCACCACGATCTCGAACGCCTGTTCCGGGAGATCGAAGGCATCGCACAGCCGCTGACGGGTTTCATGGGCCTGGGCCAGCGCCAGCGGCGAACCACGGGTGCCGATCTTCAGCGGCGATGCGGGGGTGGGCAGGGTCAAAGTCATGGGCACAGCTTTAGTCGCGTCACATTGCCCTGACAATGGGGGCCACGCTTGACATTTTGCCGCTGAAGGCGGACCCGTTGCGCGAACCGGAATAGTGGGGGCTGACATGGCCGAGAACAAGAAACTGCTGCGGGCGCTGGCGGGCGAGGTACTGGACACGCCGCCGATCTGGATGATGCGACAGGCCGGACGCTATCTGCCCGAATACCGCGCGACGCGGGAACAGGCGGGCGATTTCCTGTCGCTGTGCTACACCCCCGATCTGGCGGCCGAGGTGACGCTGCAGCCGATCCGCCGCTATGGGTTCGATGCCGCGATCCTTTTTGCCGACATCCTTCTGGTGCCGCAGGCGCTGGGCGCCAATCTTTGGTTCGTCACCGGTGAAGGGCCGCGCCTGTCGACGATCACGCAGCAATCGGATTTCGACGCCTTGAAACTCGTTGATACGATCCACGAAACCCTGTCGCCCGTCTATGAAACCGTGCGTATCCTGTCGCGCGAACTGCCGTCCGAGACGACGCTGATCGGCTTTGCCGGCGCCCCGTGGACCGTTGCGACCTATATGATCGCCGGGCGTGGCACCCCCGATCAGGGTCCCGCCCACGCCCTGCGTGAGGAAAACACTGCGCTGTTCGAGGCGTTGATGGACCGGATCACGGCGGCCACGATCGAATATCTTTCGGCTCAGATCGAAGCGGGGGCCGAGGTGGTCAAGATTTTCGACAGCTGGGCCGGGTCGCTGAAAGGTGAGGCTTTCACCAAATACGCGGTCGAGCCGTGCCGAATCATCACCGAGGCGCTCAAGGAACGCCACCCGGGCATTCCGGTTATCGGTTTCCCGCGTGAGGCGGGCGAGGGTTATGTCGGTTTCGCGAAGGCCACCGGCGTCGATTGCGTGGCGCTGGACAACTCGGTTGCGCCGGAATGGGCGGCCGAACAGGTGCAGGTAGATGGCTGCGTGCAAGGCAACCTGGCCTCGTCGCACATGGTCACCGGCGGGCAAGCGCTGGTGGATGAGACCCGTCGCATTGTGCGCGCCTTTTCCAAGGGGCCGCATATTTTCAACCTGGGTCACGGGATAACACCGGATGCCGACCCGGAAAATGTGCAGTTGATGATCGACACGGTGCGCAGCGGGTAGGCAGCGTGCGAGGGGGCCAGCCCCCTCTTGGCCGTTGGCCAATTCACCCCCGGGATACTTTCGGCCAGATGAAGGGTGTGTCAGGTCTTTTGGGAGCCTTGGAGTTCGGTCAGGATTTCGGTCGTGTGTTGGCCGCGGGCCGGGCTAGGTTTCGGCTGCCATTGATGGGTGGAGAAGCGCGGCGCGGCGGCGGCCTGCAAGGTGCCGTCTGCCGCGCGCCAGGTTTGGCGGGCAGTATTCATCGGATGGGTTGCGGCCTCGTCGGGGCTGAGCACCGGGGCGACGCAGGCGTCTGAGCCTTCAAACAGTTCGGCCCAATGGTCGCGCGGTTTGGTTGCGAAGATTTCCGCCAGATGCCGGGTCAGGTCTGGCCAGCGTGTGCTGTCGTATTGTTGCTGGAATGCTGGGTCGTGGGACAGGCCCAGGATTTCCAGGAATTGGGCATAGAATTTCGGTTCGAGACATTGGACCGAAACAAAGCCGCCATCCGCGCAGGTGTAGGTGCGGCTCCAATGCGGGCCGTCCAACAGGCTTTGGCCGCGCGTGTCGGACAGGTTGCCGGTCTGGCCCAGGCTCATCAGCAGGTTCATCATATGCGCGGACCCGTCGTAGATGGCGGCGTCGACGACCGTGCCCGTGCCGGTTGCGCGCGCGTTCAGCAGCCCGGCCAGTATGCCGGTGACCAGATACATCGCGCCGCCGCCGATGTCGCCGACCAGCGTGGCCGGGGTCATCGGTTCGGTGCCGGGTGGAGAGCCGTACCAGAGCGCTCCGGACAGGGCGATGTAGTTCAGATCATGTCCTGCGGTGTCGGAAAGCGGGCTGTCCTGGCCCCAGCCGGTCATGCGGCCATAGACCAGCGCCGGGTTCAGAGCGTGGCAGGTATCGGGCCCCAAGCCCAGCTTCTCCATCACGCCGGGCCGGAAGCCCTCGATCAACGCGTCGGCGGATGCGATCAGGCGCCGGGCGATTTCGAGGTCGTCGGGGTCCTTGAGGTCGAGCGCGATCGAGCGTTTGCCCCGGTCCAGCACGGATCGGTCCGGCATGCCCGGTGTGACGGCACCCCCCTTGCGGTGGATGGTCACGACATCGGCCCCCAGATCCGCCAGCAGCATGGCGGCGAACGGGCCGGGGCCAAGCCCCTCGATTTCGACGACGCGGAATCCGTTGAGCATATGTATCCTCCCGGTTCGCGATGCTTTCGGCTTGGCCATGCGAATGCAAGGGCTGGGTGCCGAAAACGTGGCGTCGGGTGAAAAAACCGATGAACGGCCCGGTCTTCGGGGCGCTTGCAAGCCAGGGTCGGCTGGCCTAGCGTTTTCGGCGGGATGTGGAGCGAGGGCTGGAATGCGGCTTTGGATCATGATCGGCGCGGCGCTGGTGGCGGCGGCATTGACCGCGATCGTCCTGCATCTGCACCCTCCGGGCAGCCTGCGGATGGCCGGAGGCCCGAGCGGCGGGGCCTATGAGCAGATCGCGCAGGACTATGCCGAGATTCTGGCGCGTGACGAGATCCGGGTGGAGATTCTGGAAACTGCGGGTTCGGTCGAGAATGCCCGTCTGATCGAAAGCGGCGAGGCAAATGCCGCGCTGCTGCAAGGCGGCATCGTGGTCGATCCCGACAAGGTCGAAGCAATCGGAACGGTTTTCTACGAACCGATGATATTCATGACGCGCGCGGATGCCAGTATTCCCAGCAACCCGGCGCTTTGGCGAGACCTTAGTATCAACCGTGGCGCGGACGGGTCGGGCACGGCCGATGCCTTTCGCGATTTCGAGCGTGTGGTCGGCCTGTCCGAGGCGGACAACATCCATGTGTCGCTCGATTATGATCAGGCTGCCGAGGCCTTGCTGGACAACAGGTTGGATATCGCGGTCTTCGTTGCCCCGATCGAGGCGCCCTACCTGCTGGCGGCCTATCAGGAGCCGGGGCTGAAGGTGCTCGAACTGGAGCATGTCGAGGCGATCTCGCGCCGGTTGTCCTATGCGACGGTGGTCACGGTTCCGGCCGGCGGAATGTCACTGGATCCGGTCCTGCCGCCGCGGCCGGTCAAGTTGATCGCGCTGCAAGCGCGATTGGTCGTGCAGGCCGACATTCATCCCGCCCTGGTCAACCGTCTGACGATGGCCGCGATCGAGTTGCATCGGGCGCGGGGCATCATCACCGATGCAGGAGAATTTCCGGGAGTCGAAGGAACGGGCCTGCCGGTCAGCAGTGCCGCGCGAAGGTTGATCGACGAAGGCCCCAGCACGTGGCACAATCTTCTGCCCTATTGGATCGCGGCCCAGGTCAACCGCGTGTTGCTGCTGTTCCTGCCATTCTTTTTCATCGTGGTGCCTTTGGTGCGTGTACTGCCCAAGGCCTATGCCTATCTGCAACGGTGGCGTGTCTGGCAGCATTACCCCGAAATCCGGCAGATCGAGCTTGAGCTTGCCGCCGACCCGTCGCCGGATCAGCTTGGGGACATGCAGGCGCGTTTGCACGAACTGGATGAACGGCTGGCCGAGCTTCGATTGCCGGCCGCTTACCGGCAGGGCCAGTATGACGCGCGGCTGCATGTCGATCTGGTCCAGAAGCGGGTTGCCGAATTGCAGGCACAGGTCGACCTGCGGCAGGCGCACCGCGCCACCCGCGCATGATGGCTGTTGCAAGCTACCGTCTTTCGGGGCTAGGTCTTTTGGGAACCATGCCAGGCAAGAAAGGGGGCGCACCCATGCAGATGAGTGACACGCGCGAGATTCAGGCGGCGCCTGCGGATGTCTTTGCGGCTCTGCTGGACCCCGAGGTCCTGAAAGCCTGCGTCCCCGGCGCGCAAGAGGTCACCGGCAATCCGTCCGACGGGTACGAGGCCACCGTGGTGCAGAAGGTCGGCCCGGTGAAGGCGACGTTCAAGGGGACGGTGACCATGTCGGACATGGTCGAGGGTCAGCGCCTGACCATCGAGGGGGAAGGCAAGGGCGGGGCCGCGGGCTTTGCCAAGGGCGGCGCCACGGTGACCTTCGCCCCCAGCGACAGCGGCGGAACCGTTCTGTCCTATGACGTCGAGGCCAAGGTCGGCGGCAAGCTGGCGCAATTGGGCAGCCGCCTGATCGACGGCTTTGCCAAGAAGATGGCCGATCAGTTCTTCGCCAACCTGCAGGAGCATTTCGAAGGCCCCGCCCAGCCTGACGAGAGTGCCGACCCCGAAAGGAAAGGGTGGCTGGGCCGCCTGACCGGGCGCGACTAGGTCTGCACGGATGCGCATGCCTTTGTGCGGATTCGGCCTGTTCCGGGCAGGATCGGCGCGCTAGGGTCTGCGCCGGAACGGGAAGGACGCATGACGACCATTCTTTCGATCAAGGATCTGCGCAAAACCTATGATGACGGTTTCGAGGCGCTCAAGGGCGTGTCGCTGGACATCCGGCAGGGCGAAATTCTGGCCCTTCTGGGGCCCAACGGCGCCGGCAAGACCACGCTGATCTCGACCATCTGCGGGATCACCACGCCGACCTCTGGCACCGTCACCGTGGGCGGGCACGACATTCAGGCCGATTTCCGGGCCGCGCGTCGGATGATCGGCCTTGTGCCGCAGGAAATCGCGCTGGA
>NZ_JBXWSH010000034.1:2500-6067 GCF_059613325.1 Ruegeria sp. BHSA191
GGGTATCGCGGCTGAAACGAACAGAGTTGTCCAAGTCAAGTACACTAACCCGCATGATCAGCGCCGATCGTCACCCGCAAGGATGACCGGCACTCATCTGATCATGCATGTCTTCCATTCTCCGTGCGGGGCCGACCGACATCGGCAGCATGGGTTCCAGGATGGGAGGCGGGAAAGTATGCTTTTGGTTCAGTCAGAGAGACGGGTTGTTACCAGCGCCTGTCATTGGATTTGCTCTGCAAATCCTGTCTTTCTCTTTCTGGATCAAATCAAGCGCGAGAAGGGCGTTTGGTGAATGCCTTGGCAGCAAGAGGCGATGAAGGACGTGATACTCTGCGATAAGCCATGGGGAGCTGAGAATAAGCTTTGATCCATGGATTTCCGAATGGGGCAACCCACCTGACAGTTCGTTATGATCTGCGCGAGCAGTTCATAATGGATTGAGACAGGTACTTAAGACCTGAATACATAGGGTTTTAAGAGCAAACCCGGGGAACTGAAACATCTAAGTACCCGGAGGAAAGGACATCAATTGATACTCCCCTAGTAGCGGCGAGCGAACGGGGACCAGCCGAGCCTTGAGAGTGAGAAGAACATGTTGGGAAGCATGGCCATAGCGGGTGACAGCCCCGTATTCGAAGCTCGATGGGACGTATTAAGTAGGGCGGGACACGTGAAATCCTGTCTGAAGATCGGAGGACCACCTTCGAAGGCTAAGTACTCCTTGCTGACCGATAGCGAACCAGTACCGTGAGGGAAAGGTGAAAAGCACCCCGACGAGGGGAGTGAAACAGTACCTGAAACCGAACGCCTACAATCAGTCGGAGGCTCCTTGCGAGCTGACGGCGTACCTTTTGTATAATGGGTCATCGACTTGGTCTCACGAGCAAGCTTAAGCCGTTAGGTGTAGGCGCAGCGAAAGCGAGTCTTAATAGGGCGCATGAGTTCGTGGGATCAGACCCGAAACCGAGTGATCTAGGCATGGCCAGGTTGAAGGTAAGGTAACACTTACTGGAGGACCGAACCCACATCCGTTGAAAAGGATCGGGATGAGCTGTGCCTAGGGGTGAAAGGCCAATCAAACTCGGAGATAGCTGGTTCTCTGCGAAATCTATTTAGGTAGAGCGTCATCCGAATACCCCGGGGGGTAGAGCACTGGATGGGTAATGGGGCCCCACAGGCTTACTGATCCTAACCAAACTCCGAATACCCGGGAGTACTAGATGGCAGACACACTGCGGATGCTAACGTCCGTAGTGGAGAGGGAAACAACCCTGACCGACAGCTAAGGCCCCCAATTCATGGCTAAGTGGGAAAGCAGGTGGGACGACCAAAACAACCAGGAGGTTGGCTTAGAAGCAGCCATCCTTTAAAGATAGCGTAACAGCTCACTGGTCTAAACAAGTTGTCCTGCGGCGAAGATGTAACGGGGCTCAAGCCATGAGCCGAAGCTTCGGATGCCGTAAGGCATGGTAGCAGAGCGTAGTGTGACATAGTCTCATTCCTCCTTCACGTCTTCGGGCGTATTGGAGGAGAGAGGCTTTCGATGAAGCCGGGGCGTGAGCCATCCGGTGGAGAGATCACTAGTGAGAATGATGACATGAGTAGCGACAAAGAGTGTGAGAGACACTCTCGCCGAAAGTCCAAGGGTTCCTGCTTAAAGCTAATCTGAGCAGGGTAAGCCGGCCCCTAAGCCGAGGCCGAAAGGCGTAGGCGATGGGAACCAGGTTAATATTCCTGGGCCGTGGAGTGGTGACGGATCTCGGGTGTAGTTCAGTCTTATCGGATTGACTGGGCTGCTGAGAGGTTCCTGGAAATAGCCCTCCTATCAGACCGTACCCTAAACCGACACAGGTGGACTGGTAGAGCATACCAAGGCGCTTGAGAGAACGATGTTGAAGGAACTCGGCAAAATACCTCCGTAAGTTCGCGAGAAGGAGGCCCGGTTCCTAGGCAACTAGGGGCTGGGGGCACAAACCAGGGGGTGGCGACTGTTTATTAAAAACACAGGGCTCTGCGAAGTCGCAAGACGACGTATAGGGTCTGACGCCTGCCCGGTGCCTGAAGGTTAAAAGGAGAGGTGAGAGCCTTGAATTGAAGCCCAGGTAAACGGCGGCCGTAACTATAACGGTCCTAAGGTAGCGAAATTCCTTGTCGGGTAAGTTCCGACCTGCACGAATGGCGTAACGACTTCCCCGCTGTCTCCAACATCGACTCAGCGAAATTGAATTGCCTGTCAAGATGCAGGCTTCCCGCGGTTAGACGGAAAGACCCCGTGCACCTTTACTACAGCTTCGCACTGGCATCAGGACTGCAATGTGCAGGATAGGTGGTAGGCTTCGAAGCAGGGACGCCAGTTCCTGTGGAGCCTCCCTTGAGATACCACCCTTTGCATTCTTGATGTCTAACCGCGGTCCGTCATCCGGATCCGGGACCCTGCGTGGCGGGTAGTTTGACTGGGGCGGTCGCCTCCTAAAGCGTAACGGAGGCGCGCGAAGGTTGGCTCAGAGCGGTCGGAAATCGCTCGTTGAGTGCAATGGCAGAAGCCAGCCTGACTGCGAGACTGACAAGTCGAGCAGAGTCGAAAGACGGCCATAGTGATCCGGTGGTCCCGAGTGGAAGGGCCATCGCTCAACGGATAAAAGGTACGCCGGGGATAACAGGCTGATACTGCCCAAGAGTCCATATCGACGGCAGTGTTTGGCACCTCGATGTCGGCTCATCTCATCCTGGGGCTGGAGCAGGTCCCAAGGGTACGGCTGTTCGCCGTTTAAAGAGGTACGTGAGCTGGGTTTAGAACGTCGTGAGACAGTTCGGTCCCTATCTGCCGTGGGTGTAGGAGACTTGAGAGGAGTTGCCCCTAGTACGAGAGGACCGGGGTGAACGATCCACTGGTGGACCTGTTGTCGTGCCAACGGCAGTGCAGGGTAGCTATGATCGGACAGGATAACCGCTGAAGGCATCTAAGCGGGAAGCCCCCCTCAAAACAAGGTCTCCCTGAGGGCCGTGGAAGACCACCACGTCAATAGGCCGGAGATGTAAGCGCAGCAATGCGTTCAGTTGACCGGTACTAATCGCCCGATAGGCTTGATTTGATCCAGTAACAGAAAGACAAATCAAACCAAAAGCATACACCGACCTTGACAATGGATAGCGTCGCAGCACCAAGCCGCGATATTGATTGATTATACAACCGAGTGGCAACGCGCCTTTTGCAAGCAAAAGACGCTGTCTGCCACCCGTCGCTTTCTTGCTCGCAAGAAAGTCGACGTGGGGATTTTCCTCGGTTTGGTGGTCATAGCGCAAGCAAAACACCCGGTCCCATCCCGAACCCGGAAGTTAAGTGCTGCAGCGCCAATGGTACTTGGGCTCAAGCCCCGGGAGAGTAGGTCACCGCCAAACCTAGAAAAATCCCCAAACTCTCTAAACGATCAAAAAATCAAAAAACGGCCTCAAAAAATCTCTGCAGGCCGAACGCCAAAAAAATGGCGCGGGGTGGAGCAGCCAGGTAGCTCGTCAGGCTCATAACCTGAAGGTCAGAGGTTCAAATCCTCTCCCCGCAACCAA
>NZ_JBXWSH010000035.1:0-4720 GCF_059613325.1 Ruegeria sp. BHSA191
ATCCTATCGTCGTGACTTCCATGGTGGGGCTCCTTTCCTTGCAGAAGATGTCTTCTGCAGTTTGCCGCAAAGCGCGACGGTTGGCTGCAGACGCCATCCACCCCATCCGCACACCAGTCATCTGATAAAAAGCCTCAGATGACTGAGACGAGCCCAAAGCGGAAGTGCTCCATCTCTGAACCTCGCAGGCGCAGCGAACTAGTCGCCAGATCCCTGAGCCGCACCGCAGAAAGAAAAGCGGTCATTCATTCACTGCGCAGCAAGTTTTCGGGTGCCGATGTCCGAGTTGCGGACGAAGCCGACAATCAATTCAGCTTCCGAATTTTCGGCGGAAACCAGTTGCCCGCTTTTACAATCTCTTTCGGAACATAGGTCCTGAACGTCAGCGAAAACGGTTTTCCTTCAGCGGAGGGCAGCCAATTCGCGGAAGGAAAAGAACCGTTCTCCGCCGGGGCGATAAACATGGACACACCACTATCCGCGTCCTTCTTAAGCGGCGAATAGGAGTTGAAATTGAACCTATCGATTGCATTTGGAACCACACGGTAATCGGGTAGATCCACTAAGATAACCGACCAGTATCCGTTCACTACCGCATCGGGACTGCTAGTTTCGTTGAATTCGATAACATAGGTGCTGCTGCCATCCAGCGGCTTGCCGTTCCCATCGGTAGTGGCGACGAAGTAGATTACTTCATGCGTTGTGTTCGCCCAGATCCCAACCAGATTGGCCGCTGTTCTGATCCAGTAGTCGTCGCCGTAGATGCCGCCCACCAAGACGCCCAACCAGTTGTTCTGAAAGGAACCTGCTTCGGTCACCGCAAACTTCAAAAATTGCGGAATGACGGTTTCAAGAATCGCGCCTGCAAGGGCGTCCCGCTGCGCTGGATCAGAGGCTACACGCGCCACGGCCCGAACCTTGGCTTGCATCTGTGGCGCAACCGGAATGCTATCCAGCGCCGCTGAGAGTAATTCATCTGTATGATCGAAAATCTCCACACCGATCAGTGACTGGTTATCGAAGATAGGCAAGCTTGAAGGAGTCGAAATCGCAGGTTCGCCGAGAGTGGACATCGTGAATTGGCGTTGTAGGGAAACTGCACCTTCCACATCCGTTTGCAGCTCGACCCGCGCCAGCATCTTTGCCTTTCGGGAGGGCAGCACGACAGGTACGGCGCCCTCCGGTATCTCGGCAACCGTGTCGGGCGTCACGAAGGCATATGTTCCGTAAGGGTTCAGAGGATAGTCGCGCTCGTTGATGTTGGTGACAACATTGCCCCACTCATCGCAGATCTGGACCGTATAGTAGCGGCCTTCGACCTGCGGAACCGCCAGTAAGACGGCGCTTTGATCATCGACCGCAATCCAGGCTTCGAGATAGGCTACATCGAGGTTGGGGTTCACGAAGTCGGCGGCACCAACAGGGTTATACTTAATGACGTTGTAGTCTACCCCATCCTCGGCAATGTCTGTCTTCTCTTGTCGGTCAACAAGCGCACGACCCAGCAGGTATACATAAGCGTCGGCAATCGTCGCATCGTCGAGAGGCGTTGTCTGCTGCGCAAGGGCGGGTTCTACAACAACTACTGTGAGCAGGACGACGAATGTGCGCTTTAAACTGTGCAACATGAATGGGCCTCTTAGGTTCGACTGGACCGTTTTCCTCAATAAAACTCGACTTGGTCAAGCGTGAAACATCTTCAGACCTCCGACAAACGAGTGATGTTTACTTTGTGCTCAACGCAGACATTCTCCGCGGTTCGCATTGATGACCGCGGTGCGTACGAAGCGGTCGCACACGCCCGCCATATCCAACCTTGCGGCTTACTCACTTATTTCTATGCGTTTACTTCCAAAAGTGGCCGAGTAATCTGCTTACGTTGTCAGGCTACGATCGAGGTCTTGGAATGCCGTCACGGCGCAGGATTTTGAAAAATATGATTGGCACGGTGTCGTACGCCGCGTTTGCACCGGCTGTTGCCAAACCTGCACAGGCCGCTCCAAAACGAAGTGATGAATTCATTGACTACGATGCGCTAGGCATGGCCGAGTTGATCAAGAAAGGTGAAATCTCCACTCGTGAAGCAGTCGAAATCACGATCCGCAGGATTGAGGCGGTGGAACCCATCGTCAATGCGATCACGACCCGCACCTATGAACGAGCCTTCGAGAAGGCAGAAACGATCTCGGCGGATACGACATTTGCGGGCATGCCGATCCTGATCAAGGACATGATTGACGTCGGCGGCGTGCGTCGGACGGACGGGTCGCGAATGATGTTGTCGAATATCCCTGCTGAAAACGTTCCCTACATCGACGGGGTTGAAGCCGCCGGCATGAACATCATCGGAATGACGAATGTGCCGGAGTTCGCGCAGTTGGGTATCATCACGAACAACTCGGCTTTCGGCGCGACGCGCAACCCTTGGGATCTGTCCGTATCCGCTCTTGGCTCCTCCGGGGGGGCCGCAGCTGCGGTCGCCTCGGGCATGGTGCCTTTGGCCCACGGTACGGATGGAGGCGGCTCTAATCGTTTGCCAACCGGCGCGCAGGGTTTGTTCGGTATAAAACCGAGCCGGGCACGCATGCTGCCCGGCGAAGCTGGCGGCATGCACGGGCCATTCAAGACCAATCAGGCAATCAGCCGCACGGTTCGAGACAGTGCTGCGTTGTTTGTGCACACGGAAGACCCGAACGGGCCGTTTCCTACGATCGGGCTGGTCACGGGACCGTCAACAAATCGGCTCAGGATAGGATTTGCCCTCACGCTGGATGGCGGCGAACCGGTTCATCCGGCAGTTGCCGCCGCCCAAGAGAATACGGCGCAGTTGCTGCGGGACCTGGACCACGAAGTTGTCGAGGCGGCCATTCCAATAAATGCCTCCGAATTCTTCACGAATTTCAACGGCGCGTTCCTCGGCCAGTTTGGCGTGTTCTCCGATCAGGCGAGAGCGATTACTGGAACCAACGCGATGGACAGTGGTCTCCTTGATGTCTTTACGGCGAGCCTGATCGAATACGGCAGCAATATACCAGCAGACGTACAGGCGGCAGGTCTGGAGTATCTCGCGACGGTGCCGGGGCTTTTCACTCAGGTCTTCAGTGACGTCGATCTTTTGTTGTCACCTTGCATGCCCTTTTTGTCCATTGACGCGAATGCACTGTCACCCGACACGATGGTCAACGAGTCCGTCGTCAACTTTCTGCAGGCAGGTTTGTCATACACGGCACCCGTAAACGTCTCAGGTCATGCGGCCATGTCGGTGCCGCTGAACTGGGATCCGGAGACGGGTCTGCCGATCGGATCGATGTTCCAGACGGCCACGGGCAACGACCGTTTGCTCTACGAGTTGGCTTTCGAACTGGAAGAGGCGCGCCCTTGGAAAGACCGCTGGGCACCTTATTCATGCAAGTACATCCCGGTTTGATACCAAAGTACTCACCACGGGCCCGTGGGGAAAATCAATTTCATCCAAGCAAAAGGAACCAGCATATGCATTCATTTCGACTTTCTGCCGCAACTTTTGTCCTTGGGATCTTGGCTTTCGGTTTCCCACACGCTGTGAGCGCGGATGGCAATTTGTCCGATCAGAGAATGGCAGACAGCCCGGAAGCTTTGATCAGAAGTCTTGGCGAAGTCTCCTTCCTGACCCCTGAGGAAATGGCCGCGAAGAAACAGGCGGAGTTGTCCGGGCTCATCCAGCCGTTTGACATTCCGCAGACGCCCCAAATTCTGGATCCGCGCATGGATCCCCGCGCCACCATTGTGGCCCGCGATATCGGTGAATACCTCGATCATCTGACCGGTATCTCCATAAAGTCCAAGAACGACGGGAATCTGATCTGGGGGCGCATTCAGGGCACCAAATACGAGCGCGAAGCATCTGACTACGTCGAAAGCAAGCTCAAGGAGTTTGGCTTTGAAGATGTGCGCAAAGACCTCGTTCCGGCACGTCGCCCGCTTTGGTATCTTGAACACCTTGAACTGACCATCCTTACCGCTCCCTCATTCGGGGAGGGCGAGACCTACACGTTCGAAAACGCTCTGACGAGCTACCAGTCAGCCACGACTCCCATCGGAGGGGTCGAAGCGGAAGTCATCTTTGTGGGTGAAGGCACGCCCGCCGAACTGATGGGCCGCGACCTGACAGACAAGCTTGTTCTGCTTCGTTCGCGCGGGTTGCCGGGTGGTCTCTTCCACAGTGCGCGTACAGCGTATTCGCGCATTGCAATCGGCGAATACGGGCAACCTGCGGGGGTGATCGTCTGGTCCGATGTGCCCAATGCATCGGTTGTGGCCACGCGGGTCGGGGCCATCGGTGGTGGCGAAAACCTGGGCCTCGCGTTGCCATGGACCGTGATCAACAATCAGGATGGCTATTATCTGCGCAAGTTGCTGGACCGCGCAACTGCAGATCAGCCGGTACGCATGCGGCTTGACGTTCAAGGCGAAGAACAGGGGCCGGACCAACGGTTTTCGTACAATGTCTACGGCATTCTTCCGGGTCAATCTGGCAAATATATTTTGCATGTGACGCATATCGATGGGTTCTTGTACGCCCAACATTGCAATGGCGGCGGAGTGGCGATGCAGATGGCCATGGCCAAGCATTTTGCCTCATTGCCGGCAGATCAACGGCGTCATGGATTGATTTTCCTTTTTGTCGGAGACCACGAGAATCCCGGTGTCGGGGCTACGGACAAGTTTGTCGATGCAAACA
>NZ_JBXWSH010000036.1:0-1744 GCF_059613325.1 Ruegeria sp. BHSA191
GGGTGGCGTCCCGCCGCTCGGGTACAATCCGCATCCAGATCCAAAAACCCGCGGTCTCGTCATCAACGCAGTTGAGGCAGAAACCGTTCGGACGATCTTCGCGCTCTACGATGACCTCGGCTGCCTGAACGCGGTCATGCGCCGGGCCAATGATCTGGGCCTGCGCTCCAAGCTGCACCGCTTCCGCTCCGGGCGGGTCCAGGGTGGCAATCCGTTCTCGCGCGGCCAGATCTACGCATTGCTGCGCAACCCGATCTACGTCGGCAAGATCCGCCACAAGATCCAGATCTGGGATGGGCAGCATGAGCCGATTGTCTGCGAGGCGGTTTGGGACCGGGTCCAGGAAAAGCTGGCGGCTGCCAGTGCACGGCCGCGGGGCCGAAAGACTACCACCCAACGGATAGGGTCAAAATGTGCCGCCCCTCTCACTGGTAAGTTGCATGATGAAACTGGAGACCGATTGACCCCGACGCACACTCGGCGTCATGGACGGCAAATCCGATACTATGTCTCGAACCGGCTGGTCTCTGGCGGGACCGACCCCCGTGGCTGGCGATTGCCGGCAAACGCTCTGGAGCAGGCTGTGGCGAACGCTAGTGCACGGCATATCGGGAAACTGGCCCGCGACCATCGGATTTGCGTACGGCCCGATCTGCAGCGCGGTGATGCGATCTTAACAAAGGCACAGCACCTCACCTGTCGACTCTCAGAGGGCGCGAACGGTCTTCTTCAAAAGATCCTGGACGAGGGGCAGATCGAGAAGCGCAACATTGTCTTGAAGCTGAATGCGGACGCACTGGCCGAGGCACTTGGAGTGCAACCCAATGAGATAGACCGCGCGGTTCTGACGATTGAGGTTCCATTCGAACTGCGCCGACGCGGTGTCGAAGTAAGGATCGTCATCGGCGACCGCGAGCCTCAACCAGATCGTACGCTACTTCGCGCTCTTTCCCGTGCGCATGTCTGGGCAGCAGAATTGCGCAACGGCAGGCCCCTTGGAGAGATCGCCGTGGCGACGGGGCATGCAGAATCCTACATTCGCACGCGATCGCAGCTGGCGTTCTTGTCGCCCGAGATCCAGAGCGCAATCCTTGAGGGGCGCCAGCCGACGAACCTGACCCTCGAACGGATAATCCGAAAACCAGTGCCACTGGACTGGGATGCCCAGGCCCGATTGTTCGGCTTCAAAAGCGGTCAGTGGCTTCCCTGATCTGGATGCGGCATTCCCTGTTCTTTCCGAAAAGTTTCCTGATAATCGCGAAAATATTCCCTGTTAATTTGCGTAGGGAATTCTTCCGCAATGCATTGATAACGCGCACAGATTCAGGGTGGAACATCGCTCAAAAGTCCAAAACTTGAAGAATTTCCCTGTTAAATCCCTGTTAGCAGGGAATCTTGACGCTAACCGAAGCGCGTTATGGTGCCTTCGGAGACGTTGCGCGGAAATCGCGCCAGTTCACTGAATTACAGTCGTCTCTCTGGCAGATGGCATGGCCCAAGCGCTTGGAAAAAGGGGAGAAAACAGGGAAAGACGGACTGTGCTGACAGAGATAGGGGTGGGTGGCGGTGCTGGCAGACTAGTGCGAACCAGTCTCACAAAGGGCAGGATGCCTGCACTTTATTCGGTGCAGAAACCGCGCCACTCTGCGATAGCGGCAGCGCTGTTAAGATTGAAATTTGTTCTAGAAGACAGGCTGCGCTCTGAGTTGAACAAGTTTAGAACTGAGGCGTGAACGGCGGCGAA
>NZ_JBXWSH010000037.1:0-1364 GCF_059613325.1 Ruegeria sp. BHSA191
TGCGGATGGGGTGGATGGCGTCTGCAGCCAACCGTCGCGCTTTGCGGCAAACTGCAGAAGACATCTTCTGCAAGGAAAGGAGCCCCACCATGGAAGTCACGACGATAGGATTGGATCTCGGTAAAGACGTCTTTCAGGTCCACGGGATCGCTGATGACGGTACGGTTGTCTTCAATCGTTCGATCCGCCGCAGACAATTGCTGAAGTTCTTTGAGACCCTGCCGAGCTGCCTCGTCGGAATTGAGGCGTGTGGGTCGGCACATCACTGGGCGCGTGAGCTGACTGAAATCGGCCATGACGTGCGCCTCATGCCGGCGACTTACGTAAAGCCCTACGTGAAGCGTGGAAAGACGGATGCGGTTGATGCCGAGGCAATCTGCGAGGCCGTCACGCGACCGACCATGCGGTTCGTCGCTGTGAAATCGAAGGAACAACAAGCCCTTCTTACAATGCATCGCGTGCGCCAGCTTGTCGTGCGCCAGAAAACCCAGATGCTGAACGTGATCCGGGGTCTTCTTCGAGAGTTTGGTCATGTGATCGGGAACGGGCCGGTGGCGGCGATGCGCTTCGTCAAAGGGTTCAAAACCAACGATTGCCCGGACATGCCAGACGTTGCGAAGAGCATGCTCAAAACCCTCTGCGAGCAGGTTGTTGCACTCGACGAGCGCGTGGTGTTCTACGACAAACTGATCGAGTATCATTCGCGGATCGATGAACGGGCCAAGCGGATCAGAACCGTCCCTGGTGTTGGTCCAATCACCGCCTCTGCCATCGTCGCCACCATCGGCGACGGCAAACAGTTCAAGAACGGGCGCGAGTTTGCTGCTTGGCTTGGTCTCACCCCATTGAACAGATCGAGTGGTGGCAAGGAACGCCTCGGCCGGATTAGCAAGAAGGGTGACCGTTACATAAGAAGGCTTCTGGTGATCGGTATGACCTCACAAGTACAGCGCGCCCGCGGCTATCCAGAACGCGTGCATCCTTGGATCATGCAACTCCTCGAGCGCAAACCCGTCCGACTTGCCACGATCGCGATGGCAAACAAAGCCGCACGGATCATCTGGGCGATCCTCACCAAAGAAACATACTACCGGCAATCAGCGGCATAACCGGAGGCACTGAACAAAAAAGAATTGCAAGACGAATGCCATGATGGCACGTGCGGTCATCCGAGAACCCGGAAAACCCGAGCTTCGTCCTGAACTCTCAGGTTCGCTTTGCCGATTGGGACCAGGTTCACGGAACCCATCAAGGCCAGCGGCTCAAGCAAATGCCGCAATCAAAGGCCGGACACAGGACTGTACTGACCAGCCGCGCAATCAGAGCATTTTGTCCTTGCAAAGCAGACGCCATCCACACAGGAC